>JAUTCS010000037.1 GCA_030673825.1 Verrucomicrobiota bacterium JB024 | reverse complement strand
CCAAAATTTAAACCCCCCTAAAGACACACCCATTTTTGGGGGCGCGCCGGTGGCTGGTTTGGATACAATGGGGGCGGGGTTTTTGGGCCCCGCCCGGCCGCCGCACCGGGGGTGCAGCCCTCGGCTGCCGCGGGGTGTGGGGGCGCGGAGCCCCCGCATTCTCCACACTACCGCCCCGACGGGACAAAATGTCGCGGGGGTGGTGGTTTAGGGTGGTTTTGGGGGCGCGGGTCTGCTTAGGTGGGTGGGATATGCCGGAGAGCATTCTCATCGTTGACGACGAAAAGCACACCCGCGAGGGCCTGGCGGCCGCTTTGGAGGACGATTACGACGTTTATCAGGCGCGGGATGCGGAAGAGGCGTTCCGGCTGCTGGACGGGGAGCCGTTCGACGTGGTGCTGACGGATCTGCGTATGGCGGGCAAGTCCGGCCTGAAGGTGATCGACCACGCGCTCCAGCTCCCGCACCGGCCCGTGTGCATCATGATGACGGCCTATGGCAACGTGCAGACCGCGGTCGAGGCGATGAAGCACGGGGCGTTCGATTTTCTGACCAAGCCGCTCAACCTCGAAAAGCTCGAGATCATCATCAAGCGTGCCATCCAGTCGCGCAAGCTGGAGAGCGAGAACCAGCAGCTCCACCAGCGGCTGGACCGCAAGTTCAGCTTCGAGGGCATCGTGGGCAACTCCGCTGCGCTCAACCACGTGCTCGACCAGGTGCGGCAGGTGGCTCCGTCACGGGCCACGGTTATGCTCTACGGGGATACCGGCACGGGTAAGGAGCTTGTCGCCCAGATGGTCCACCAGAACAGCGACCGCGCGCGTGGC
This sequence comes from Verrucomicrobiota bacterium JB024, assembly GCA_030673825.1. Lineage (GTDB taxonomy): Bacteria > Verrucomicrobiota > Verrucomicrobiia > Opitutales > Cerasicoccaceae > Ruficoccus. Next base: position 28,075 of record JAUTCS010000037.1, on the reverse strand, counting down.
CCGTTCGTGCCGGTGCACTGCGCGGCCATCCCGGCCAACCTGTTGGAGAGCGAGCTCTTCGGGCACGAGAAGGGGGCCTATACCGGAGCGGCGGAGCGGCGCATCGGGCGCTTCGAGGCGGCGGACGGCGGCACGCTCTTTCTCGACGAGATTGGGGAGATCGACGCGCCGACCCAGGTCAAGCTCCTGCGCTTTTTGGAGACGCGCTCGTTCGAGCGGCTGGGGAGCCTCAAGTCCATCCAGGTGGACGTGCGCCTGGTCTGCGCCACCAACCGCGACCTCAAGGAGCTGGTGGACAAGGGCGAGTTTCGCGAAGACCTTTACTACCGGCTCAACGTCGTGCCCATTCGCCTGCCCGCCCTGCGCGAGCGTCCGGACGACATCCCGCTGCTGCTGGACCACTTCATGCGGCAGTTCGCCGAGGAGAACAACACCCCGGCGGTTCAGCTCAGCCCCGAGGCCCTGCGCGTGCTCCAGCACTACGGCTGGCCGGGCAACATCCGCGAGCTGCGCAATTTCTGCGAAAACACCGTCGTGATGAAGCGGGGCGGGGTAGTCACCGAGTACGATCTGGACGCCCGCTTTTTCGAGCCCGGGAAACCCTCGGGCGGCGGTTCCGCTTCCTCGACTGGACGCTCCGAGCCCATTCTTGCCAACCCGCTCTCCAAGGAGGAGAACGAAAAGCGCCTCCTGCGCAACGCCCTGATCGAGGCTCGCGGCAACCGCACCCGCGCCGCCGAGCTGATGGGCATCAGCCGCCGCACGCTTCACCGGAAACTTGCCCAATGGCCGGAACTGGACGTGCCGGGCTGATGTCACTGGCGTTCTCGGTACTTGCTAATGGCTTGTAAAAAGATTGAACGCGACAAAACTGCGACTCTATACTCCCCAACGATTCCCATGAAATCTACGTTACTCTCACTGTTGACCGCCTCATCCCTGGCGCTGGTCGCGCACGCAGACAAGATCGAAGTGGTCGGGTCCGATCTCCTGGAAGGAGCTGTGGTCAAGCCGCTGGAAGCCTTTGCCGAAAGCAAGCACCTGGAGGTGGGCATCGACCTGTTCGGCAGCATCCCGGCCATGAGCCAGCTACGCAACGACGAGGCCCAGCTCGGCTTTGTGGCGCGGCCCGACGACGGAAAGTTCGAGCTGGAGGGGTACAAGATCATTCCCTTCGCCTATCAGGTGGCCGTGATCGTGGTGAATGACGACAACCCGCTGACTGAGCTCAGCCTCAAGCAGCTCGGGGGCGTTTTTGGTGCCTCCTCGGAGCAGTACTATGGCCGCTGGGGCGAACTCGGCCTGGCTGGCAACATGGCCACCCGCTCCATCCAGCCTGTGGTCGTCGAAATTCCCGATTCGGTCGTGCGCGAACTGTTCAAGTCCAAGGCGCTCAAGCGTGCCCCGTTTAAGTCGAACACCCTGACGGTGGTGGACTTCTCCAAGACGCCCGAGGTCATTCTCAATGACTCCGGCGCGATCGGCATTTTTCCCTACATGCCCACCCAGAGCGGGCTCAAGGCGCTGTCCGTTTCCACCGGGGAGCAGGGCTCCTTCGCCTATGGGCCGAGCCGCCAAAATGTCTATTACGAGTCGTATCCGCTGCGTTTGCCGTTCTACCTCGTTTATAAAACGGAAAATAAAGCAGAACTTCGCGATATTTTGCGTTTTATGCTCAGTGATGAAATGTCTAAGTCATTGGAGGATAATGGATTTATGCCTCTTCCAGAAAATGTTCGAAAACGTTCCATTCTGGAGCTTGACATTGGGTCCTGAGATCCCCACATTACCCGACTTTCACAGTAAGCGAGCGTAGCTCAGTTGGTAGAGCACTACCTTGCCAAGGTAGATGTCGAGAGTTCGAACCTCTTCGCTCGCTCCACTTTTAAGGCCCTCTTCGGAGGGCCTTTTTTTGTGCGGGTTGCGAGCGTATAGGTGGGGTTGGGGGGCATTCTCCGTTTCACTCGTTATTCTCTCACAAAGGCACAAAGATGCACAATGGGAGGAAGCTGATCGCGTCTCTTGCTGTTTTTATCTCCGTGTACTCCGTGCGCTCCGTGTGAAATCTATTTTTACTCACACAGAGGACACGGAGAGCACAGAGGAGAGGAGAAAACGATAAGGCATACGAGCTAAAGACCTTTGTGTATCTTTGTGCCTTTGTGAGAGATTTTTTTCTCACATTTGGCGTACAAGGGCCAACTGGTTTCCGTGACAGGACGTGACTTTCGGAGTTGATGCGGGCGGGGGCGCTCGTCACACTGACCGGGATTGGATCAGGGAAGTATCATTCACGATTTGACGCTGGTCGTCCTGTGCGCGGCGGTTGTCACCGTTATTTTCTATAAGCTGCGGCTGCCGGTGATTCTCGGCTATCTGCTGGCGGGGGTTATCATCGGTCCGTACACGCCGGATCTGCCCTCGCTGCGCGATGCCGGGTCGATTGAACAGTTGAGCCAGCTCGGGGTGATCTTCCTGATGTTTTTCATCGGGCTGGAGTTCGACATCGAGCGGCTGCGGCGGGTGTTCTGGCCGGCCTTTATCGCGGCGGCGCTCCAGTCAGTCATTGTCTTTATCATAGGGATTCTCTGCGCGCCACTGGTGGGCTACACGCCGGTTGAGGGGATTTTTCTCGGGGCACTGCTGACCAACTCCGCCTCGCTGCTGTGTATCAAAATCCTCAAGGACAAGGGGCGGCTCAAGCACGCCGACGCGCACATGGCCGTAGGTATCCTCGTCTTCGAGGATATGGTGGCCATCCTGCTGTTGGTCGTGCTCGGCGAGGTGGGCGCGGCCAAGACGCTGGAGTTGGAGGCGGTGTACCGCATCTGTTTCCTGCTGGGGGTGTTTGCGGTCAGCGTGTACTTCGTGGGGCGGGTGATCGCGCCCTGGCTGAGCCGCCAGCTCAAGGGCTCCAACTCGGGCGAAATCATCACGCTTGTCTCGGTGGCGCTCGCTCTGAGCCTGGGCGAACTGGCGCAGCTCTCGCGTTTCTCGATCTCGCTGGGGGCATTCCTGGCGGGTGCGATCATGGCGCAGACGCAGATCGTCGGCGACATTCAGCGCATCACCGATCCATTTAGAAATCTTTTCTGCGCGATCTTCTTTGTCACGATCGGGATGCTGATCGATCCGGGCTGGCTGCTGGCGAACTGGCTGGCGGTCGGCTTCATCGCTGTGCTGGTCGTCATCGGCAAGACCCTGACCTGCTGGCTCGGGCTGTTCGTGGGAGGACAGAGCGCGGAGACGGGCTTCCGGGCCTCGATCTCGAAGGCCAGCGTGGGGGAATTCGGCTTCATCATCGCGGCGATGGGGACGGCTACCGGGGCTACCGGGGATAGCCTCCCGAGTATGGCCGTGGGCCTGGCGCTGGTCACTTACATTATCATCCCGGTACTCAACGCCGACCCCGCCCGGCTTTTTAGCTGGATCGCGGAAAAGACACCCGATCAGGTGCGTGTGTCGGGCCGCATTTACGAAAAGATGCTCGACGCCATCGCGCGCAGGGTGGGGCGGATTACGTTTTTCCGACTGGCGCGGCGACCGTTGATTCAGATCGTGGGAAATTTCCTCCTGCTCAACGGCATCCTCGTCATCGCCTACCTCGGGGCGAAGTCGATCTACCGCGTTCCTGCTCTGGCCGGGCATGAGAGTTGGAGCAATGCCGGGGTGTGGCTGCTGGCGGCGCTGGTGTGCCTGCCGTTCCTGTCCTCGGTCATCCGCAACCTCGACGTCCTTATCCAGTTGGTCACCTCCACGGTCTTCGTCAGCAGCCGCCACCCGCAGTTGCTCAGCGGGCGGATGGCCAACCTCGTGCACACGATCATGCTCTCGGTCGTGATCGTGCTATTCGGGGGCGTGTTTCTGGCGGCGGCCTCGCCGTTTTTCCCCTCGGGGGTGGCGCTGGGGATGTTCATCGTGGCCGGGTGCGTGGCCCTGATCATTTTCTGGAAGTCGATCATCAACATCAACAGCCGGATGGAGTACCTCTTTCTCCAAAGCTTTCAGGAGCAGACCGCCGAAAATGAGGAGCAACTGCGCCAGGCCACCCTGCGCGAGCTCTCGCACGTGCACCGCTGGCAGACCGAGGTTGAGACCGTCACCATCGCCGAGGACTCCATCGCCTGCGGCATGCTGCTGCGCGAGATGCACCTGCGCAAAAAGACCGGCGCTTCCATCGTGGCGATCAGCCGCGGCGGCATGACGCACTACGACCCCTCGCCGGAGGTGCCGATCTTCGCCGGGGACAACCTCGTACTCATCGGCTCGGAGGAGCAGCTCGCCAACGCCCGGCGCACCCTTGCCACCAAATCTCCCGGTATGCGCGCCGAGGACAAGCCCTTCCGCATCGAGCGGGTGTTTGTGCGGGCGGATTCTTTCCTCACCGGCCAGACGCTCGCAGGCTGCAACGTGCGCAACCGCTACCGGGTCAGCGTACTGGGCATCCAGCGTGGGAAAAAGCGCATCGCGCCACCGCCGCCGGACGAGATCATCCACGTCGGCGACGTGTTGCTCATCGTCGGTAACGACGCGTCCATCGCCGCCTTCAAGGAGGTTATCGAGGCCGACACCGACCCGCTTCCCGAGGAGCCGCCCGAGGACGATGATGGCGAATTCGCCACCGACGCGGGCGAGGAAACAGCCGGAACGGGCGAGCGGGACTCGGACGAAGACAGCCGTGAGCCAGACGGTCCCGCGAAGCCGGGGGCGTGAAGACATTTGATTAGCTGATTGAATTTTACGCTTTTTTTGTATTTGAAAAAATAATTGTCAAGCGGGCGGCTTTTTGGCTTAACAATCGGTTTCGAGCCTGTCACATTAGCCGCCTTTATGACGCCTGCGACCGAGAGCCAGACTGATACCGTGGATCGCCTTGATGCGGCCCATGCCTGGCATCCGTTCACGCAGATGCAGGAACACTTGGCCAACCCGCGGCTCTACATCGAGCGGGGGGAGGGCTGTTGGCTCTTCGACACCGACGGTAACCGTTACCTCGACAGCAACGCCTCCATCTGGACCAACGTCCACGGGCACAACCACCCCGCGCTCAATGCCGCGCTCATCGGTCAGCTTGAGCAGATCGCACACAGCACGACGCTCGGCCTGGCGCACCCGACCGGCGCCCGCCTGAGCGAAAAGCTCGTCTCCCTCGCCCCGGACAACCTCACCCGCGTCTTTTACAGCGATAACGGCTCCAACGCGGTCGAGATCGCCCTCAAGCTTTCTTTCCAGTACTGGCAGCTCAGCGGCCAGCCGGAAAAAACCGGCGTCATCGCGCTGACCGGAGCCTACCACGGCGATACCTTTGGCACGATGTCGGTGGGCGACAGTGGCGGTTTCCACAGCCGGTTCGCGCCCTGGTGCTTCCCGGTGGACCGCGTGCCCACGCCGGTTTGTGACGAGGCTGCGGGTGTTGTCCGCTCGGAGGACATGAGCGCCTCCCTGGCCCGCCTCGACGCGCTTTTGGCCGAAAAGGCCGACACCACCGCCTGCCTCATCATGGAGCCCTGGGTGCAGGGCTCGGCGGGGATGCGTCTGCAACCGCGCGGCTTTATGAAGGCCGTGGCGGAGCGTTGCCGCCGCGCGGGCGTCCACCTCATTCTGGACGAGGTCTTCGTCGGTTTCGGGCGGGTGGGGCCGCTTCTCATCTGCCGCGAGGAAGGCGTCGAGCCGGACTTCCTCTGCCTGGCCAAGGGCCTGACCGCCGGTTACCTGCCGCTGGCCGCGACCCTCACGACCGAGGCGGTTTTTCAGGTCTTCCTTGGGCGCTTTGAGGAGTACAAGGCCTTTTACCACGGTCACACCTTTACCGGCAATCCGCTCGGAGCCGCCGTCGCCCACAAAAGCATCGAGCTGCTGGAAGAACGCATGGCCGACGGCAGCCACGCCGAGACGCTGGCGGCCTTCGAGTCGGCGGTGAAGCAGTACGGCGTGGACAGCGGACTTTTCCCCGTCGTGCGCCAGCGCGGTCTGCTCGCTGCTTTGGAGCTGCCCGAGCGCCCGGTGCCGGAGCGAACCGGCCTGAAAATCTCGCTGGAGGCCCGCCAGCATGGGCTCATCTGCCGCGCCCTCGGGGACACCTTGCTGGTGGTGCCGCCGTTGGTGATCACGCCCGAGGAGATCGATTTTCTGTTTAAACAACTGACCCGCGCGACGCAGATCGTGCTTAACGCCTGAGGCCCGCGCCTTGAGGTTCAATGACTGCCATACGATGACCACACTCGAAGAACTGAAGGAGATCTACAACCTGCCGCTCACGACGCTGATCCTGCGGGCTCAGGAAGTCCACCACCGCACCCAGGACCCGGCGGGCGTGCAGCTGTGCACGCTCAAGTCGATCAAGACCGGCAAGTGCTCGGAGGACTGCAAGTACTGCCCGCAGTCCGCGCACAACGATACCGGCCTGGAGCCCGAAAAGCTGCTCGACACCGACCGCGTCATGATCGACGCCCGCGCCGCCAAGGCCGACGGGGCCACGCGCTTCTGCATGGGCGCGGCCTGGCGCAAGGTTTACACCGACAGCCAGTTCCAGAACATCCTGGAAACCGTCTCGGCGGTCAAGGCGCTCGACCTGGAGGTCTGCTGCACGCTCGGCATGCTCGATGTCAACCAGGCCAAGGCCCTCAAGGGCGCCGGCTGCGACGTGTACAACCACAACATCGACAGCTCGCGCGAGTTTTACAGCAAGATCATCACGACCCGCACCTTTGACGACCGCCTGAACACGATCAAGAACGTCCGTGACGCCGGGATGGAAGTCTGCTGCGGCGGCATCCTCGGGATGGGTGAGAGCGTGGACGACCGCCTCAAAATGCTCCTGGAGCTGGCCAACATGGACCCGCAGCCCGACTCTGTGCCGATCAACGCGCTGGTCGCCGTCAAGGGCACCCCGCTGGAGGATCAGGCCTTTGTCGATAGCTTCGAGTTCGTCCGCATCATCGCCACGGCCCGCATCGCCATGCCGTACTCCATCGTGCGCCTGTCCGCCGGTCGCAGCCAGATGTCCGACGAGATGCACGCCCTGTGCTACCTGGCCGGGGCCAACAGCATCTTCCTTGGCGACCGCCTGCTGACCACCGAGAACCCGCGCCAGCACGAGGACCGCAAGCTCCTGGCCCGTCTCGGCCTGCACGACTTGCACCCCGACACCGCCCGCGAGATTCACGCCCGCAGCAAGGAAGAGTCCGAGGGTTGCGGCTGTGGCCACCACGACGACGAGCCTGCCGAAGAAGCGGCCCAGCCCGTCCTCTCGTAAGCGGGACGTTTATTTAAAACAGAGAAAAATGCCCGTCATTGTCATCACCGGCAACGACACCGGCGTGGGCAAGACCCGCGTCACCGCCGCCCTGGCCCGGGAGCTCTCCGGGCTGGGCGCGGGTGCCGTCCAGATCGTCAAACCCGTGGAAACCGGCATCGCGCCCGGTGGCCACGGTGACGCCGAGACCGCCCTGCGTGCCACTGCCGGCCGGGCCGAGGCGCACACGCTGTACCGCTTCGCCGAGCCGATGTCGCCCCCGGACGCTGCCGCCCGCGAGGGCGTCACGCTCACGCTGGAGGCCCTGCTCGGGCGCTACGCCAAGCTCCCGCCCGCCGCCTGGCGGCTGATCGAGGGCGCGGGTGGCGTGGCCTCGCCGATGGACGCGCAGGGGCGCGATATCCGGGCCTTTGCCAGCGCCGTGCAGGCGGACCTGATCGTGCTCGTGGTCGAGGACCGGCTCGGGGCGATCGGCCAGGCGCGCATGGCGTATGAATTCGCGGCGCAGGCGGGCATCCCGGTCTGGCTCTGGCTCAACCAGATCCGGCCCGAGTCCGACATCATTCTCCAGTCCAACCGCGCGGCCCTCGCCGCCTGTAACCTGCCCCTGTGCGCCGCGCTCAAGCCCGGCGCGACGGAGCCCGAGTGGGTGGAACGGCCATGGCTGGCGGCGCAGACGGCTTGAGTTCACCCGCCGCGCTCTCAGCCCGACTGGGGCGGGAGCTGGACGAGCGCCGCTCGCAGGGGCTGGAGCGCACGCTGCACGCGCGCGCCGCTGACGAGTCCTTGCTCGACCTGGCCAACAACGACTACCTGCGCCTCTCGCAGCACCCGGCGGTCAAGGCCGCCGCTATCGCCGCGACGCAGCGCTGGGGCTGCTCTTCGGCGGCCTCACCGCTCATCTCGGGCTACACCGAGGCGCACGAGGCGTTGCTGGCCGAGCTGCTGGCGTGGTGCGGCTTTTCCTGCGGGCTGGTCTGGAACACCGGCTTCGCCGCCAACGCGGCGGTCCTCAGCGGTTTGCCGCGCCGGGGCGACCTCGTGCTGGCCGACCGGCTCATCCACAACAGCATGATCCACGGCCTCCTGGCCTCGGGGGCGCGGCTGCAACGCTACCGTCACCTCGATCTGGACCATCTGGCCGAGCTGCTGGCGCAAACCGCCGGGCAGTACGAGACGGTCTTTGTCGTCTCGGAGACGGTGTACAGCATGGACGGCGACTACCCGGACCTGCGGGCCATGGCCGCGCTGAAGGCGCGGCACGGTTTTTTCTGGATTCTCGACGAGGCGCACGCCCTGGGCTGGTATGGCGCGGGCGGCAGCGGCCTGATCGAGGCCGCCGGGGTGGCCGACCAGGTTGACCTGATGGTGGGCACGCTGGGCAAGGGCCTGGGCTCGATGGGGGCGTTCACGCTCTTTCACGACGAGGTGATGCGCCGTCACCTGATCAACCATGCGGGCGAATTCATCTACTCGACCTACCTGCCGCCGTCCTGCGCCGCCGCCGCCCACAAGGCCGTTGAGCTGATCCGCCAACAACCCGCCGAGCGCCCGCGTCTGCATGCGATGTCGCGTGATTTTCGAAAAATGCTGGCGGCCGGGCCCGGTGGGGATACTTCTGTGCCGCCCTGCGCGGAGACTCTGTCTGCTGCTTGCGTGGACGCGCAGCTCGTCACTTGCGCGGACTCGCCCATCGTCCCCGTGCGTGTGGACGATCCTGTCGCTGCTGCCGCCGCGCTGCGCGGGGAGGGAATCCGCGTCGGCGCGATCCGTCCTCCCACTGTGCCCGCTGGGGAAGGTCGCTTACGGATTTCCCTCAACGCCTCCCTCTCGGAGTCCGATCTGCGGCGCGTGGCCTCTGCTGTCAACGCCGTTTGCTCATGAAGACCGTGACCTGGATCAGCGGCTGGGCCTGCCCGGCGGAAGCGACACAAGCGTTCGCCCAGTCGGTGTGCCCGGAGGCGGCGCATGAGATTTTCCTTCCGACCTCGATCTGTACCGAAAAAATGGATACGTCGTCGGGCGCGCCCAGTGGCGTGGTCGCGGAGACGGAAGCTGGCTATGGCGCAAAGGCGGATATCATCGTCGGCTACTCTACGGGGGCCTTTTTGCTGCTGGGGGCGTGGGACAAGCTCCCGTCCGCCGCCCGCGTGGTGCTGGTTGCGCCTTTCGCGGACTTCCGCGCCGAGTCCGGGCGCGGAGGGAAAACGCCCGCGGCCAAGCTGCGCTTTCTCCTGCGCTGGCTGCGTCGCGACCCGCTGGCGGCGCTTCAGGATTTTTATCAACGCGCCGGACTGGGCGAGCCGCCCGCCGGATTGCCCTACGCGCAGGAGGAGCTTGTCTGGGGTATCGAGCAACTGGCGGAAGTGGCGCAGCCGGGATTGGCTGGGCAGACCGATCCGTATCCGAAAAATGAATATGCATCGCCGGCTAGCGCGGCGCGAGACAGCCGTTGTCTGACGGTGCTGGTGGGCGATCAGGACACGCTGCTTGACGCCGAGGCACTGCGGGCGGATTTTCCCATGCTCACGGTGGTGCCCGGTGCGGGGCACGCGCTGGCGGATTTCAGAAAGGAGCTGACGGATGCGCTTCGGTGAACGCGCGGGCGAGTACGTCGATCACGCCTTTCTCCAGCGCGACCTGGTGGAGTGGGGGAGCCGGTGGCTACCGGACTCGCTCGCCACGGCACAAGTGCTGGAGCTGGGCGCGGGGCCGGGTGTGCTGACACGTGAGCTGCTCGCGCGCGGGGCTGAAGTGCTCGCGACGGATTTAGCGGCGGGCATGGTGCGGGCCGGGGAAGCGAATTTTCCGCAGGCGAGCTGGGCTGTGATGGACGCGTGGAAACCGCAGGGCGAGTACGATCTCGTCTGCTCCTCGGCGCTCATGCAGTGGGCCCCCGATCCGGCGGCAGTACTGACGCGGATGGCGGGCGTGCTACGCCCGGGCGGGCGCATGCTGCACCTGTTTTTTACCGATCCGACGCTGACCGAGTTTCGGCGACTGGCCCCGGCGTGGAACCCGTTCTGCTGGCGCACGCATGAGCAGTGGAGCCGGGCGTTTGACGTGGCGGGACTGGAGGTGTTGCGTGAGGAGGCGCAGACGCACCGGGTGATCTTTTCCAATGCCCGCGAGCTGCTGCGTTTTTTCCAGCGCACGGGGGCGGTGGGACGCAGACGTGTACCCACGGGCGAGTTGCGGCGTTTTCTCGGCGAGTACGAGCGCCACTTCCGCGAGGACAACGGCGTGGTCAGCACCTGGACCTTTTATCGCGTCGAGGCGTTTAAGCCCGCGTAAGGCTCAGGAGGCGTTGTGGCCGTTGCGGCCGTTCTGGCGGTCGCGCAGGATTTGTTCGGTGATGAAGGCGAAGGCCTCGTCCACGTTGTCACTGTAGCGGAAAAAGTCCAGCGAGGCGCGATCGAGAGTGTTGAAGCGCACGAGCGTCTCGAAGTTGATCAGCTCCTTCCAGTACTCGCTGCCAAAGAGCACGATGGGGATGTAGCGTTTGGCCTTGCGGGTTTTCATCAGCGTGTAGATCTCGAAAAACTCGTCGAGTGTGCCGATGCCGCCTGGGAAGATCACGAGCGCGCGGGCAAAGTACATGAGCCAGAACTTGCGCATGGGGAAGGTCTCGAAGTGCAGGGACAGACCGGGGGTGATGTATGGGTTCGGGCGCTGCTCGGTCGGGATCTCTATATTGATGCCGATGGTGGGCTCGCCCGCCCGGCTGGCTCCGCGGTTCGCGGCCTCCATGATGCCGGGGCCGCCGCCGGTGGTGATGAAGTGCTGCTCGTCGGTGGGGAAGGTCGTGCGCGACCAGTGGGCAAGCTGCCCGGCGAGGGACTCCGCCGCCGCGTAAAAGCGCGACATGTAGTGGTTGTGGCTGGCGCGGTCGAGCTCGCTCCACTCTTCGCGATCCTTCATCATGATGCCCTGGAAATCATGGTGCAGGCGGTCCATCTCGGCCTGTGTGTCAGTAGGTGGCTTGATTCGGGCCGAGCCAAAAAACACGATCGTGTTGCGTATGCCGTTACGGGCAAAGACTTCGGCGGGCTCACGCAGTTCTTTCTGGAGTTGGTCCAGGCGCTGACACAGATCGGGGTCGATGGAACAGGATTGCATGCGAGGGTAAGAAAATGGGGGGTGAAGGGCCGGGTATACTCCGTTACAACCCGAGACAGGGCTGAGGCCGGCGGGGTTCCCGTGAAGGCCTCTTTTGTGGCAAAGGCGTGCGCGCCTGACGAATAAAAAAGCCCCGGCATATGCCGGGGCTTTTGAAAAGTGGTAGCTGGTTGCAGTGATCAGGGATTCTGATTCTCTGCGCCCGAGACCGGCGTCACGATCGGGTCCGGAGTCACCGGCGGGGTGGGAGTCTCCGTCGGGGGGGCCGGGGTTTCGGGGTTAACCGCTTCGACTTCGTTGATGGCCTGCTGCATGGCGGGGGCGATCGGAGCGGGGGAAGTGACGTTATTGATGGTCACGGTGCCGTCGGCGTTGAGTTCGCCCGTCACGGTAATTTCTTCCCCGTCGCCGAGGCTGCCAGAGACATCGCCGGGGACTTCGAAGGTCACGGTACCGCTGCCCTTGGCGAAGGTAACGGTCACGACGGTCACACCATTGACGACCTCGCTGCTAACCGTGGCACCGAAGGTCGTGCCGCGGATGCCGGCTGAGCCGAGCGGCGTGGTCACGACATATTCGGACGAGCTGGATAGGTGCTTGGTTTCACCGGAGATCGTCCCGTTCTTCAGTGTCAGGTTCGTCTTGGAGGTGCTGGGGTCCTTGGTCAGGGTCAGGTACGAGCCCATGGCCGGATCGAACACTTCCTGCTCGAACTCGGTAAACTCAAGTTCCGAGCTGGGTCCGAGACGGATGGAGGAACCGTTGGAAAGGATGAGAACCGCAGTCGAGTTTGCGCCGGTCTTAACCGTGGCACCCTGGCGGAAGACGTCACCGCGCTTGAGCGGAGTGGTGTTGCCGCTGGCGTCAGTGACGGTAACGGAGCTGCCCTTAATCAGGAAGGCTTTGATGTTACCGGCCTGATCGAACGGAAGCTCAGACGGATTCACGATGTTGCCCTGCGTATCTTCGGCAACCGGAAGTGGCTGAGCTTGTAGCGCGAGAGGCAAAAGAGTTACCGCACAGGCGGACAGGCAGATGAATTTCTTTATCATGGTGCAGGTAGATGATTGGTTTTTAGGATTATACATAACCAAACTACCCTTGGGACGGTGTGCTGGCAAGCAAAATAACGGGCTGCGGGCCCTCTAGGGAATTGGCTTTAGCGGCGGTTGGGGGGTGGCTTCAGCCTGGGAGAAGGGGCCGCCCGGCCGCATCGCCGAAACGCCCCGTGTTCAGTAGCCAGAAATCCACCAGTGGCCAGACGGCTACCGCCACCATGATCGCGACGATGAAGAGCAGCGCGGCGATGAGATGGGAGGTGCGGTAGGCTTCCCAGGCCAGTCGTCCGCCTAGGATGACCACCGCCAGGGTACTTAGCAGCTGCAGCGTGCCGCTGATCCAGCGACCGACATAGTAGCGGTGCACCCCGAAGCCGCCCAGGGTGGCGCACAGCGAGATCGCAGTGGCGTGGTCTTTGGGGCTGTAAAGCAGGGGAGGGAGTTCTTGGTCGGCCATCTTTTAACCTCGGATCGTACTTTAGACTCGTTTTCGAACAGAAAGTTTTCAAACTAAAATCAGCTTTATGCGGATTCTTGGAGTAGACATCGGTGGATCGGGCATCAAAGGCAGTCCGGTGGACACGAACACTGGCGAGATGCTCGGCGAGCGTTTCCGCATCGACACGCCCCGACCGGCGACGAAGGAGGCCGTGCTGGACACGATTGGCCAGGTCGCCGGGCACTTCGACTGGCAGGGACCGGTCGGCTGCGGCTTTCCCGGTGTCATGCGCAAGGGGGTCGCCTACACGGCGGCGAACCTCGACCCTTCCCTGGTCGGTGTGGACCTGGCTGGAGAGATCGGTCAAAAGCTCGGCCAGCCGACCGTAGTGATCAATGACGCGGACGCGGCAGGCCTCGCCGTCATGCGCTTCGGAGTAGGCCGCGGCGAAAAGGGTCTGGTCATGGTCATCACGATCGGCACCGGCATCGGCACCGCGCTGTTTTACGATGGTATGCTCGTCCCGAACAGCGAGCTGGGCCACACCCAGCTCAAGTTCAAGAAGGTGCGAAAAATTCACGACGCCGAGACGATGGTGGCCGACTCCGCCCGCAAGCGGGATGAGTTGAGCTGGAAGCAGTGGGGAGCACGTTTCACCGAGTACCTCAAGTATATGGAGCGGGTGATGAACCCGGACCTCTTCATCCTCGGGGGAGGTGCCGCGAAAAAAGGCGACAAGTTCCTCGAATACCTGAAGGTTACGACCCCGGTGAAGACCGCGACGCTCGAAAACCGGGCCGGGATCATCGGCGCGGCCATGGCCTCACGTGAGTTCGGCGCCAAGTAAAACAAGGGTCTGCCCGTCGATAGACACACAAGCCCGGCGGGTAGCACCGGGCTCACAGTTCACATCACCTAGAGCATGGAATGCTCGCCTTTTTGCCGGGCGCGCTGGTTGATCTTGCGGATGACGGAGGTGCCGTAGATCTCTTTCAGCTTCTGCTTACGCAGGGCGACGGCCAGTTCAAAGGCCTTTTTCTCGCCGTACTTGCGAATGGAGAAAGAGGTGCACTTCTGCTGACCGGGTTCGGGGCGCCAGCTGACCGAGTAGCATTCGCTTACGCGGCCTTGGGTGTCTTTTTTGCGGGTACGGCTGACCCCGAGTACGCCGGTCGTGTTACGGCTGTCGCGGTAAACCATGCGCCGCTCGCGCGGCTTGGCCGGGATTTTTTCGAGATCGTCGTAAAGTTTGTCCCGATAGGCGAGGGCAGCCTCCCAAGCCTCTTCCCGACCGCCGGATTTGCGGTCGCTGAATAGCCGGGAGTAGGTTTTTCCGTTGCGGTATCCCCGCACAAACCACCCGTGCGTTGAGCCGGAGTCGATCCGGCTGATGCCTTTCGCATTATGCTCGTCAGCCATGTGTCGCGGGGAGCCAGTGGTTGAAATTGTGGTGATTACCCCTTTTAAGGAGTGTGATTAGAAACAGAATATCTAATTCAGGTAGAAAATCAACTGATAGTTTGGAGAATTAGTCAACGCAGTCAAGAAAGCGTTCCAGCCCCGCAGGATAGGAGATAATTTTGTCACTGGAGCCAGTGATAAATAACGCAACTGACGGGCGGCCTGTAGGCGTGGATTCTGGCACGCGACGGACATGGGCCGTATGCGACCTGCTCGGCGTTACACAGCCGAAACTGGCTGGCGATCAGTGCGTTGGGCAAAGCACCGTATGCGCCTAGCTCTCGACCCAGATCTTTCGGGCGGCGGAGAGGCCGATCTCCTGTGGCTGACGGCCAGGGACCTCCACGGTGAGTACGCCGGAGGGAGAGCGGACCTTGCTCAAGGTAAAGGCTGTCCCCGGCAACAGGCCAAGCTTGCGCACGTAGCCGAGAAAGTCGGGTTGCTGGTCGGCGATATGGGCGACCTTGGCCTGCTGCCCGGCCCGCAACTGCGCCAACTGGCTCATGTGCCGGTGGTGCATGTGCCCTTCGCGGGTGGGAATGGGGTCGCCGTGCGGATCGAAGCGCGGCTCACCCAGAAAAGCGTCGAGGTGTTCGAGGAGGCGGTCGGAGACGGCGTGTTCGAGGGTTTCGGCCTCGGTGTGGACGTCCGCCCAGTCCATTTTCAGGATTTCCACCAGGAAATACTCCAGCAGCCGGTGACGGCGGAGCATCCCGATGGCCAGCTCGCGCCCCTTGTCGGTCAGTCGGACGCGGTGCGCGTCGTCCTGTGTCACCAGCTCGGCCTTTGCCAGTCCGCCGACGATGGAGGTGACGGTTGAGGGGACCAGATCGAGGCTCGCGGCGATTTCGTCCACGGTAACGGCCTGGTCTCTGGCCTGGTCGGCCAGCAGATAGATATTGCGGATATAGGTCTCTATCGTTCGGCTCGGCATGGTGCGGGAGTTTGGCGTGTCGGAGCGGGATGGCAAACTTGGGCAGGTTTCACGGTTTAGCCACTGGTGGGAGGTGTTGCCGCCATGTGTGCAATAAGTGACGTAAAACCGGCGCGTGTCTTTACTTAAACAGCCATAGCTAACGCCAGGCCAAATTGCAAAACGAATTCGACGAAATCCCCTTTTGCGCTGTCAGCGAGGAGCTTGCCGTCTGCGGTGGGAAGAGTGGGGCTGGTCCGGACTGTTTTTCCGTCATTTTTGCCCATTTTTCGTATGTATGCTTGCTGGTGTGCGAATACGTTACAGTTGTGTAACCTGTTGTAATATAGTGGTAAAGGCGTCCTTATGGCGGCTTTCAGGCTTGATTTTCTCTTCTCATCTGCGTAATCTCTTCCCAAGAAAATAAGGCATATCCATGAGATGATTTTCATGGTTTTGAGGCGTCCCCGTCCTGTCTTTTTTCGTAACTCTCTCGATATGAAGTCTATTCTCCAACGCCTGGTGGGTCGCTCCGCCAAGCTTGAGGCATCTCTCGCCGATACGGAGGTCCTGCCTCCGCCGAACGAGAACGCCTGGATCGGAGTAGACTTGGATGGTACGCTGGCCAGGTTTAAGACCTGGAAAGGGCTCAAGCACGTGGGGCGTCCAGTCCCGTTGATGCTGGCCCGTATCCGCCGTTGGCTGGCGGCCGGCTACCAGGTTAAAATTGTCACTGCACGCGCGACCCTTCCGGAGTCTCACCCCCCCATCCAGAAGTGGCTGCGCAAGCACGGCCTGCCCGGCCTGGAGATCACCAACCGTGTCGATATGGATATGGTGGAACTCTGGGACGACCGTGCCGTACATGTGCGGGCCAACACCGGGATGCTCTCACGCAGCCTTTCCGTGCTGGCCCGTCCGAGGGCTCCTCTGCTGGAGGAAGCCTTTCCGCATGAAAACCGTCCCCGTCTTTCGTTTCTGACCTCCTCGTAACTGCATACCATCATGAAACAATTCGTCAGAAGCAAAATCGGCACCCCCGGCATTCTCCTTACCATTGCCGTGGCGATTGCTTTTCTTATCAGCGCCTTTGTCAGCCATGATGCTCATGTTGCTGGCGATGTGCCTGTGGCTGAGTCCGCCTCAGCGGATATCCTGCATTAATCTTTCCCGGCGAGAGATCCGCACGCGCGGGTTCCGAATGGACCGTGTGGCCCAATTAGCTGAATTTATTTTCCCGCCCGTATTGCAAACGTTACTGACTGCATACGCTGGAGGGCTTCTTTGCTAGAGTCAGAAAAACCAGAGGCAGGGGGAGTTCTTCTGAGCCGCTTCTGGGCTGGGATCAAGCCGGGGCGGTGGCACTGACCGCTTCGACAACCTGCGTGTGCCAGGGGCCGTTGGTGGCGATGACGCCCCGGTTGTGCTTGAGCGTGCGTCCGGCGCCGAAGTCCAGGGGGCGTCCGGTGATGTCCGTGACGGTGCCGCCCGCTTCCTCCACGATGAGGCAGCCTGCGGCGTGGTCCCAGATTTTTTCCTCGTAGCCGGCGCGGGTCGGCAGGCGCAGGTAGATATCGGAGTCGCCACGGGCGATCGAAGCGTATTTGCACTGGCTGTCCATGCGGACGGAAGGGCGGGTGATGCCGAGCTTTTCGGCCACGAGGGATGACCAGTCGTGGCGGGAGTGGCCGCTTTCGACCGATTCACAGAAACAGGCCTGGGCGGGGGAGGGGGTGGCGCTCACTCCAATGGAGCGGTAGGTGTCGCCAGTCAGTGAATACTGGCGTGCGCCTTCTCCGCGGCAGGCGACGAGCACGCAGCCGGTGCCCTCGTCTCCGGGAAGTTCCGGGCAGCCGAGCACGCCGAGCACGGGGCGGCCATCCTGGATCAGGGCCAGAGCGATGGCGTACTGGTCGTTGCGCAGGAAACCCTTGGTGCCGTCGATGGGGTCGAGGGTCCAGAAGGTCCCCTGGTTGCCGCCGGTATGGTTGCCGCGGTCAATGGCGGCGAGGATCGCGTCCCCGTCGAGATCGGGCAACAGTCGGCGTACTTCCTGCCGCACTTCGGTGGCCAGTGTCTCATTGGCCGGGTCGTGGAGGGCATTCGCATCCTCTTCGGCGACGACGGGAATCTCCGGGTTTTTTTGCGAGAGCAGGTGAAGAATGACCGCCTGCGAGCCGTAGTCAGCAATCGTGACGGGGGAGTTGTCGGCTTTGGCGAGAGAGCCGTCGCTGTTCAGGCTGGCCCGAACGCGCGTGCACAAAACGGCGGCCTGGCGAACGGCATCGATTGCCAAGCGGGCGGAAAAATGGTTAAATGAGGGCATGAGAGGGAATTTTATCGGGGATTCTGCGTTCTTGCAGACGAAGGAAATTTACTATTAATTAACGCAAATAGGGTTTTTACCTCTGTTTAGCTTTTACACGTATCTACCGATACAAGGCTCACTTGCTCAAGGAACAAGACAATACTGAGGTTCGCTTTGGACCAGCCGCACTGGGGATGCTCGTCGCAGGTATCATCTTTGCGGTTGGGTGCATTGTTGTTGCCTATGTCTACTACCAGGCGCGTAGCGCGCAGTTGTCAAGCATCCGAGGGGACTTGGAGCGTCTGGCCCGCCTGGCGGTAGCCCATATCGACGGTGACAAGCACAAGCAGATTCTATCGCCGCAGCAGCAGGGGTCTTTTATGCACGAGTTGCTGCTCGAGCCCATGGTTGCTTTTCATAATGCCGCGCCGGATGTCCTGCGGGTCTATACGATGAACCCCCGCGAGGACGGCGGCTACAACATCATCCTCGACACGACGCAGGAGATGGACCGTCTCGAGCGTAAGCCGAGCAGCCTTACGCCGGTTGAGATCATGGAGCCCTATGCGGGCAATTTCGACCCGGACGACCGGCAGCAGATTCTGCAGTTGAGTGACCACGAGGCCTTCTCCACGAGCCGGCCCTATACGGACCGCTTCGGCACCTTCATGTCCGGCCTGGCACCAGTGCTCGATTCCGAGGGCAAGACCGTGGCCATTGCCGGGGTGGACCTGCCGGTGGAGGTGTATAATCAGCGCATGGGCGCGGTGCGCGGGGTGGCCATCGGCGGCATTGTACTCTCGTTGGTGCTCAGTGCGGTCATCGGTTGTATTGCCGCGTGGATACAGATGGTGCTGATCAAGGCCGAGGCGGTGAAGAACCAGGCCCGCCGCCGCTCTCTGCAGACACTTGAGGAGCTCGAGTACAACCAGAAGCTGCTTAAGTCGATTGCGGAGATGAACCGCCTGATCCTGAGCGAGCCCGACCTTTCCGTGTCGATCAACGAGGGCCTGCGCCTGGTCGGCAAGAGTGCCGGCGTGGACCGAGTGTACCTCATGGAAAACGATGCCGACAGGCCGCCGGATGACCCACGGGCTGCCGAATGCTACGAGTGGGCGCGTACGGGGACCACCTCGCACCGGGATGACCCGGACTTCCAGAGCCTGTCTTATCGTTCGCTCGGGCTGATGCCCTGGTATGATAGCCTCGCCCAGGGGGGCGACGTGCTAAGCTCGCAAGGGGCTGGCAGCCGGGCCGAGGCCGACTTCCTCGCCCGTTTCGGGGTGCGCTCGCTGGTTTGCAGCCCGATCATTTTCGACAAAACCTTCTGGGGCTACATGGCACTGGAAGACTGCCGCTACGAGCGTAACTGGACCGAGGAACAGCGTGCGATTATTTCTGCTTCCGCGCGTAATCTCGGGGCCGCTATCAAGCGCCGTCAGGAGGAGGAGGCCCGTCGCGTGGCCGACAAACGCTTTCGGGCCATCTTCCAGTTGTCCCCGATCGGCATGGTCGTGCAGGACATCGACGGCTATTTTCAGAACGGCAACCATAGCTTCCATCAGATACTCGGCTATTCCCGGGAGGAGATGCTCGGGCGTTCCTACCGCGACATCGTCCCGGAGGACAAGATGGAGGAGATCGAGCAGGAGCGCGCCCGCCTGCGCGTGGAGGGGCGCTATGGCCCGCTGCAAAGCGAACTCATCCACAAGGACGGCAGACGCGTCAGCGTCCTTATCCAGAGTATCCGTATCGAGTCCCGAGAGGGCGAGCAGCAGACGGTGGCCCTGATCCAGGATATCACCCAGCGCCTTGAGCACGAGAAGCAGATGCGCAAGGCCCTCGCCGATGCCGACGCTGCCAACCGCGCCAAGAGCGAGTTCCTGGCCACGATGAGCCACGAAATCCGCACCCCGATGAACGGTGTTGTCGGCATGACCGGCCTTTTGCTGGAGTCCGAGCTGACCGCCCAGCAGCGCGACTACGTCGAGACGATCCAGCTTAGCGGCGAATCCCTGCTGGCCATCATCAGCGATATTCTGGACTTTTCCAAGATCGAGGCGGGGCGCATGGACTTCGATCAGGCTCCCTTCAGCATCCGCGACTGCGTGGAGGGCACGCTTGAGCTGCTCGGTCCCAAAGCGGCCGAGAAGGGCCTGCGCATGAGCTATTGCCTGGCCGACGGTATGCCCGAGACCTTCATCGGCGATGCCACTCGTATCCGTCAGGTCCTTTTCAATCTCGTCGGCAATGCCGTTAAATTCACCGAGGAGGGCGAAGTCTCGATCCACGTGGATGCCACGCTCAAGGATTCCGGCTGCCACGAAGTCATGATCGACGTGCACGATACCGGGATTGGTATTTCCTCCGAGCAGATGAGCCGGCTCTTCAAGTCCTTTAGTCAGGTCGATACTTCTTCGACCCGCCGCCACGGTGGCACCGGCCTGGGCCTCGTCATCAGCCAGAAGCTGCTGGAGCGCATGGGCGGGCGTATCTGGGTGGACAGTGTGGTCGAGGAGGGGACTATCTTCCACGTGCTCGTCCCGCTGCAGGAGTGCGACTCGGCCCCCGCCGCAGCCCTCGGGCGCACTTCCAACGATGCCCTCCGGGGCAAGACGGCCATCATCGTCGAGAATCAGGCCATCACGCGCGAATACTATGCCCGCCAGCTCACCACGCTGGGAATGACGGTCGAGGCTTTCAGCTCCGCCCACGAATGCCTGGCCTGGACTAAGCTCAACGGCCCGGTCGATCTCGCCCTCATCGCCCAGGAGCTGAAAAATTACGACACCTGCCAGCTTGCCATCGAGCTGGACCGCATTTTTAAGGGTAATCTTGTGCTGGTGCTCCTGCGAGCCAACAACAGCCGACTGAGCTCGAACTACAACGAGGTTTTCGAGCTCGCGCTGCCGCCCACCTACCGCTTGACCACGCTGACCAAGTACCTCGTGGATGCCATGAAGCTTTCTTCCCGTCCGGCCACCTCGATCACTCACGCCAGTGCTCCTGTCGATGCCGAGATGGACGGTGAGGGCTCTTCTTCCGAGGATGGCGAACGGCGGCGCCTGAGCATCCTCATGGCCGAGGATAACAAGGTGAACCAGAAGGTGACCGGCCTGTTGCTCAAGAAGATGGGCTACACCGCCGACATCGCTAACAACGGGCTGGAGGTCCTCGATGCCATGCGCGAGCGCCACTACGACGTCATCCTGATGGACATGCATATGCCCGAGATGGACGGTCTGGAGGCGACGCGGAATATTCGCGAAAATTACCCGCGTGAGCGCCAGCCTTTCATTATCGCGCTTACGGCCAGTGCCTTTCAGGATTTTAAGCAGGAGTGCCACGACGCGGGCGTCAACGCCTTCCTGACCAAGCCCCTCCGCTCCGAAGAGTTGAAAAAGTACCTGGAGCGCCTCGGCGGCCAGGTGGGCAACACGTCCTCCGCCAACTCCTGAGTTCCGGCTCCGGCCCGTGGACGGACACTGCTAGACGGAGAACTTGCGCAACGCGCCCCGCCGCTAGGGCAGGTCTCTCTCGGACTTGAGGGGGCAGAGCTCCTTCACGCAGCGGCCGAAGATGATAACCTCTTCGCCCTCGAACTGGAACTCCGGCGGCTGTTTGACCTTGCTCATGACCTCCGGGGTCTCGCCCGGCAGCACAAACACCTGGTTACACTCCCGGCAGATGAAGTGCGGGTGGTGCCCGCCATCCGGGTTGGGGAGCTCGTAGCGCACGGGCTGGCCGGGAAAGTTCACCCGGATCAGCAGGTGCTCCTTGATCATTTCGGCCAGGTTGCGGAAGACCGTCCGCTGGCCCAGGCCGGGGCAGTCCTCCCGCGCGGCGGAGAGGATATCGTCCAGGCTCAGGGGGCGTTGTGCCTCTTCCAACGCATGGATAATGGCGTCCCGCTGTTTGGTCTTACGTTTTCCGTGCATGCTTCGTGGCGTTACTGTCCCAGCTTAGGAAAATAATCCGTCATGCAAAGTTCATTTTCTTATTGACATACTTGTGCCAAGAAACGACTTCTACTACCCATGCTACGCAAAACGCATTTCTTTTTTCTAACACTGGCGCTGGGGGCGGCGCTGAGCACGCAGGCGACGCTGACGCCGAGTTCGGGCTATGAAGTTAATCAGGTGCTTTCGGGGTACAGCTTTAGCGCGATTGACGTGTACGAAAGCGGTGGGTCGGCCTACGCCTACGGGTGGTCCGGCGGCAGTCTGAAGCAGTTTTCCGTCTCGGGAAACACACAGGTCGGGGACCTCGGTGCTCCGCCCGACAGCTTCGTCTCGTCCTCCAGCGTGAGCTGCAGTTTTGTCACCTACAATCCGGCCGATGGCTCCGTCTGGGTGGGCTATACCGACTACGCGAACTCCGCCAATGACCGAATTTACAAAGTCAGCTCCAGCGGCATCTGGACACAGGTCACCTCCGCGCAAAACAACTACAGCCTGACCTTTTACGGCACGGAAGTTTTCATGTCCGCCGGCAGCTCCGACTGGACTTCTAACAATGTGTATTGGGTGAACTCGGGGACGGGCGAGATGGTTCTTTTTGCCTCTCTGACCGGCAATTCCGCCCAGGTGACCTCGACGGGGTCCGCCCTCATCGTCCCGACTTACGGGACTGGTGAAGACAGCATCCTGGCCTTCGATAACGCGCTCATTGCCGACTTCCTGAACGATCCCGGTGCCTGGACCGCACTGGACGCCGGAGACGGCACCCTCGTCACCACGACGCCCTCCGGGGTGGGCGGTGTCACCGCCGACGAAAGCAACGAAATCTTCTACACGGTCAACGAGTACGACGGCAGCACCTTTACCACGGTTTCATACGTTTATGACCAATACGGTAACCTGATAGCTTCGTCGGACACCGATTACGACTCCTGGATGACCGTGCTCTCCAGCACGGGCACGGTCGAGATCGACGGGGTTTTGTACGTCCTGAACTACTACAGCAATGGGATTTACGCGCTCTCGGTCCCCGAGCCGAGTACCTATGCGCTACTGGGAGGGGTTGCCATGATGGTATTTGCACTTTATCGCCGCCGGAAACTAGGTTGAGGGAATAAGACCTGATTATGGTGGTTTGGAATAAAATAGTACGCTTGGCGCTTCTGTTGCCGGCGCTGATGTCCCCGCTGATTTCCGGCGGGGACACTTCGCTTGTAGCGGAAGGGCCTTATTCGCTGGGCTACGACGACCCCGCCAACGCCTGGGACGCGCCCATACCGGGCTTTGTCGGCCCCTATGGTGACGGTAAAGCCCCTCTCTCCGACGGCTCCAACAGCGGCAACACCCTCAATCCGGTCTTCACCGGCTGGGGATCGGCCGGCAGTCCGGAAACGGGGGTGGTCGATGGGGTCGAATACGTTCCAGCCTATATCGACAATATCGAATACGAGTTCGCCTTTCAGTTCTTCGGGACCGGGCCGCTGGACTTTGTCACCCAGTACGTGATCGTCGATTCCGACAACGAGGAGTACGAGGCTTACGGCGTCTATACCGTCTCGCTCGGCGAGCTGCCCCCGACCGCCGTGGTCAACGGAGAGGCCCCCGGCCATATCACCCTCTGGTTTGAGAAGCCCATTCACGATGTGCCCGGCGCGGACCTCGTTGTGTACGAGAATGGCTTCATCTCGGGGTACAATCAGGGCGGTGTCGGTGTTGGTGGCGTGTTCGCCGAGCTGGCCTTCGTCGAGGTCTCCACGGACGGGGAGAACTTCGCGCGTTTCCCCAGCATCTCGTTGACCGAGGCAGACGCCGCGCCGCTCCGGTATGGCTCCATGGACCCGAGTCTCATTTACAACCTGGCCGGTAAGCACGTGAACAGCGATGGAGACAGTTGGGGCACCCCCTTTGATCTTTCCACGCTGCTCTCAGAGGCAAACGTCGTTAACGGCCTTGTCGATCTGGAGAACATCCGTTTTGTGCGGATCGTGGATGTCTGCGGTATTGGCGTGTATAACTCGGGGGGCGTTGACTACGTCGGCGCGGTGGACTCCCTGGGCAATGTCATTTACGACCCCTACCGGACGACCGGCTCCGGCGGTTTCGACCTCGATGCCATTGGCGCAATCGGGCAGCCCATCTATTTCGACGAATGGAATGCCGGTCGCGGTTTGGTCCCGGCGGGCGATGATGATGGCGACGGTGTGTCCAATCTGCTCGAGTACGCCTTCGACATGAACCCCGCCGCCCCCGATCCGAACCTCCTGCCGAGGATGGAGCGGGTTGACGGGCAGCCGGTCCTGCGTTTTCGCCGCGATGTGCGCAACAGCGACATCGTCTATCTGATCGAGGCTACCGACAGCCTGACCGCCCCCGATTGGCAGGTCGTTGCCCGGGCCCAAGCCTTTTCCGACCCCGAAGTGCTGCTGACCGACCCCACGGCGGCGGAGCTTACTACTGAATCTCGTCATACGGAGGCCAGTCTCGGTGTCTGGCAGGAGGTCTGCTTCACCGACAAGGCCCTGAACTCGCCACGCTTTTACCGCGTGCGGGTTGATACGGTTGACGAACAATGAAGAATACGAAAGAGACAGCACGCCCGGAGGGCTTTTCGCTCATTGAGCTGATGACAGTGATGGCTGTTCTGGCCATTCTGGCGATGATCATTGTTTCGGTGGTCGGCAACGTCCGCCAACAGGCGATGACCAGCCGATCCATGTCCAACATCCGGGAGTTGGTCACGGCCAACTACGCCTGCGCTTCGGACACCGGTCGTTTCGCCAAGGCCGAGAACAAGGCCGACACCAAGCGCTGGCACGGGAAAAAAGTCGGTGGCAACTGGGTGGGCTACGGCGGTTTCCTGACCGAGTATCTGGGGCAGGACCGTAGCATTCGCAAGTGCCCGGTGCTGGAGCAGATGCTCACTACGGACGAGGGCGACCAGTTCGACGAAGGCACCGGTGGCTATGGCTATAACGCCGTTTATCTGGGTAACGACCCCGGCGCTGAAAGCGCAACCAGCAGCGGTGGCAATGGTTGGTGGGACATCCCAACGGTCAGCGAGACGGCGGCCAATCGCCCCGGCGTGCTCATCGATCCGGCCAACACCGTTATGTTTACCTCGACCGCGCTGGTCAGAGGAGGCGGATTGGTGGAGACGTACCTGTCCGCGCCTTACTACAGCCTGGTCAATAGCAATCTGGACGAAGCCCTGACCCCGACCACGCACTTCCGCTTCGGGGGGAAGGCACTGGTGGCCTGGTGCGACGGACACGTCACGCTGGAGGAGCCCAACGACGCTTACACCGGTTGGAACGCCTATGGCGACGACAACAATAAGTACCGCGTCGGCTGGTTTGGCCCCACGGATAACAACGGCTACTGGAACCCGAACTATACGCTCGGCCGGGCCTATTGAGCGCCTTGCGCACGTTTTGGCTTGCCCCGGTCTGCTCCGGGGCGTTTTCCCTTAAAAATGGCTGAAGCAACCGCCGAGAAACCTGTCGTCCTTACCTGCGCCCAACCCACGGGCAAGCTCCACCTGGGCAATTACCTCGGGGCGGTTAAGAACTGGGTCCGCTTTCAGGACGACTACGAGTGCTACTTCGGCATCGTGGACATGCACGCCATCACCGTGCCCTATGTCCCCGCCGACCTGCGCAAGAACACCTTTGACTGCCTGGCACAGTACATCGCCTGTGGCCTGGACCCGGCGCGCTGCCACCTGTTCCTCCAGTCGCACGTCACCGGCCACGCCGAGCTGACCTGGGTGCTCGGCTGCCTCACGCCGCTGGGCCGCCTGGAGCGCATGACCCAGTTCAAGGACAAGTCCCGCAAGCAGCAGGACTCCGGCAGCGCGGGCTTCATCGGCAGCGGCCTGCTGTACTACCCGGTGCTCATGGCCGCCGACATCCTCCTGTACAACGCCGACCGCGTCCCGGTGGGCGAGGACCAGACCCAGCACCTGGAGATCACCCGCGACATCGCCCAGAAGTTCAACGAGACCTACTCGCCGACCTTCAAGGTGCCCGAAATTGACGTCCCCAAGGCAGGGGCGCGCATCATGTCCCTCCAGGCCCCCGAGTCGAAGATGTCCAAGTCCGACACCAACCAGAACGGCACGCTTTACATCACCGACGAGCCCGCCGCCATCCGCAAGAAGATCGGCAGCGCCGTCACCGACTCCGGCAGCGAGATCCGCGCCGGGGCCGACAAGCCCGGCATCACCAACCTGCTTAACATCTTCTCCGCCGCCTCCGGCCAAACCGTGCCGGAGCTGGAAAAAGCCTTCGCGGGCAAGACCTACGCCGAATTCAAGGGCGCCGTGGCCGAGGCCGTGGTCGAAATGCTCGCCCCCGTGCGCGAGCGCTACGCCGCCGTCAGCAACGACAAGGACTACCTCCTCTCCGTCCTCAAGGACGGCAGCGCCGCCGCCCAGAAACGCGCCTACAAGACCCTCTCCAAGGTCTGGCGCAAGGCCGGTTTTGTCGAGGTACCGCGATAGGCGAGGAGACTGGTTTCAGGTCAAAGAGGACAGCGCGACTCTCCGCGTCGCGTAGCGACGTTTCCCCTTCCGGGCGCACGGAACTGCCTCGGCTGCCGCACGATTTGTTCACCGAACATTCCCCGTTCTCCGCCACCGGTTTTTTGTTGCGCCGGGGGCGGGTGAGGGCCATAAACACTCCTTTTTTCAGCGATGAATCCAGTTCTCAAACTCCTTTTGGAAGGCGAACCCCTCAGCACCGAGCAGATGGGCGAAGTGCTCGGCATGTCCGAGACCGAGATCGCCGTCGAGCTGGAGAAGCTCAAGGACGAGGGCATCCTGCTGGGCTGGCGTCCGATCATCAACCCGGAGTTCGACGAGGACGTTGTGCGCGCCGTCATCGAGGTCAAGATCAGCCCCGAGCGCGAGGGCGGCTTCGACCGTCTGGCCGAGCGCATCAGCAAGTTCGACCGCGTCGAGTCCTGCTACCTCATGTCCGGCGCCTACGACCTGATGCTCGTCATTCATGCCGAGAACCTCAAGCGCATCGCCTCCTTTGTCTTCGAAAAGCTGGCCACGCTGGAGGGTGTCGTTTCGACGGCCACGCACTTCATGCTCAAAGCCTACAAGGAGCAGGGCTACACCATCGCCCGAGCCGCAGCCGCAGAGGATAAACCGCCGGTCAGCCCCTGACGGATGCTTGCGCATCGACACACCACGGAGGGCTGCCGCGACGGCGGCCTTTTTTGTTTAAAATCCCGCTTACTTCCGAAAAACTTTCACTGTTTCCTCCCGATCCCGTTTTTCCAACAACACCCAACCGACCATGTACGACCCTCAGCAATTCGTGGCCAAGCACGTCGCCGGGCTTCCGCGCTCGGGCATCCGTGACTTTTTCGCCATCGTCTCCCAGATGAAGGACGCGATCTCGCTCGGCATCGGCGAGCCGGACTTCGTGACGCCGTGGCACATCCGCGAGGCCGCCATCTTCGCCCTGGAGCGGGGCAAGACCTCGTACACGGACAACCGCGGCCTGCTCAAGCTGCGCCAGGTCCTGGCCGACTACATCGGAAAAAACTTCGGCATGGGCTATAAGCCCGAGAGCGAGATCCTCGTCACGGTCGGTGTGTCCGAGGCCCTCGACATCGCCCTGCGCGCCGTCATCAACCCCGGCGACAAAGTCCTCTACCACGAGCCCTGCTACGTCTCGTACCACCCGAGCGTGACCCTCGTGCACGGGCAGGCCATCCCGATCGCCACCTCTGCGGCGGACGACTTCGCGCTCGACCCGGACAAGGTGATCGAGGCCTGGGAGCCGGGCGTCAAGGTGCTCATCCTGAACTTCCCGACGAACCCCACCGGCGGCGTAACCGACCGCGCCAAGCTCGAAAAGCTCGCCAAATTCGTCATCGAAAAGGACATGCTCGTGATCAGCGACGAGGTGTACGCCGAGCTCACCTACGAGGGCAAGCACACCTCGATCGCCAGCCTGCCGGGGATGCAGGAGCGCACGATTTTCCTGCACGGTTTTTCCAAGGCCTGGGCCATGACGGGCTTCCGGCTCGGCTTCGCCTGCGGCCCGGCCCCGCTCGTCGAGGCCATGATGAAGGTCCACCAGTACGCCATGATGTGCGCCCCCATCCTCAGCCAGGAGGCCGGGATCGAGGCCATCTCCAACGGCGCCGAGAGCGTGGCCAAAATGAAGGAGCAGTACCAGCGCCGCCGCGACTACATCACCCGCCGTTTCAACGAGATCGGCCTCAAATGCCACGTCCCCAAAGGCACCTTCTACGCCTTCCCGGCGCTCCCGAAGGGCTTCCAGGGCACGTCGATGGACTTTTGCCAGGGCCTGCTCAAGGCCGAGAAAGTCGCCGTTGTCCCCGGCACCGCATTTGGCCGCAGCGGCGAAGGCTTCTTCCGCGCCAGCTTCTCCAACAGCTACGAGCAACTCATCAAGGCCAGCGACTGCATCGAGCGTTTCGTCGGTACGCTGAAAGGCGCCGAGGCCACCGTATAACATTTCAACCACGAAGGACACGACGAGCGCGAAGGCGGAATTCCTTGCAACTTTCTTCGTGCTCTT
>JAUTCS010000036.1 GCA_030673825.1 Verrucomicrobiota bacterium JB024 | reverse complement strand
GGCACTACCTGTGCACGGAGGGCTCGGACTTCAAGGTGCTCGGTTGCACCTCGCTCATCCCCGAGGGGCAGTGGTTCGGAGGCAATGCTGACGGGATTCATGTGCGTTCGAACAAGCTGGGCCCCTGGGTCGAGGGCTGCCTCTTCGAAGGGGTGGGAGACGACGCGGTCGCCCTTTACAGCAAGGCAATTTTTGTCATCAAGCAGGATTCGCCGACGCAGCTCCGGTTGCGTAAGAAATTTTTCAACCTCGCCCCCGGCGACCGGCTGGCACTGTTCAACCCGCGAGAGGGTGTGCTTCTGGCGGACGATCAGGAGGTGGCGGACGTGGAGCGTGTGCCCGCCGGCACGGACGGTTACCCTGAGGAGCATTACCGGGTAACTTTGGTCAAGCCGCTGGCGGTCACGCTGGAGACCTCCAGCGCCGACCCGCTCGAAAATGACCAGGCCTTCAGCCGTTCGCGCGTCAATAGCGACTTCGCGATCCGCAACAACACGTTCAGTTGCATCCGGCGTTTTGGTACGGTTGTTCGCGCTGACGGCGGTATGATCGAAGGCAATGTGTACGATCGCATCTCGGACATTCCGGTGGTCTTTCGCAACGAACCTGACCTGTGGTATAACGGGTTGAACGGCTCGCGCATCCGTATCAAGGGCAATACGGTCCGGGACAGCGGTTTTAGCCAAAGCAGCGAAGGCCATGGACAGATCGAGCTGATCATGTACAAAATGGGCCGTGTCCCGGCTGAGGGACGCGGGCACCGCGACATCCGCATCGAGGGCAACACGATCTCCGACTGGCAGGATATTGCGATTCGGGTTGAGAATGCTGAGGAGGTGGCCATCGTGGACAATACGATCTGCGCGCAGGGGGAGCGCTTCACACATCTCGGCCCGCACTATGGCATCTTGGTGGATAACAGCGCGAACGTGGACATACGCGGCAATGTCTTCACCGACCCGCGCGAACTCGACGCGGAAATCGAAGTCACGGATGATACCTCAGCGGTGAGTGTTCAGGACTAAAGCCACTCTTCGCGCCCATTCGAGAGAGCCAGTGGCTTTTCGGGCCCATTATAGCTACGGGAAACGACGAGAAGTCTGGGCGAGCAACCGCCGGTTGCCGAGCTGTGCTATATGAATAATATCAACGACAAAGACACAAAGAGAGAGATTTTCTGTGTGTGCTTTGTGTTTTCTCTGTGGCTATCATATTGCTTGAAGGACGTTATGATCTGGTAGAAGTAGTATAGCGCTTACTCGAAAAGTGGAGAGTCCACGAACTTGACTTTCCAACCGGCGGTGCCGTTCTCGGAGGGATAAATCAGGGCCAGCAGCGGAGCTTCGGAGCCACGGATGACAAAAGAGTTGTAAATCAGCTTCCAGTTATCGCTCTCGTTGGCGGCCACGCTGAGCTTGAAGCGGTTGTTGACCAGTTCACCCATCGGGATGGTGGCTGAGCGAGCGGGGGCGATTTCAATGCTCTGTTTACCCGTGCGGGCAGCCAGCCGGTTGCCGCTCATGTTCATGATCAACAACTGCCCCTGCCCAAGGTTCTTCGCCGAAACATCAAGCGGCACGAGTTTGTAACCGCTTTGTTGGGAGCCCAGAAGCATGAGCAGGACCCGGTTGGGCAGCCGCATGCTCTCCGGCAGACTTACCACTGGGGCGTAGCGGGTTTCGCCCTCGACGATTTCCTGTTTGTAGAGACTGAAGGGAGACTGGCCCCGGTAATGATATGTGGGACTGGCGGTATTGGGCTGGATGCTTAGCCGGGTGGCCTCACCATCAACCTCCGTGTAGAGCTCGGGCGGTGGATCGGCCTGATAGCGCTTGCCGGCCATCATTTCCTGTTTGCTCAGAGCCTGGCCGCCGCTGCCACTGAGGTAATAGATCTGGTAGGTAAAGTTCAGGGGCGGAGCCTCGGCGGACTGCGCCCGACCGACGTTCGGACAGGCAAGCAGGGCGACAAGGAGGGAGAGGAAAAACGGAGTTCGTGTGTGTTTAAACATCGTCTTGGTTGAGCCAACGGAATCCGATGATGCGGAAGCGTCGGCCAATCTCTTGGTTGGTGAGGTCGGTGGCGGGAGATGCCTCTGGGGCGTCGGCGGTGTCATTGACATACTCGGGGTAGCGCTGGACGACAGCTTCACACCAGGCGCGGGCCGTGACGGAACCGGAGAGGGGGTCTCGGGTCTCGCCATAGGCGCGGATAACAAAGGTGTCCGAGCGGGGGCTGAGCACGGGTCCGAGGCGGGCCAACAGTGCTTGCTGCGAAAGGTAGCCGGGGGCGTTCTCCATGGTGGCGCCCATGGCGGCGGGGATATTTGGCGGGCGGGAGGGGCGCTCGGCCTCGATGGCGCTGGTCATGGCCTTGGTGAAGAACCAGTCGTCCTCGAACGCGTCGTTGAGCCCGGCTGTGTCGATCGCAGCCTGGAGCGCACCCATCATGCGCGGGTCGGAGGCCAGTTGTGCCAGGACGCCGGTCTTATCGTTTTCGCCGAAATCGCTGCCATTTTCGTTGAGGACGGCATCGGCGGGGTTGACGGAGCGGTTGACGAAGTCCGCCAGTGAGGTGAAGGGGCCGCGCAGGCGTACCTGTTCGACGATGGCCTCGGCGAGATCATCGATCTCGTCCGGGGTGAGCTGTCGGTAGCCGTAGTAAAGGCCGCTGTCGAGGGAGGCGTCATCGGCATAGGCGCTGCCACTGGCAAAGGGGGCCGGAAGCATCGGGCTGGCATCCCCGGAGGTGGCCTGGGTGCCGTCGGTTTTGACCACGGTCTGGTCCCGGAAGGACGACAGGAGTGCCTTCCAGGCCTCCACGGAAGTGGAGTTGATGTTGAACGATCCATCCACCATGAGGGTGCGGGCGCTCAGGTCAAAGGTCTGCAGATCCTCGGTCTCGGACTGGGTGAAGGTCGTCTGGGTGGGATCGATCGGGCGGTAGCGGGGGTTATCGAGGGGCAGGGTGATTGCACCCGTGGCCGGAAGCGTCGAGACGTAGAAGCGGTCCCAGAGCTCGTCGTTGATAATCCAGGAGTAGTCGGGGATAACTTCGTTGTTGTCGGCCTCGACCGAGATGTCATCGAACTGGAGCATGATAGGGGCTCGGGAGTTTCCCACCACGTAAGAGGGGCCATAGATGTCCGTTTCGTCGTTCTTGCTGGGGTTGACGGTGCTGTCGGCTCCCGCGATATCCACATGCATGAGGTCGCCCACGGACCAGTACGGGTGCTCACCCCGCGGCAGGTGGAAGGGCGCAAAGCGCTCCACTGTGTTGGCCGAACCCGTGCGGGTGACCGGGCTGTCGCTGAGGCCGATGTAGGCCCGTGTTCCGGCGGCATCGATGGTATCGAGCGTGGCCATCGGCTGAATGTCGACGTTGCCGGGGTCGTACTGCATCAGCGCGTAGGCGTCATAAGTGCGGGCCTCGCCCGAGTTTCCCCAGTCGCCGTTGCCATAGAGGTTGCTGAAATACAGTTTGCCGACGCGGACCGCCCGGAGGTTATAGGCGGTCAGGGCGCGGGCGTTTTCCCGGTCACTTGAGAGGCTGTCGCGCTTGAATTCGGGAGCGATGAGAGAGGCGTCGAGTCCTAGTGGTGTGAGCGTCGCCGTCAGGTCCGTGGCTGAGCCGCTGTCGATGATCGGGGTAAAAACACTCGGTTCGTACGGGTCGGTGCTTTCGCCCTCCTGGATGGGGGGCTTGGTCGTGTCCATGAAGTTGCCGAAGCTGGCCGTATTGATCAGATGGTAGTAACGGCTGCTGTGATAGGGCGTGAGCGCCACAATGCTGCCAACAGGTTTGCTGTTATTGCTGAGCCGACCCAAGTCGATTTGCACGCTGGAGGGCAGGTCATCGGGGGCACTCACAGCGAAGGTGTCCTCGGCGTCGTGGTAAAGGCCATAGTTGTCGTTGCCTAAGGCAAGGTCGAAGCCGGTATTACCCAAGTAGCTGAAGCCGGTGCTGCCCAAGCTCTGATGGGCGGCGAGGGTGAAGACCATCGCTTCGCCGGCGGGAATGGTGACCGCCGGGATGTTGAAGTATAGGTATTCGTAGAAGCTCCCCTCTTTGAGCAGTGGAGGGAAATCACCGAGGGCGTTGCCCTTGTCGGTGAGAAAGGTCTTCCAAGTGCCATCGAAATACCCGGCGGCATACTGGAAGCGCAGTTCGTCGGCGTTGGTCTGGCGCCAGCGCACTTGGTAGCCTTTGGAGGGGGCCTGAAGGGGTACGTCGTAGGGGTTCCACAGGACGATCTTCGGCACGTAGTAAATGCGGGGCCGGTAGGTGATATCAGTGGTGTCGCCGGTGGAGGGGGCGGTGGTCGAACTCTCCTCAATCAGCGTGATATAGACAAAACATTGAAACTTCGCGATGAGGGGACCGACAGCGAGGCTTTCGTCATCGACGATGGGGAAGGGCGCAATCCCGGCGTTGGTTGTGGCTTGGACGCTCTGCGTGAAGCTGCGCAAGATGTCCCAGCGTGGTCCGTGGTCGGGCAGGTAGCGCTCCAGCATGCGCTCGCCTGGCATGCGGGAGACGAAGTCGTTGGCGAAGTCGGTCTGGGAAAGCTCCAGCAAGGTGGAGAGGTCCCACTTGAGCCCGCCGCGTTTGGTGTCAGTGAGCAGGCCGCGGGAGTAGGTGGTCAGGTCGGCGAAGCGGTCTTTGACGCTTGTCTCGGTAAAGGCGTTGTCGCCGTTTCCGTCCTGCAGGAGGGTGAGCTGACTGGTGTTGAAGACACTCGCGTAGCTCCCGGGCAGTGGGGCGTAGGTGCCCAGCTCGCTCATCGCCTCGATGCCGTAGCGCAGCGGGATGGCGGTTGTGGCGGGATCGTGGTCCTCGACGAGGGTTTCGTAATCTTGCGCCAGGCTGACGATGTTAGCTTTGACGCCTTCGTCGCCGATCCAGTAGGCGTAGGCGCCCTCCTCGTCGCTAAAGGTGACAAGAGGGGCGCGTACCGTGTCGGCGTTGGCCGCTGAGCCTTGGCCGACCAGTTCCACGCTGTCGTTTCCGGCCCCCTCAGTCGGGGTGTAAATATTGTCATCGAGCTGATTACCGCTGACGAGCCACTCCCGCAGTTGCGGCTCGTCGCGGGGATTGTCGGGGGTGGGGTCTTGCCAGACGCCCGTCCACAGAGGCTGGGCCTCTTCCGGGCCGAGGATGTCCGCGCGGGCCGACACGCGCTGGTCGGGGCCAAGCGCCCGCTGCAAGTGCCCGAGCCCCACCTGCAGGCCGAGAATGGCGTTCTGCCGCGCCTGAGCCCCGGTGACGGTGGCCTGGGTGCTGCTGACCTCGATCCGCACCAGCCCCGAGAGCGAGAGCAGCAGGAGCATGATGAAGCCCATCAGCGCTAGGGCGACGATGAGGGCGAAGCCGGAGGGGAGAGTCGAGGAAGAGGGGGTGGTGGAGCGAGTTTTCATGGGGTAGGGGCTACTAATCGAGAAAATGAATGGCTTCGGTGGAGCTCTCATCGATGCGCAACCGTTGCTTGATCCCATGGTACCGGTTCTTCCAAATTACCACGTTTCGGGCGGTCATCAAGTGGACGGCACACTCGGAGTGGCCGAAGTCGTTGTCGGTGATGAGAATGTCTTCGTTGAGGGGCGTGTCGAAGCCTGCAGAGTGGACCCCAATGCAGCCAGCGGTGCCGTAGCGGGGGAAAAAACCGCAGGTGTCAAACCGGCAGCCCTTGATGAGGACATTGGTGGCGTGGCCGCCTTCGGCATGAGTGGGCATTTCCGCTCCCAACAGGATGCCGGGGTTCATGGTGTTGCGGTAGGTGTTGTTGAGTAGGACGAGATTGTCGTAACGGCTCAGATGTCCGGTGCCCGCGATGTTCAGAAAGCTGGAGTTTCGGCACAGGTAACTGTCGGCCTCCCAGCAGCGAGCCGCGCAGAGCGTGCCCACGGCGGCGGCATCCGGCATGGCTTGATCAAATTTCACCCAGTAGAGATGACCATGCTCAAACTTGCCCTCGCTTTGGGCTTCGCAGACGGTGCGGACGTGCCGGGCCGTCCCGTCGTAAAACTCCAGGAGGCTACCGGAAAGGATGGGCGCGTACGTGTATTTGGCGTAGAAAATGGCTTCGCGGGCGGAAAGTCCGCGGTGCAGCCAGAGCCAGTTGCTGTGCATGTTCTGGCCGTCCATGCGCACGCCCTGGACGCTGAGGGCGTCGATATCGAGGATACCACCGCACTTGAACAGCTTCCAGGCATCGCGCGGCCCGGTGAAAAGCTGGCCGTCGTCCGGGCGAAACGCGATGCGCCGGGCGGTGATGTTGCGGCAGCTTTCGCTTACGAAACAGAAGCCGTTGCTGTTAAAGGTGCGCAGGTTCTCCAGTCGCAGGTCGTCGCAATGGCCGAGGTAAACCTGGAAGTCCGTTTGGGCACCCTGATGCCAAGAGAGCAGCTCACCGGAGTGGACCTTGGCAGCGACGGTGCCAAAGCGCCTCCTTCATGCTTTTTATCAAGACCAAGTTGTAAAGCCAATTGGCTCATGCCACCTTGATTGAGGTCTATACGCACACGGTCTTCTTGACTGATACCCAAATCGGTCATCAAAGCATCAGGTATGGTCATCCCTTGTGTCTGGATAAAGTAGTTGTGCTGCACTTTTGGGGCATCTGGAGTCAGCTTACCATCGATATACAACAAGCCGTCCTTGATAGACAAAGTATCACCAGCTACCGCTACACAACGCTTCACATAGTTCTCACGACGGTCTACTGGGTGAGTCACCAGTTCTCCATAAGCTGCTGGAGATTTTCTGACCACTTGCATCCCTTCACTATAGGCTTTCTTGTACAAAGCGACTTGTTGTGCCTCTGTCAAGCTATCCATAACCACTCCGCTAGCTACACGTTGTAGTCCAGCATAGTAAGCCATGCTATAAATATCTGAAGCAGGATAATTGCTGGCTACAGTATCTCCAGCTGGGAAATTAAAGACCACAATATCTCCTCGTTCTACTTCACCTAGACCTGCAATGCGTTCAAAGTCCCACTTAGGCCATGTGAAATACGACTTTCCTCCCCAAGGCATGGTATTTTGCACAAAAGGAAGGTGTATAGGAGTCATTGGTTTTCGCGGACCATAGCTGACTTTACTCACATAGAGATAATCTCCTACAAGCAAAGTCTTCTCCAACGAAGATGATGGAATCTGATAATTTTGAAACACATAGGTATTGACAAAATAGAGGGCTACCATCGCAAATAACAAAGCATCCAGCCAACCCAAGATACCTCTTAGGATAGGATTCTCTATCTTCTTCCAATAAGTCCAGTTTATCTTGCGAGTGATATATAAATCG
>JAUTCS010000035.1 GCA_030673825.1 Verrucomicrobiota bacterium JB024 | reverse complement strand
AAAATGCCCATACGCGGGCCTGCCTCTTGGCCGAGCCTGTTGCTGATTCAGCGTTGCCGTCTCGCTTTGGACCACCATTCGCAGATTTTTCCGTCGAGGCCGATGGGCGGGAGGGTTAGTTTCTGCCAAGGGCCTTCGCAGTGCTGGAGGACGCACTCGAATTTCCGCAGCTTGCGGGAACTCATGCGGCTGGACGTAGTAGCGGTCTTCCCTGTGCTTGTTGAAGGAGCGCTTGCCGCCGGAGACGCCGTGCGACTTGCGCCAGCCTACAGCTTTAGCAGTGGCGCCCACGATACACCTACAAGTAATGCTGCAGATACGATCAGTGCGATAAAACGTCGTATTAAGCAGTTAAGGTAATGAATTTTTCGCTCAAGTATGGTTCCTAGGACGACGACTTGATCTTCATATTCCTCAATGGCCTTACTCTCCTGGTTTTGGCTTCCCTTGAAACACTCTAATAACTGCTCTGCGTCTTGAACTGATGAGTAGTAGGGAAACAAAATGGTTTTCCTTGGAGTTCTTGGTGGACGTGCCTTAAGGCAAGATACCATGGAGGCTGCACACAGAACTGCGGACAAGAAAGAAAAAACCAGAATCAATAGTCCAAGGAGAGATATGGGTGCTCCCAGAGTCACCTGGTTGGTGAGCAGGTTGCCTTTGTCATCTAGAAACCTGTTCTGATAAAGGAAAAATACTGAGCTAATAACGAAAACAACGATGCCAAATACGATGCTCGCTTTTTGATCTATAAAGCGAATGGTCTCTTGGCCATTCGTGTGGCCGGCTTTAAGCTGGTTCAGATATGTATTTTCCTGCATCGGGATATTGAGTGTAAAATTGATCAACGCCTTTATCGCCATGCTTGTATTGCGCCCAATGATCCGGCCATTTTCCGAGTTTCATTTCCCGACCAGCCTTATGCCTGTAGAGGAGGAGAGCGGCGGCGTCACAGGCCCAATTGGCCATAAATACAGCGGTCTCTTGCCGTGAAAACTGCTCAAGCATCTTTAATCCGTGATATAGCCATGCGTGGTTGAGGAGATAGCAGATACTGCCATCTGGAAAGCAATGCCAATCAACCTCACTTTTGTATATGCTTGTGGCAGTAGGTGTGATTTTGGGAAGAGCATTCTCCCATCCACTAGGAATATAAATTTCTACAGTCACTGCTGTGCGAGTATTCGAAATGTCCCTGTGGTCGAGAGGAAGTTTCCCTCTGAGTGTCACTGCCTTTTGCTGCCACGTTTCGGTGGTCTGATGCAACCGGCTTTTTATGGCAGATAGGTACATCAGCCATTCTTTCTCATGAGCATTCATCTTGCGTAATGACGGACGTAGGGTGCTGAAACTGGTTCTTTCACGCTAACCGTTTGTTTCGCAAGACCTCCGATATAGGCCCCTTTGACTTTTTTCTCAGTCAGTCCTTCCGCGCGATAAAAGCGATGCTGGTTAAACGTTGATCCACATTGGCGATAGAGAGGCTGAAGGACAGAAGTCAAGGCTTGGTAATCACAATCCGGCACGGCAGTATCATACTCTTGAGCATCATCCATCTCCTGAGCCCGCTGCGAATGGGTAGCTCCCCAGCCCGCGACTATTTTGAAACTACGATTGTCAGCCTGGACGAGGCCTATAAGCAGGAGTCCGTTAGCTTCATTTTCTGCACCACCCCCAGCGCAACCGAGAGTCCAGCTTACTTCATTTGAGCGCCCTTTGTTTTTGGACATGGCATCATGCCAGTGCGCGCCGAGTTTGGCGGAGATCGCTGCTCGATCCGAATCATAACCGTCACTGGTGGGCATGATGACGAAGTTTGCGCAATCACCTGCCCAGGGGAGTTGGTGGGTTGGTGCATCGTATGATGCGATGGTTTGTTCCCCCTCAGTCATCGTTTGGGTGAACTCAGTGGCCAACTGTTGAATTGCTGTGTTGTTGCCTGCCTCGAAGGCCTCGCTAACACGTTTAGTAAAATTATGCATGTCTGCCCTTGCCATGTGGGCTTGCACAGTAACGGGAGTATCTCGCTTACCCGCCATAAATGCTGGGATGTCTTCGTAGCCCAAGTGCCGTACCATTGGAGTTTGTGACGTCGCCTCTCTCACTATTTCTTCGGCAAGGCCAACAAAGTTACTTTGTTTATTGCGAAGTTGAATATTCACAGATGCTGGTGACAGAACCTCTTTTCGCCAAGTACCGTCCATATTTCTGATGTGCAACTCGCCAGCAGGAACCCCCAATCTATCATCACGGCGGTAGATGCGTTTAGCCGGACGATTTGCACATGGTCCCAATGATACAACAGAATCAGCGCTGCCGGAGACCAATATCGCTCTTCCATGATCTGCGGACACTGCAAAACCATTCCAAAAATTACCGCAGATAGGTTTTACGGTTTGTTCAACCCCGGCGAAGAGTACGTTAGCAAATTCGATAATTCGTTCCTGGGTACGTGCTGTATTCTCCTCCTCCGGAAATAGAAAATGGGTCATTACGCCTTGAGCCTCCAGCAACTGGCCGCCGTAAGAGGCTGCGCATTCTGCGCTGATTTTGGTGAATGCCTGGATGGCTCGATACATGCGGTTGGCATCGCCACCGTTATCTGGTGCATACAATTTGAGTTTGGGACGCATACGTCCATACACATGAAACCCCCTTTCATCTGCGTAGTCTGAGTCGGCGTAACCGGCAAAGTCCTTATTAAAGTACCTGCCTAACTCTGTAATGCCTTGGTTGCGAAGTATTAAGTCCTGTAAAGGTATTCTCATGATTTATTGACGATTTGAGTTTAAATGGATTTTTGATGTTCTATCGGAATATTTAGTGCGGCCTTAAGCCGTCTTGCACTATATGTAGTATGCGTGGGTTGTCTTCCTGTCTGCCAAGAGCTTGTGGGATGGATATTTATTATCCTCACGTTATAATGGGTTTGTCATTGATTTATAAAATTTATTCGCGATAGACTGGAATCCTCCAAGCCCTTAAACCATAATCTCTGGCACGTAGTACCTCGCCTGTTTTCGGATCTCGCCGACGTGTTCGGGAAATATAGTACAATGCCTTGCGGCCTCTATTTTCTCTACCGACATTATTTTTCATGCTACCCCTTTGTTGAAATAAAGCCCCCCTACATATGTATGCCGGGAAGTTTCTGTTTTTTTCCGCGCGGATGGAAAAAAATCTAAAGTTTTCGGCATTAAATACTGAAGACCTATACGATGCAGACCACTGATGAGGATTATATAGATGGCATAAGGCGTCTGCTGACCAACAAGGAGACCCTTGCTGAACTATGCGATTACGCAGAGAAAAGAATTAGGCGCCTCAACTTTATGGTGGGGGGAAACTCTACTGTCAGAGGGCACCAAGCCGTGGATTTTGTGCAGGAGGCAATCGTGACCGTTCTTAAGGGCATCGAAGGTAGGCGAAAATGGGATCAGCAAACTGATTTCTTGAGTCACATGAAAGGTATCATCAAAAGCCAGACTAGCCATGCCTTTGAGTCAGTAGAGAGCCGTTCGACCCAACGAGAATCAACAATTTCACACTTCAAGGCAGATGATGAGGGGTATTCACTCGATGACCATGAGGATTCCGCCCCAACGCCACAGAAAATTGCGATAGGTGCTGATGCAGAAAGAAAAATGTGGGAAATTATGGGATCGCTAGCAGATGATCCGCTCCTAGAGGGAATTTTTCAGTGTCTTTATGATGGAGTTACTAAACCCGCAGACATGGCTGAGGAGTTAAAATGTACCACAAAAGAAATAAATAATGGCAAAAAGCGCCTCGGGCGACGGCTAACTGAATATGCCGAGGAACAAAGATTGGAGGCGACGAAGAAATGAGTAATCAGAAGGATAGAACTCCCAATGATATCTTAAATGATCTCTACAGCTTCGCATACGGAGATGAAGAGACTGAGATAATTACGCCTGAAAATGCACTGAAGCATGTAAGTGCTGCAGGCATTGATTTGGAAAAGCTCCAGCGTTTTGTCGAGGAACAGGCTTGTATCGAAACTAAGAAAATCAAACTTCAAAAAGCGAAACTCAAGCGCCAACAACTTCTCGGCAGCACAGCCAGTTCGATGCTGCAAGCTGGCAAAGATATTCGTAGTCAGGTGCAAGCGATGATTGAAGGGATAAAGCACGCTCACCCTCAACAAGCTGCCGTCTATTTTAACCGCTTTCAAGAGTGTGATGAAGATGATCTACAGACTTTGATGGACGATCTGCAATTGCTCCAAAAAATGGACGAAAATAATGACGCTGAATAGCAATCCTAGGAAGATTAAGGTCCAAGGAGCGGCATTTCGCCTCCACCGCGATTATGAAATCCGTAGCCCAGTTGATATTGCAATTGAGGATATCGCTATGGCGGAAGATTTGCTGGTTACCATTGGTGCATTAAAGGGGGCCGATGGTCGGCTAGTGCGTAAGGGCAACCAAGGCATCGCAAGAATTAGCGACAGCATCATTGAGCCTGCCCGTCAAAAATTCACCATATGTCATGAGTTCGGCCACTGGTTGCTTCACCGCGATGAGTGCCAGTTTTTCTTATGCAAAGAAGACGATATGTATGACTACCGTAGTGACTGTTTGGAAATTGAAGCCAACAGTTTTGCTGCTGAATTGTTAATGCCAAAGCGGTGGATTAAGAAAAGCTTCTGGGAATTAGAGCCTTCCATCGCCAAACTCCAGGAAATGGCTTCATTCTTTCAAGTGTCGTTGACCGCTGCTGCACTACGATACGTAGAACTGAGTAAGCGTGCATGCATGGTTGTATTTTCTGATGGAAATAATGTTCGTTGGTGGAGAAAACGCGAAAACCTTCCGTTTTGGTTGCAATCGAAGCAACGTGTAGATTCACGCTCATATGCTTCGGAATGCTTTAAAACCGGGCAAAAATGCGATGGAATGCAAGATGTTGAGCCCGAAGCGTGGTTCTTGCATTGCGATACAGAACTGAGCGAGTTGCTTGAAGATTCAATTTATCTTCAGAACCAAGAAATACTCGTCAGCTTGTTATGGTTTCCGAGTTATGGGTGATAACGAACGCATAGGCTGGTGTAGCTAAACCTGAATTTCGGTTCCTAGAAAATTCTACCGCCTGCGTTTGGCCTTCGCCCACCAGTCGCAGATTCTGCCGTCGAGGCCGATGGGCGGGAGGGTTAGTTTCTGCCAAGGGCCTTCGCAGTGCTGGAGGACGCACTCGAATTTCCGCAGCTTGCGGAATTCATGAGGCTGGACGAAGTAGCGGTCTTCCTTGTGCTTGTTGAAGGAGCGCTTGCCGCCGGAGACCCCGTGTGACTTACGCCAGACCTCATGCTTGCCGAGGCAGTCGGCGGCGGTCTTGGCGCTTTCCTCGTCGGCGGCCTTGAAAATCACCCGGTTGGCCATGTTGGCGATGAAAACCTTGGCCTTGTCCGCGCCCATGGGCGGCACGAGGCTCTGCGTGGACTGCGTGCCGGTCATGACCATGACCTTGGCTTCGCGAAGCGTGTCCACGGTGTTGTAGTCGCTGAGCCCGGCCTCGCTGGCCGTCGCCACCTTCTGAAACTCGTCGAAAAGCCCGACCAGCAGATTGTGGCTGTCACGTTCGCTCTGCGGACGGTCGAAGCGCTGGATGCCATGGTTATAAAACGTCAGCTTCAGGAGCGTGTAGATGTATTTGCGCTCGACGGCGTATTTCTGGGGCAGGGAGACGGTAACGACTTTGCCTGCGTCCAGGTCGGTCAGGCGGAGGGTCGATGGCATTTTGGGGCAAAAGACCTCCGCAATCTCCGGGCTGGTAAAATAGCTCAGGTATCCGGCGATGCTCGATTGCACGCCCCGGAAGGTGTCCTCATTGAGACTGAGGTAGCTCGACTGAAAATGCGACCAGACCGTTCGCGCTTCCGGTGTTTTCAGCTCTTCGAGCAAATCCATGGTCGTCTTCAGATTCTCGTCGTTAGTGAGCAACTCGTAGCAACGCTTGAGCGTGACGGGCTCGCGGATGACTTTCAGGCAGCGCAGGCCCCATTCGATCTGAATCGTGGCCTGCTGCGGAAAATACGGGTTTTCGCTGCCCTTGCCGAGGAGCGAACTGGCGACATCGACGATGGTCTTGGCGTGGTTGGAGTAGGGGATGCCTGGCACCTCCAGAAAGTTGAACGTGACCGGCGGCTGCCAGTCGGCGGGACTGTCGTTCGAGCGCACCTCGATGACGATCAGGTCGCTTTCCTCCTTCGTCGGATGATGCTTGAAGATGCCGCGCAGCACCTCGATGAACGCGCCTTTCTCATCGAGCACGAGTCCGCCCCAGGTGGGAACGTGCTCGCACAGCTGCCAGATCATGCGCCGGAAGAAGAAGGTCTTTCCGCTGCCGGTCTGGCCGGAGACGAACCAGTGACGGCACGCTTCGGACTGTCGCCAGGTGAAGCGCCCGAGGCGGAAAACAACCGGATTGCTGTCCGGCTTGGTCTTGGCGTCGGCACTCGTCGCGAGATGCAGGCGCAGGCATTCGCGAAAGAATTGCCACGCGGAGAGCGTTCCGAAGATGTAGCCGGTGGCCGGAGGGATCAGGGGCGAAGAACGCCCGAGCAGCACATAAGCTACCGTTCCGCTGAACAGGCTCAGTATGAGGTTCCCGTAAGGCATGACGCAGTACGTCTATGCTGCCTGCCGAGCGGAGACAAGGCCATGTGGCCAGCAGCCTAAAGTTTACCCTTTTCTGACACGGTGATCTTGGTGATGAAGGGCCTGCCCGAATCGTGGGCGCGGTCCGATGCCTCCGTGCAGGCCTGCATCCATTCGACTTCGGAGCGCTCGATTTCGGCGGCGAGTTCCTGCAAGTGCTCGCCTTCGACCGTGACCTCGTGCGTCCGGTAGCTAAGATGGATGTTCTCCGCGCCCGGCTGGGCATCGAAGTAGGAGAAGAACAGATGCGCCCACGGCATGTTCCAGCGCCGCCCGTCGCGGGTGATGATGGCGAGCGATGTGCGCTTCTGCCGATGGAGCCCGGAGGCGTGGCAATGGCTCCCGTCGGCGCGGTAGGCTTCGAGTTTCTTTTGGACGTTTTCGGCTAATGACATGATTGGGATGGGTTGAGGGTGAGTTGTGGTGAAAATGGCTAAAGGCTGATCCCGTGCGACTGGTTCGGGCCGGAGGGAAGCGAATAGTCGTCATCGATCCGAGACCGGCGCGGCGGCGGTGACTTGACCGCAACGTCTTTCCGTGGCGAAGTGCTTTCCAAGTCCATGGCGAGTGGTTCGTCGCCGGAGCGCAGAAGGTTCTCGCGCAGGGACTCCTTGTCGGCGGTGTAGATTTTGATTTTCCGGCGCGCCCGCGAGATGGTGACGTACCACTGCCGCCGATCCGTGGCGGCGCGGTTCTGTGAATCGCTGAAGAGCACCGTATCGACGGTCTTGCCCTGCGAGGCGTAGGAGGTGACGGCATAGCCGAGGTTGGCCAGGCGCTGATTGGCCGCGAGCGTCTTGCGCACGCCCCGGTCATCCACCACGGACAGGTGCCCGTTCTTGAAAATCCGCGCCACGGTGACGAGTTCACCGTTGACCAGCGGTTTGCCGTCCACCGAGTGCCCGTTGAACTTCAACTGGAGTCGGTCACCCCGGGCCAGTGCGATTTCGTGGGGCCGGACCACCACGAAGTGCTCAGCCTGCTTCAGGCTGACGGCAGAGGCCTTGCCGTCTTTGCAGAGGGTGAGGGAGTTTTCATCGACGGATTCAACCGGGACCAGATCGCCTTTGGCGAAACGCCCGTACTTGCGGATGAAATAAATGTGATCGCCGGAGTGGTAATACCGAGCATCCTGCTTTTGGGCCGAGTCCAAATCGCGGCCTTCGTAGAGCGTCACCGGGACATCCTTGCCGAGCAGTCCTTCTTCCTTGAGGCGCTGGCGTACCGCCGCGTTGATGGCGTGGATTTCATCCCAGGTCTGCGAGATGACGAGCGTTTTTTCTCCGGCCTTCCGAGCCTCAACGTAATCGAAAGCCAGCGCTTCGCGCCGCTCGTCACCGTCCAGTTCCTCGACGCAGTCCATTGCGTCCAGCCGCTCGAAAGATTCGAAAGCTTTGCCTTCGGAGGCCGCTTTGACCACGTCGCGGTATTCGCCGATGAAGGCGCGTTCCAATTCGTCCCGGCCCAGCCGGGGGTCCTGGCGACGGATCGTGTTCAGTTCGACCGGCTGCAAAGCGGAAAACTTTTCCAGCGCTCGCAGGGCATCGGAGGCTTCCACCGCGCCATGCTGGCGGGTGTCGCCCGAGAGGATGACGCGCGTGCGGCTGACCTCCAGCGTCGAGAGCAGTTCATGCATCTGTTTGCCACCGATCTGCCCGGCTTCATCTACAATGACGACGGCGTTTGCGGGCAGCTTCTTTTC
Source organism: Verrucomicrobiota bacterium JB024 (assembly GCA_030673825.1). Lineage (GTDB taxonomy): Bacteria > Verrucomicrobiota > Verrucomicrobiia > Opitutales > Cerasicoccaceae > Ruficoccus. The sequence continues at coordinate 50,727 of JAUTCS010000035.1, read as the reverse complement.
GGCGAGAAATCGGGCCAATGTCTGCGCCTCGAATCCGTCGCGCTGAAGCCCGAGCACCTGCTGACGTTGCGGGGCCAGGACGAGCGTCTGGAAGCCAGCCTGCCGCAACCCCCGGTCCACCTCCTGCAAGGTGAAGGTCTTGCCGGTTCCGGCTCCGCCCCGGAACAGCGTCACGAAATGCTCGCTCACCAGCAGTGCTTGAACGGCGGCTTTCTGCTCATCGGAAAGGGCGGGGGAGGGCTGGTAATTTTCACAGAACGGCGGGTGGCTGTTCACGCCCAGCACCGCCATGTTGACGATCTCCTGTTCGCGCTCTCGCAATTGGTTCGTGCTCACCCAGTGCGGGTGATAGGCATCGCGCAGATAATCGCGCCGTTCGATTTCGGCGTGGAGCTCCTCCAGTGTGAAATCCTTGCCCCGTCCCCGTGCGAGCGCGGCAGCCTTGAGCCGGTAATCTTCGGCTACGGATTTGCGCTCAAAAACGTGCGCCTCGGACCAGTCCACTAGCGCCGGAATATCAGCCTCATTATTCAGATCACCCCGCGTCAGGCTGCCGACCGCAATCGACGAGCGTTCGTCATCGGACATCTGCTGCCGCCAGAGCTCGTGCAGTTTTTCCGGCGGAAATGTATGGATTTTCCGGGCGCGGTTTTCATGCGCAATCTGCGCCCGCAGTTCCTGGATATTGCCGGGACGTTTCCCGTTCGACAGATGCTCCCTTACTCCCTCATCGATTTCCAGGTGACGCTTCGAGAATCGCTCGATGAGTTCCGGGGACACGCCCTTCAGCTCAAAATCTCGGGCATTATTTTCAATCGCATAACCATGCCGGTGCAGTTCTTTGGCGAGCTCATGGTAGTAGTAATGCTCGATGAATTTCTGGGCCTTCAGCATCTCGTAATTCTGCAACGCCTTCCAGCGTTTCTCCACCGGGTCGAAGGTCGCGTTCATGATGACGCAGTGCGTGTGCAGGTGCGGATCTAGCGCACGGCTGGTTTCATGGCGGAAGGACGCCCCGATCACGTTGCCGGTTTCGCGGTCGTCACTGCGCCCCAATTTGCGCACGCGGGTCATGGCAAACATCTCCAATTCCCGCATCGCTTTTTTCACGGCTTCGTCGTGAATTTTGATCAGCCGTTTGTCTTCGAAGAGTGCCACCAGTGAGACGCTTTTGGGCGGGCTGATCGTGAAGTCGTAGAAGATGCGCCGGTTCGCTACCTCCCGATCGCCGACCTGTCGGGTCGTATTTTTGCGCAGCGTCAGGCGCATTCCAGTGGCCGGATTATTGCCTTCACACAGCTCCATGAACTCGCGCTCACAGACCGCACCTTGCAGCCCCAAGCGCTCGGCACCAAGGCCGAACCATTCACCCTGGATGGCATCATCCTCGGCGTAGTAATCGCCGACTTTCAAGTGTTCACGAAAGTATTGCTTCGCATTCTTGAGGTTGAACTGGGCCTTAGGCGTGAGCATGATACGGGCGCGACGAGGCGCGGTTTTTTAGTCTTCAAAACGCACTTGGCGTTTTTTTGAGCGGGACGCCTTACCCCTTACGTGTAAGGACATCATATCGCACAAGTGCCTGCCCAAATAGGGAAAGCCCAACCTTCCGAATTACCCGATTATCACTCAGCTCACCTCCATATTCGTGCAGGCATTCGTATCAATGCTTGCGTTGGCATATGCAGCCCAAAAGTGTCTCCTCTACCGGGGTCTTGGTAGAAAATATCTTTTCCCACTCTTGTTACGTTTCACACTGACGCGCATACTGACGCCTGCGTTCCTACTCTTTCATGAGGAACTCCTTCGAACAAACTGAGATAGGTGAGCTTTCAGTTGTCTGCCTGAACCGTAAATACCTTGAGAACTGGATTATGGATGTCCTCTTTGGGCGCAAATCTGATGCGTCTCTAGAATCACTGCCGCTGTCGTTTCGGGCGACTCTCTATTGAGGAGGAACGCGTGGATTCTCTCGCCGAGCCATTCCTGGAACTGGGGCCAATAGGCGGCGCGGGGGCGCACGCAGGCTTGCTGGATCGTGGTGCGGGTCTGGGTGAAAAAGCCGCCCGCGCTTGCGTCCGCTTGCGGGTTTTCCCAGGCGGCGAGGCTTGCGGGTTGTCCGCCTGCGGTGACGTAGCCGGATTTCTGAAACTCGCTCCCGCAGACAAAGGCGGCGTAGGCGGCCGCGACGCTCGGATGCGGACAGTGAGCAGAAACGGCCAGCCCGGCTCCGCCGAGCAGCGCGCGGGAGGCGCCGGGGATGGCGGCGAACCGCAGCCCGTGGGGGCGGTAGCCGGGGCGGGCGTAGTTAGTATAACCGAAAAGCATCGGAGCGTAGGCGATGGGGGCGCCTTTACTCATGGCCTCAAGCACGGCGATTGGGTTACAGGAAAGACAATCGGGATGGCAAACTCCGGCCAGCGTCCGTAACTGGCGTAGTGAATGTTCGATACACGCGGGCGAAGCCAGCGCGGAGGCGTCGTCGGCGAAGCGGGCGCCGTTTTGCGCGCACAGGGTGAGGAAGCTGCACATCGCGTCGGTGGGGCAGAGGGCCATGCCGACGAATTGCCCGCTGGTCCGCAACTGTTCTGCCAGGGCGTCGACCTCCTCCCAGGTGCGCGGGAGCGCTTCGGCGGGCAGCAGGTCGGGGCGGTGCACGGCGACTTGACAGGCGGCATCGACCGGCAGGGCCCATGGATGACCGCCGAAGCGGTAGCTGGCGAAAGAGGGCCCGAGCGAATCCTGGGCAAACGCCGCCAGCTGGCCGGGAGCGAGAAGCGTATCGAGCGGCATCAGTGCGCCGGAGGCGGCGGCCACCCCGGCGTGCGGGTGGTCGATCACGAGCAGGTCGTAAGCGGCGGCGAACTCGCGCAGGTCCGCGTCGCCGAAGTCCTTGAGCGAGCGCTTGTCCCACGTGATCCGGACCGGGTGATCCTGCGCGTAGGCGTCGGCCGAAGCGAGCAGGGGCGCATAACCACGGGGATGATCCCAGGTAATGCCCCGCAACGTGACGGGCTCGCTCATGACCGGGCCTGCCGCTGAAGGCTGCGCTGGTAGAACGCCTGGATTTGTCGCTGCCCGGCCTCGGAGAGGTAGTAGCCCTCCAGCAGTTGGGTCTCCATCGCCAGGTGAGCGGCGTCCACGCCGCCCCAGGCCGCGTGGGCCAGTTGCTTGAGCATGCGCACCGGGGAGGGTTCGCGTTGAGCGATCTTTTTGGCAAAGTCCCGGACCTCGGCGGCGAAGGTTTCCTGCGCAAAGACATGGTTGACCAGTCCCCAGGCCGCGAGCGTTTGCGCCTCGACGGGCTGGCCGGTTAGCAGCATCTCCAGGGCGCGGTTGAGGCCGATTTTTTTCGGCAGGCGCTGAGTGCCGCCGCCGCCGGGGATGAGGTTGAGCTGGATCTCGGGCAGGCCGGCGCGGGCGCCGTCGGCGGCGAGGATAAGGTCGCAGGCCAGGGCGATCTCCAGCCCCCCGCCGAAGGCGTAGCCGTTGACTGCGGCGATGACCGGGCAGCGGTGCCCCTCGATGGCGGCATAGACGGAGCGTCCGCGAGACTGGAAGCGGTTGAAGTCGGCGCGGTCCTGCTGCGCGTACTCGGTGATGTCGGCCCCGGCCATGAAGGCCTTGCCCGCGCCGGTGATGACGACCACGCGCACCTCCTCGTCGGTCTGCGTGTGCTCCAGTGCCTCCAGCAGCGCGTCCATCATGCGCGCGTTCATGGCGTTGAGTTTGTCGGGCCGGTTAAAGGTGAGGGTGGCCACACGGTCTTCGACCGAGAGGAGGAGGGGAGCTGCGTTCATGGCTGGGAGGGGCTGGGAGTGAGGGCTTCGGTCGTCACCGTGCCCTTTTCGTAAAGCGCGTCGATCTGCTCGGGGCTGAGTCCGCATTCTTCCAGAATCTCCCGGCTGTGCTCGCCGATGAGCGGCGGCGGGCGGCGGATGTCGCCGGGCGTTTCGCTCATGCGAAAGGGAATGTCCGTCACGTGCAGGCGTCCGGCCTTGGGGTGTTCGATCTCGCGAAAGGCGTGCAGGTGTCGCACCTGCGGATCGTCGGCGACATCCTTTTGTTCGTTGACCGGGGCGACCCACAGGTCGAGCGCGAGCATGATGTCGAGCCAGTCGGCGGTGGTGCGCGTGACGGTGACGGCCTCGATGGCGTGAAAAACCTCGTCGCGTTGGTCGAAGAGCACCTGCGGATCGTCATAGCGCAGCAGGTCGGGCTCGCCGAGGGCTTCGACGACCTTCGACCACGGGTTCATGGCGATGGACAGGTAGCCGTCGGCGGTGCGGTAGATGCCGAAGGGGGCGCCGTTGCCGGGATGAGCGATGCCCGAGTCGGGCCGCTCGAAGCTGCGCCCGCCGTTGTGCACGGTGAAAAAGTCCTGCATGCAGTAGGCCAGCACGGATTGCAACAGGTTGACCTCGATGCGTTGGCCGTGGCCGGTTTTTTCGCGGTAATAGAGCGCGGCCAGTACGCTGTAAACGATGTGCAGGGCGCCGAGCTGGTCGCTGAGCGCCGTGCCCACGGCGACGGGACCGTGGCTGCGCTGGCCGCTGGCCATGACCACGCCGGCCAGCCCCTGCACGAGCAGGTCCTGCCCCGGCCGGTCGCGGTAGGGGCCGTCCGGTCCCCAGCCGGTGGCCGAGCAATAGATGAGCCGCGGGTTAAGTTTATGCAGGGCCTCGTATCCGTAGCCGAGGCGGTCCATCACGCCGGGCCGGAAGTTTTCCACGACGATGTCCGCCTCGCGGGCCAGGCGCTGGATGACGTCGGCGGCTTCCGAGCTTTTCAGGTCGAGGGCGAGGGAGCGCTTGTTGCGGTTCCAGGGCAGGAAGCACAGGCTCTCGTCGCCGCCGATCCATTCATTGAAAAAGGTCAGCTTGCGGTAGATGTCCCCGCTGCCGGGCTTTTCGATCTTGATGACATCGGCGCCGAGGTCACCGAGCATCTGCGTGGCGTAAGGGCCCTGGAGCAGTTGCGTGAAGTCCAGGACCTTGAGTCCGTCGAGGGCTTGGGGCATGGGGAAATTACTGTTCGGGTTCGTGGTAGCGGGGCAGGGTGCACAGGCCGCCATCGACCTTGATGTCCTGTCCGGTGATGAAACTGGCGGCGTCGCTGGCCAGAAAAAGCGCGGCGGCGGCGACCTCGTCCGGCTCACCCATGCGCTCCATCGCGTGCATCGCGCTGAGGCGTTCGTGCAGCTCCGGCCCCTCTTCGCGCATGCGGCGTTCGTTCATCGGGGTGTTGATCGCGCCCGGCGAGAGCGCGTTGACGCGGATGCCGCGGGCGGCGAACTCGCCCGCGAGCTGGGTGGTCATGGCGAGCAGGCCGCCCTTGGCGGCGGCGTAGGCCGTCCAGTGCGGCCAGCTGCGGTGGGCCTGGGTGGAGGCCATGTTGATGATGCTGCCCACGCCTTTTGCCAGCATGTGGGGGAGCGCGGCGCGGATCGTCCGGAAGGCGCTGGTGAGGTTGGTGTTCAGCACGCGCTGCCAGTCCTCCTCGGACATGTCGGTGATCGTGCCTCCGAGGGCGACGGCGGCGTTGTTGACTAAAATATCGCAGCCGCCCAGCTCTTCGACCGCCGTGGCGATCAAGTGCCCGACCTCGGTACTGGAGGTTACATCGCAGGCAACGGCGCGCACCTCGACGGCGTACTGTTGCCGGATGGCCGCCGCCTCGCGCTCCAGCGCGGGCAGATCGATGTCGCCCATGGCGATACGGGCGCCCTCGCGGGCGAAGGTCTGGGCGATGGTGAGGCCGATGCCGTGGGCCGCGCCGGTGATCACGGCGGTTTTTCCGAGAAGCAGGCTCATGGGAAGTAACTTGGAGTTAAGGGGGGGGAAATCGCAAGAGGTGGCGATTTCATACATGGGAAATGACGATCAAAAGTGACCCTGTGGCCCAGTAAAACACAGATTTCTAATATGTGAACTCATTTAGGTTTTCCTTGGGCGATTGCGTGAGGTAGGATGTGCGGCCATATGGCTCCGCGCAGGACACAACGGGACATCGCCGAACGGCTGGGCCTTCACGTCACGACCGTGTCGAAGGCGCTGCGCGGAGACGAGCGCATTGCCCGGGCCACCCGTGAGCGGATCCGGCGTGAAGCGGAAAACATCGGCTATGTGCCGGATCCGGCGCTGTCCTCGCTCATCGCCTACCGGCAGCGTAAAAGCACCGCCTATCGCGCCAGCATCGGCTGGATTTTCAACCATGACCGCCAGACCGACATGAGCATTTTTCCCGGCTATGCCGACATCTTGCGCGGGGCGCGGGAGCGGGCCCGGCGGCTCGGGTACGCTGTGGATGAATTCTGGCTGCATGAGGACGGGCTCAGTGAAAAGCGCCTGGCCGCCATCCTCGACACCCGCCACATCGCGGGCGTGGTCATCGCGCCGCAGATGCGCCGGGGCACGCCTTTGCACTTGCCCTGGCACCGTCTGGCGGCGGTCAGCATCGGCCACACCCTGCTGGAGCCGGAACTGCCGGTGGTGGCGACGGATCATTTCCGCGCCATGACCTCGCTGCTGGATACCCTCCGCAAGCGGGACTACCGCCGGATCGGGCTCGCCCTCTGGCGCGAGGACAACGAGCGCATGGACCGCCGGGCGCAGTCGGCCTTTCTGGCCTACAGCGAGGGGCTGGACGTGACGGTGGCGCTCTACGAGCAGTTGGAGCGGGAACGCTTCCTGGACTGGGTAAAAAAACATGAACTGGACGCGGTGGTGGTCCGCGATGCGACCCCGCTGGACTGGCTGACGCAGGCGGGCTACCGCGTCCCGGAGCAAATCGGGGTCGCCGCCTACACCTTGCCCGGTGAGCATGCTCGCCTGTCCGGCATCTATCATAATCACGCCCGCGTCGGCGAACTGGCGGTGGACCGCTTGGCGCAGATGCTCCAGTTCGGTGAGCGCGGACTGCCGGAATGCCCGGATCGGCTGTTGGTGTCGGCCAGTTGGCGCGAGGGAGGGACGGTGCGTCTTTCCCCGGCCATGACGCATCCCTATGACAGCAAAGGCCGTTTCACGGAGGAACTCGGATGAGCACGCCCGCCGGGGAGGTCTTGCGCCTGTATGTCGGCAGCTACACCGAGGCACCGTCACCGGCCCCCGAGCCGCGGGGCGAGGGGATTTCCGTTCTAGCCTTTTCGGAAAGGACGGGGGCGCTGGATCTCGTGGGAAGCGTGCCGGCGATCAACCCGAGCTACCTTGCGCTGGATGCGTCACGAACGCATCTGTACGCGGTGCAGGAGCGTTCGCTCGCCGGCGGTCCCGCCGTCTGCGCCTACCGGATGGATGCGACTTCGTCTCTGCCTGTACTGCTGAACGCTCAGCCGCTGCCGGATGGCTACCCGTGCCACCTGGCGGTGTCTCCGGATGGCCGTGAACTCGCCGTTGCCTGCTATGAGGGCGGAAGTGTCTGCCTCCTGCCGATTGCAGAAGGCGGACACGTGGGAGCCGTTAGCCAGGTGCTGCGCGCTTCCGGCCGCGGACCGCATCCGGTCCGGCAGCGGGGGCCGCATGCGCATATGGTTGACTACCTCGATGGCGATTCACTCCTGACCTCTGACCTGGGCACGGACTCGCTGCGAGCCTACCGGCGCGACGGCGCGGCGTGGAGCCTCGATGGTGTGATTGCGTTGCCGCCGGGGAGCGGCACGCGCCACTTTGCCCGCCACCCTGACGGAAACCATCTGGCCGTGGTGGGGGAGTTGACGGGGGTTGTTTCTTTAGGGCGGAGGCATCACGGGCGCTGGGAGCTGGTTGCGTCCGCGCTCACGCTGCCCGCCGATCACGCCGGGCCCATCAGTGCGGCCGCGATCCGTTTTTCCCCGGACGGCGGCGAACTCTACGTCTCTCACCGCGGGGGCAATGCCATTGCCCGACTTGATTGCAATATACTCACCGGCCATCTGCAACTGCGTGAGATGATCCCCTGTGCGGGCCGTTGCCCCCGCGACTTTATCCTGTCCCCTGATGACAAGTGGCTGCTCGCGGCCGGTCAGGATTCCTCCACGATCGAGGTATTGCGTCGCGAAGGCCGAGACGGTGCGTGGATCGCGCAGAAGACATTCCCGGTCGCAACTCCGGTTTGTCTGGTTGGGTAAGTTCCAGGCGGCATTTAGCTGGCAGGGGCAGGTGGAAGGGGTTCTCTGCGCAGGGTAAAGTCCGGCTCGCATGACTTTGGAAAATTGCCTTGACGTTCTATTGACTGATATAATAGAAGAAATATCTATCATTGATTAACCCCAATTGAAACCTCCCTATGAAGAATAGAATCCCTCGTATTCCGGCAGTGCTTGCCGCTTCTTTCGCTCTCACTGCGGTCGCTTTGCCAGAAGTGGGTGCTCAGACAACCTTGGCAGAGTGGACACTCTCGTATCCCTCCGGCACCGTGAACAGCGTGACCAGCACCGGCGACAATGCCACGACCGTAACTGCCCCTACCGGTAACGCGCCGTCCGGGGCCATGTACGGCGAGTATGCCGGTACCAACTTCGACCCTTCGGGTTCGGGCGACTGGTTGCAGTCCTCAGGAGTGGTTTCGTACCTGAATTTCGCTGCCAGCAGCGCCTTCACCATCGAGGCTTGGGTTTATGCCGAGTCCATTTCTTCGGTTGGGCGGAATATTCTCAGTACCCGCACAGCTAGCTCTATCGACCCAACTAATCCCGGCTTCTCGCTCTACCAGCGCGGGACCGCTGCCGGTTCGGGTTCCGGTGAGCTTGGCTTTATTGTTGATTTCGGCTCTGCGGCCGTCGTGGTGAATTCGACAGGTACTGCGATGTCATTGGATACGTGGCACCATGTGGCTGTTACACGGACCGAGGCAGGTGTCATCACTCTCTACCTGGATGGTAGTGTGGTCGGCCAGAACACAGCTTCCAATATTGGAGCAATCACATCCCAAGACAGCACCTATATCGGTCGTGCCGCAAACAGTGGCGATGTAAACTCCATGTGGGATGGTGGGATCAATGTCGTACGGATATCGGATGCGGCGCTGGCACCAGCCAACTTTGTCGCGCTGCAGGCGGCGATCCCCGAGCCCTCGCAGTTCTCTGCGGCAGCCGCGTTGATGACGCTCCTGTTTGTCTATGTCCGCCGTCGGCGGAGCTAGAAGATTTTTTAGTAATCCAAGTCAATCAATGGGTACCCTGTCCGAATGCTCGGGCAGGGTGCTTTGTTTTTCCGCCGTCTCATCCTCCAGTGAAAGTAAGCGAGCTCTGGGCTCACACGTTATCAACCGTCATGGACGTCAGAAAGCTGCCGCGTTGACACCGCTTAAAGCTTTTTAATGACAAAACCTGGTGATCCTTTGGGCGAAAAAAAGATTTCCCCGGGGGAAAGGCACGTGGGTTGTGGCTGTAACGACACTTGATGACCGCACTAAACCCGTGGTCATCGTGTTTTGGGGAAGCAACCGGTGGCAAGCTTGGTTCAGCGCGGCTCGCCCTCAGACACAAACAAGCCCCGGAGCGCGCGTCCGGGGCTTGACCGTATGTTATCCGTGAGCCGACCGGCTGGGATCATTCAGCACGGTTGGGAAGGAAATCCTTCGCGTATATGAACGCGTTCGAGACCCGTACCGCCTGGATGATGCCGTCAAAGTACCCGTCGGCGCTGGTGCTGTTGGCGGTGCGGCCGATGAAAAGGGGCTGGGGGGAGTGCAGGGGGCCATTCTGGGTGGTCTTTGCGCTGTCCACACTCTTGTGGTCCACAACGAGGTCGAGGCGGCCTTTTTCGTCGCGGCGCACAGCCAGATGATGCCAGGTGTCAGGCTCCAGCGGGGTGGAGGAGGTCAGGAATACATCCTGGTCCCCGAAATCAATAAACGCTCCGACTCTTCTTGCCCCTGACGATTCGGTGCCTCTGATCATGAGCGTTATGCCCGGCATTGCCGGGTCCTGGCTTTTGAAGGCGCGGTTGCTCAACATGGAGCGGCCACTGTCGGAGGTGCTGTGGTATTGGAACCAGAGTTCGATCGTGAACGGTTGGTTGGCATCAAAGGCGAGTACATCGGTCGCCTCGCTCAGCAGCATTTGGCGCTTCGCCGCCGTAAAGCCGGCCGAGACGGTTTCTCCGGTCTGGACCGCTTCTGGCTCGAAGGCTACCGGAGAGGTCAGGGGCACCTGCTGGCTTCCCGTGCTGGTGGCCGTTTGGATAAGGCTGCCGGGCGTCTGGCTGGAGAAGGTCCATTCCATGACGGTTTCCGCTGCGAGCGCGGCTGGCAACAGCAGGCTGGCCAGGACGGTGGTCAAGAGGGTAGGGGGCGTTGATTTTTTCATAATCGCTGGTTTAGATTTTATCGAGGGCATTATCCTTGGTTTATGCATTAAAAATATCAACAAAAATATCATAAATGGCCGCGGGCATGGCCTTGCCAGAGGGTTGTAGGCGGTAATCTCTCTTGATATTTTAATTGACATTTCAATGATGTAGAGAATCCATACTGTCGTAACAATCGGTCTGTCCGACTCGGCTCTTGAGATGGCTGATGCGGTCACGCGCCCATCGTTACGCTCGCCTCAGGCGCAGCGGACATTTATGCTAACCCCTATCTGGATTCCGAAATGCATTACCCTCTGTCTTGTTTTTTTGCCGGTGTTTTTGTGCTGCTTCAGACGGCGCAAGCGGACCCGGTGCGTACCCTGGAGGCCGACGGCTGGTCGGCGACGGTGGATGCTGGCACGCTCACCGGTCTGACTGGCCCTGATGGCCGCCCATTGTGGGGGGCGCCGTCGGCTCCGTATGGACCGGGGGTGGTGCTCGATGAGAAAACGCTCCGTGCCGCCCCGGGAGATGTGCGCTGGGGGGCTGATGGGATGGCGACTGCCTCATCTTTTGCCGGTGTGGACGGACTACGGATAAACACGCGTTTTACCCTGGATGCCCAACGCAACGAACTGGTGGTCGAGCAGGAGGCGTCCTCGCCCCAGCCCGGACTGGCCGGGGTCGAGTGGTCGGTCGGCCCTCTCCCGCTGGAGAGCAAGATCATCGTTCCGGCTGGGGGCGGAACCCAAATCGATGCGGATACTCCCGAGCGAGTCCTGTCTTTTAACTATCCCATGTTCTGGGAGGCGCAGCTGGCGATTGTTCAGATCACTCCGGATAAGGGGTTCTACCTCTGGAGCGAAGACAGCGAGCACTGTTTCAAGCGCCTGCAGCTCGTGCGCACGGATGAGGGCTGGATGATGAATCTGACGGTTTATAACTATGCCCCTTTCGACGCACTGACCACGGCCCGGACGCCCCCCTGGCGCGTCGGGGTTTACGAAGGGGACTGGCGCGTGCCGGCCAAGGCCTACCGCGACTGGCGGGATGCGTTCATGCACCCCTTGCCGTTTGCCCGGCAGCAGCCTTCATGGGTGGCGAACACGCGGGTGCAGGTCCTCAATGACGGCGATACGGAGCGGCTGGAAGCGCTGGCCAAGCAGCTCGACCCTTCCCAGGTGTTGCTCTACATCCTGCATTGGCGAAAGCAGGAGTTCGACCGGGACTATCCGGAGTACTCGGAGTTCGCGCAGACCACCCTGCCGATGATCAAGCGGGCGCATGAGCTGGGGTTCCGCGTCATGCTGCACGTTAACCACTTTTCCGTCACGGATACGCATCCGAGCTTCCGCGAAAAGTACGCGGATGTGATCACGCGCAGCCCGTTTGGCCAGCATGAGATGCTCGCGTACAAAAATACCCGCATCAAGCCGCCGATTGTAAACTATTACGTGAATCCGGCCAGTCGGGCGTGGCGTGAGGATTTCGTTGGCCGGATGAAGGAGTTGGTCGAACTCAGTGGCGTGGATGCCTTGCACCTGGACCAGAATGTTCACGTGCATAATGACTATAACGGCCTCATCGATGGCATGACCTATGTCCAGGGGGTGCAGGCGCTTCACCGCGAAATGCGCGAGGCGCTGCCCCAGGTTGCGCTTTGCGGCGAGGGCGTGAACGAGCTGACGTTCCCTTATTTGAGCTTTGCGCAGCGCACCGTGTGGTCGGCCATGCGGGGCACGATCGACCGTTCGAGCATCGGCAACGGGCACCCCGTCAGTGCCTACCTGTTCCGCCCTTATGTCAAGTTCGTGGGGTGGCCGGGGTATCCCTCGGGCTATGAGCAGCCGCAGCTCTACGCGGCCTGGTGGGAGGACTACCGCAGTTGGGGCGTGATCCCCTCGATCAAGGTTCTGCGACGCACGCCGGATGACCTGTTGGAACCGCAGGGTTTCTTTGAGCAGCAGATGGACGAGGCGCGCTTCTGGACGGAAAACCGCGTCGATCAGGACGTGGATGGCCGCTGGCCGTCGGACGTGGCATTCCCCTTTATCACTGCGGACGGACGGCCGGTTTACCGCATGAAAGACCGCTCCACCCTTTGCGCCGGGGAGGAGATCAGCCGGACTTTGTCCGATATCACGGCGACGGATTTACCCGGCCATGTCGAAGGGTGGCTCTTTTATAACAAGGATGAAATCTTCGGGCTCAATCCGGTGCAGTGGTATCCGTATTTCCAAGAGCCGCGCGATCTTTCGGCCTTCCACATTGAGCAGTTGCCCGAGGGGGTGCGCCCGGTGGCGGTGACCGCTTCGGCCGCCAGTCTGCTGGTCGAGCTGGAGGCCGATGATTCCGGTGTGCTGGTGGATCTCGGGAGTGCCCCGGGTGGCCTGTCCGGCGGGCTGCGTGACACCTCGGGGCAGGAAACCCTGTTGGAGTTGCCCATTGAGGGGCGCAGTAACGCCAGCTTGCTGGCCGGGGGGGGTGTCTTGCGCCTGACGCCTCCGGGGACCGCCCCCATGGATACGGATGCGGAGGGCGACCTGGTCAACAAGGCTCAGGGGCTGGGAGAGGTCTTTGCCCGTTGCACCTTGACCCTGCCCGAGGAGCCCGCGCAATTCCTCTCGGAGGTGGGCATGGACGGTCGGGCCGAGAAAAAGAGCGATGGCATGGACTTTACCGTCGTCGTCTCGGACGGCGATCAGACGGCGACGCAGACGGTCTTTAACGCCTTGGGCGTCCGTCAGCCGCTTAATCTCGACCTGGCACCGTTTGCCGGACGCGAGGTGACGGTCACCCTGCTGGCGGGAGCAGGTCCGGCCAATGACGCCACGAAGGACCAGGGGCTCTGGTATCATCCGCGCATTGTGACGTCTGCTCCGCGCATTGTGACGTCTGCTCCGGGCGGTGATGAAGACTCCGCACTGGCCTTTGTCCCGGGGGAGAGCCCGTGGCGCTGGTTGGCCGTGGACGGGGAGCTGATGGAGATCGCCCAACTGCCGCAGGAGGGGGATCTGCGATTGGCGTCCGGTTTACCCGCCCCCGATTGCTTGCTGTTTCTTGCGCAACCGCCCTTTCCCGCCCAGGTGCCGGGGTTCCTCGATGAGGCGCCCGTGGCCTATACCGTCATGGACCGCTACGGTTACGTCGAGGGCGAGCGCGGCGGGCTGACGTTGCCGCGGCTGAGCCGGGCGATTGTTCCGGCTGGCTCGGTGGCTCGTGTAGATATCCCCTTGAGCCTGCAAGAGCTTACCTCTCCGGTCGTGGTGGAGATCGATCTGTCATTGGCGGCTCCGAGTCCCCAGCTCAAGCTGGAGTTGCGGTGGAACGGCCACCGGATAACGCTCCATCAAGAGGAAGAGGAGCCGGGCTCCTTTGTTTACCGCAGTGAGCCGGTCGATATCTCGGGTCGTGTCGGTCTGCTGAGTCTGACTTTCGATGCCAAGGCCTGTCGTAGTGATGTCACATTGGCATCTTTGGAAGTGTTGGCAGATATAGATTTTTGATATATCAATAGACATTTTATTGTGGACATGTTGGTCTGTTTTGGTAATATATCTAGTAATCTATGAAAAGCGCATATCTTGATAAAACCAATGGAGTTGCCGACGTGAACGGCAAGCTGGCCGGCATCGACCATTGCACTATGCTAGCGCTCAAGCGATGGAACACGCCGACCATTTACAATGGCTGGGAGCAGGTCACTGACCATGATATCGCCCGGGAATGCTTTAACCTGGAACCTGTCCGTGATTTTATGCCCCAGATGGGACCCATGGTCGGACGGGCCATCACCGTTGTATTTGAGCCCAGCAACCCCAAGCACCGTGAGAACGCGTCGGCGTGGAGCGAATACTACGCCTATGTGGCCTCCGTGCCCGGCCCCAAAATCGCCGTGGTGCAGGATTTGGACAAGCCTGTGATGAAGGGCGCGTTCTGGGGCGAAGTGAACAGTAATATCCACAAGTCTCTGGGGTGTATCGGCACGATTGTCGATGGTGCCATCCGGGATGTCGATGAGATGAATAACGCCGGGTTCAAGGCCCTGGCGCGTGGCATGTGTGTCGGCCATGCCTACAGCACGCCGGTGCGCTGGGGTGTCTCCGTGGAGGTGTTCGGGGTCGAGGTCGAGCCCGGGCGCTTGATCCATGCGGACAAGCACGGTTTTCTGGTCATCCCCCCTGAGGACGAAGTCGGGCTGTTGGAGGCTGCCGAGTTCATGGACCGCAACGAGTGTAATACGTTGATCCCATCCGGACGCTCCGCGACAGGGAAAACCATCCCGCAGTTACTCGAAACCATCAAGCAGGCCGGCATGCGCTCGGGGCAGGCGATCAAGGAACAGTTTGGCCGCCGTGGGGAGTGGTAATGCGCGCTTTTCTCTGACCGCGTTATGTCAGTCGTGCTTGACCGTTGGCCCGAGGGTAAGTCGCTGGCGGTAGCCTGGTCCTTTGACGACGGCTTTGCCGGTGATGCCGCCGTTATCGAGCGGCTGAACACGCGCGGCGCGCGGGGAACCTTTCACCTCTCGAACGCCTTCCTCGGCTCGCCCGGCTATGTGAGTGCCGCGCAGATACGGGAGGTCTACGCGGGGCACGAGGTCGCCGCCCACGGGTTAAGCCACAGCTACCTGACGCTGGTGCCTCCGGTCTTGCGCCGGGACGAGATTCGGCGGAATCGTCTGGCGCTGGAGGAGCTCTCCGGTCAGGCGGTTGTGGGCCTGGCCTACCCAGGGGGCTACTATAACAGAGATGTCGAGCAGGCGGCCCGGGAGGCCGGATGTGCCTACGCCCGCAGTACGGTTTCGACGCAGGATATCGCCTTCCCGGCCGCGGAGGAGTTTACGCTCCACCCGACGTGCCATGAGCGCAACCTGAGCGATGCGCTCATTAACCGGTTTCTCCATCCCGCCAATGAGAGTCGAGGTCGCTTCCTTTTGGTCTGGGGGCATGCTGTGGAATTGGACAAAGAAAAACGGTGGGACGGTTTGGAGCGGCAGTTGGACCTGCTCTGCGCGCGCCAGAAGGACATCTGGTGGTGTACGCTGAGTGAGGTCGCTCGTTACTTGGCGGCTTTGCGACGGCTTCATGTCGATCAAGACGGCGGTATCATCCGCAATGCTTCCGCGTCGGAGATCTTTCTTTCGCGTAACGGCCAGCTGTGCCGCCTGCTGCCTGATGAGAGTCTTTCCTGGAAATGAACCGGCTGAGTCCTGATCACCTGAGCTTTCATAATGTGGCGGAATTCCGTGCGCAACAGGCCGGAGGCTGGCTTTTGCAGCGGGTGCCGGAGGACGTTCGGGCACGGTTGAACCCGATTGCGCAGCAGCGGATGCAGGAGCCGTACGGTGTGGAAGTCCGCTTCGTCCCGCAGGATTGGACTCGCCCGGTTCGGTTGACTTTCCGGTCGCTGGGGAAGGAGACGGAGTTGTGGCCATTTTGGGGGATGTTCGCGGAGCGTTTCCCGCGCAAAATCGGCCCGGAGCCGACGACGCTGGAGTTCGTGATGCATGAGCGGATGCGGGAAATCGGTCCTGAAAGATTCGCGGACCATGCGTTCAAGCCTTGGGTGTGTCGTCTGCTGATGCGGGGGGATCCGGTGCTCTTCATCGAAGGGGAGGGGGATGTGCGCTTGCCGAGGCAGGGAGAGGTGCCGCGGGTCCGGCTCCTGGCTTACGGGACATCCATCACGCAAGGCATTGGAGCGTCTCACCAGCACGCCTGCTATGTGAATCAAGTCTGTCGAGAACTGGGCTGGGATGTTGTCAATCTCGGCTCGGGCGGGTCGGCGCTGTGCGAGGAGGCGGTCAGCGACTATATGGCGGCGATGTCCGGCTGGGATGTCGCGCTGCTGTGCGTGTCTGTCAATATGGTGGGCCATGGTATCCCGGCGGAAGAGTTTGAGCGACGAGTCCGCTACATGCTGGAACGCCTGACGGCGCGGCGGCGCCCGATTCTGTGTCTTTCGGTACTGCCGCATTTTGGGGACTTGGGGGAGTCTCCGCGCCGCGCTTTAGCCGGTTCGTATCGCGAGGTTCTGTCTCGTCTGTGCGGTCGGTATGCCCGGGTGCAGTACCTCAGCGGGGAGCGGGTTTTGACGGACTACGCGGACCTTCTGGACGACTTGATACATCCGTCCGATTACGGCATGACCAAAATTGCCCGGGGGCTTGCTCCCGTCTTGCGCTCCTTGCTGGCCTGATCTTACGGTACAGTTATCGGCGAGATATAGTCAGGTAGGTACACTTGACATATCTTTACATATATCCTATGGATTCCAGTCGCAATGACCCGTGTGAAATCCAAACCCGCTCGAATCCCTGGAAATACTCCCAAGGTCAGCCTTTCCCAGAAAGCCTACGACTATTTGATGGAGAAGCTCATGGCCAACGAGCTGGCACCGGGGGATCTGCTAAACCGCAGGCAGATTGCGGAGGAGCTCAACATCAGTGTCGCGCCCGTCCTGGAAGCGGTCGTGCAACTGGAGTCCGATGGCATCCTCGAATCCATCCCGCGAAAGGGTACCCGGGTTTGCGGGGTGCGCATGGAGGATCTGCGCGGACAGTTCATTCTGCGTGAGGCCCTGGAATGCGAGGCGGCCCGAATTTACGCCGGCAGTCTCGTCCAGGGGCACTACGCTGAGCTGGAGCGCCTGGCGGCTGCGGCCGATAAAGACTACCAGGATATTCGTCTGGCCTGGAACATCGAAAACGAATTCCATTCTGCCTTGGTGGCCCTGACGGGGATTCCCATGTTGCTGACAGCTTTTGGGAATGTGATGCGTAAAAAGCTCTTCATGGGCATTCAGCTTTATCAGTCGGTTCATCCCGAGAGCATGCGAGATAGCCACATTGAGTTGCTGAAGGCTCTATCGGTGGCCAAGGCCGATGAGGCGGCGCGTCTCGTGCGGCACCACATCCGTTGCGGGAAAGAGGCGCTCTTCCGTGGCCTGCCCTGACGGCGGCATTGCTCTTTTGCATTTTTCCTGTTTTTAGTATTGGCATTGCAGTAGGCTTTTGCTGAAATATCACTATGAATATTGAGAGGCTTGAGCGAATCCCGGTTCTGGGCCAGTACGATGTGGTGGTGTGCGGTGGAGGCCCCTCGGGGATTCCGGCGGCTCTGGCGGCGGCGCGCTCTGGGGCGCGTGTGCTCTTGCTGGAAGGGACCGGGCAATTGGGAGGTGTCGGAACCAGTGCCGGCGTGACAAGCCTGCTCGGCGGTCGCACACGTAACGATGGGCATCCCTGCGTCGGGGGTATCTTTCGTGAGATGTCGGAGATCTTGATCGCCCGCGGGGCCGGTATCGACCCGGCGTCTATCCCCAACCAGTATTATCAGCCTTTCGGATGGGCGCCGGGCGATTTGGCGGTGGGCTTTTATTTTGAGCCCCGCGAGATGGTCTCGCTGTTGGACGAGATGATGGTCAAGGCTGGCGTGGATGTGCTCTTTTTCACGAGCTTTGTGGACGCGGTGGTGGAGGGCGAACGCGTCCGTCAGGTGATTTTCTTTAACAAGGCGGGGCTCCAGGCGGTCGAGGCCGGGGTCGTCGTCGATGCGACCGGGGACGCCGATGTTGCGGCCCGCAGCGGGTGCGAATTTGCCAAAGGCAGGGAGGAGGACGGGCTGATGACGCCCGCTACCCTGATGTTCCGTGTGGACCGGGTGGATCAGGACGCGCTCGAATCCTATATGAGGGCTCATGAGTCGATTCGGCTGAAGGACATCATCCAGCGATTGCGCGAATCCGGGGAGTGGCCGTTTTCCTTTGATATCTTCATCAGCCAGCAGGCGCCGGAGAGGGGAACCTTTATGATCAACACCACGCGTATATGCGGAGTGGACGGAACCGACGGCCGGTCAATTTCGCGTGGGATGATGGAAGGGCGTTCCCAGGTCCACGAGCTCTTCTCGATTATGCGTAAGCATTTCCCCGGGTTCGCGGACAGTCGTATCATCGAGGTCTCGCCGTCGTTGGGTATTCGCGAGACGCGGCGTATTCGCGGCGACTTTCTCTATACGGTGGAGGATGTCATGAAACGTATCGAGTTTTCCGATACGATCGGCTTTAGCGGCTACGGTTTCGACCTGCCTGATCCTCGCAAGCCCAGCTACCAGCCACTGGATGAGCAGGGCGTGCGAGCGCCGGAGGTGATTGCCATCCCCTACAGGATCATGCTTCCGCGTCCGGTGAGGAACATCCTCTGCCCCGGGCGGGCGGTAAGTGTTGAGCGTTTGCTCCTGGGGCCGCTGCGGGTCATGGCTCCCTGCTACGCGATGGGCGAGGCGGCGGGCCAGGCAGCCGTCATGGCCCTCGACAAGGGTGGCAATGCCGCGCAGATCGATAGCGAGAAACTACGGGACCGTCTGCGTGAGACGGGCGCGATCGTCGATGCTCAGGCGGTCGTCGGGGCCGCTCATTGAGGCGCTCGATCATAAATAGGATAGCAGGATTTTTTGCAGATTCCTATTGATATATCACGTGAATTTTGTTGTTCTGATTCTAATACCCCTGCCATGGCACCACTCGACTGGATAATCCTGATTGTATTTACGCTCCTGCTTTTTGGAATCGTCGTCTTCTTCAAGCGTTATACGCGCAGTGTCGCTGATTTCCTTTCGGCGAATCGTGCGGCGGGGCGCTACCTGGTGACGATGGCCGAGGGGGCCTCGGGACTGGGCGCGATTAATCTGATTGCGTACTTCGAGATGTACTACCTGGCCGGGTTTGTGCCGGCCTTCTGGCAACTGATGTTGCTGCCGGCGGCCCTCATCATCTCGACGAGCGGGTGGGTGATCTATCGCTACCGGCAGACGCGGGCTATGACGCTGGGGCAGTTTTTCGAACTGCGCTATGGGCGTAAGTTTCGCATCTTCGCCGGGGGGCTCGCGTTTTTCTCAGGCATCATCAACTACGGTATTTTCCCCGCTGTTACCGCGCGGTTCTTTGTGTATTTCTGTGGGTTGCCGCAGAGCTTCACGATTGGCTCTTTGGAGATGCAGACCTACCCGGTGGTCATGATTCTGCTGTTGTCCACGGCGTTGTTTTTCACCCTGACGGGCGGACAGATCGTGATCATGGTGACAGACTTTGTGCAGGCGCAGTTTGTGAATGTCGTGCTGGTTGCCGTCCTCATCTTTCTGGTGCTTCATTTCAACATGGACACCGTCAAGGAAGCCCTTCAGTCGGTGGGGGGAAGCGGCCAATCCCGGATCAATCCCTTCGATGCGGGAGAAGTGAAGCACTTTAACGCGTTCTATTTTCTGGTGAATCTCTTCGGGGCGTTCTACTGGACGATGGCCTGGCAGGGGGGGCAGGCGTACAACTCCTCCGCGCGCTCGCCACATGAGGCGCGGATGGGGAAAGTGCTGGCGCAGTGGCGCACGGCGGTGACGACGCTGCTTCCGATTTTTCTGCCGATTGCCGCGCTGGTGGTCATGCACAGCGCGGACTTCTCGGCCCAGGCGCAGGCGGCGAACGAGGCGCTCGGAGCGGTCGGCGACGCGCAACTGCAAAAGCAACTGACGACCCCGCTGGTCATCCGCGAACTGCTTCCGGTGGGAATGCTCGGCTTGTTCGCGACGGTCATGCTGGCTTCTGCCATCTCGACGGATAACACCTACATGCACTCCTGGGGCAGCATTCTTATCCAGGACGTGATCGTGCCGTGGCGCGGGCGTCCGCTGAACCCGAAACAGCACATGCTGTGGTTGAGGGTGTCTATCTTGGGGGTGGCGATCTTTGCCTTTGTCTTCAGCCTGTTCTTCCGTCAAACACAGTATATCCTGTTGTTTATGTCGCTGACCGGAGCGATCTTTCTCGGCGGAGCCGGGGCGGCGATTATTGGCGGGCTGTACTCACGGCGGGGGACGACTCCGGCGGCGTTTGTCGCCATGATCACCGGAAGCGTCATCGGCTGCGGCGGGATTCTCATCAAGCAGTTTGACCCGGCCTTTCCCTTTGACGGTCAGCAGATGCTGTTCGCGGCGATGATCACCTCCCTCAGCCTGTACATCATTGTCTCGCTCGCCCAGCGGCGTCAGTTCAACCTCGACCGTATGCTGCACCGGGGCGAGTACGCGGAGATGACCGACCATCCCGAGAAATACGGCCAGCCCAAGCCGCGTCTTGGGTGGCACGCCTTGAAGCCGGGCCGGGATTTCAACCGTCGCGACCGGATCATCTTTTATCTGACGATCGCGTGGTCGTTGAGCCTGTTCAGCGCCTTTGTGATCATCACCGTCCTGAATCTACACGAGCGCTGGAGCGACGACTGGTGGTTCAGTTACTGGAAAATATTTCTCGGCATCGGGCTCGTGAAGGCGGTCATCGTCACGGTCTGGTTCCTGATCGGTGGCGCGATCAACCTGCGGGAGCTGATGGATGTGCTCCGGCACGCCAAGCGCAACCCGCTCGATGACGGCACCGTCAGTGCGGGGATCAATCGCGACGAAAACGCTCCTGGTGAAACACTCAACCCTTCACGGCAAAACGATTGATGAAACCCAACATTACCATTCTCGACGCAGAGACTTTTCATTTCTCCGGCCGCAGCTCCTGGTCGATATTGGAGCCTTACGGGGAGCTCACCCTCTATGACCGGACGGGACACGACCGGGCGCAGATCGTCGAGCGTTGCCGGGAAGCTCAGGTCGTCCTGACCAACAAGGTGCCTCTCGACGCGGAAACCCTGCGCATGCTCCCCGAATTGAAACTCATCTCTGTATTGGCGACTGGATACAATATCATCGATGTGCAGGCGGCCCGCCGTCAGGGCGTGACCGTGTGCAACGTGCCCAGCTACAGCACCACTTCCGTGGCTCAGCACGCCGTCGCCCTCATCCTGGAAATGTGCAACCGGGTCGGCGACCATGCGGTCGGCGTCAGGGCGGGGGAGTGGGTCCGCTCGCCCGTTTTCTCCTACTGGCTGAGTCCGCCCAGAGAACTTGCGGGCATGACGGTGGGCCTGGTCGGCTTGGGCGAGATTGGACGGGCGGTGGCGGAACGGCTCCGGCCATTTGGAGTTCGCCTGCTGGCCTATACCCCCAGTCGGCGGGGTGGGTTTGATTGGCCGGAGTTTGCGTGGGCGAACTCGGTCGAGGAGGTTTTTGAGTCGGCGGATTTGGTTTCACTGCATTGTCCGCAGACACCGGCCAACACCGGTTTCGTCAACGCCGCTTTACTGGGCCGAATGAGACCCGGCAGTATGCTTGTCAATACCGCCCGGGGCGGCCTCATTAAAGAGCACGACCTCGCGGCGGCCTTACGGGAGGGGCCGCTTGCCGCGGCGGCGGTGGACGTGGTCGGAGTTGAGCCTATGTGCGCGGACAATCCGCTGCTGGCTTTGGAAAACTGCTACATCACGCCGCACCTGGCCTGGGCCAGCGAGGAAAGCCGCCAGCGCCTGCTGGGGATCACCCGCGATAACCTTCAGTCTTTCTTCGGCGGAACCCCGCAGCATGTTGTTAACGCCTGAATCTTTTTCTATCTCCAACCTCTCAAAAAACTTACCCATGTCCGATCTGTCATCCAATTACTGCCCGGCTTCCGCGCACGGTATCCACTGTCTGGATACGGTGGAGATTGCCGGAGAGAAATTCTCGACCGCTGTTCTGCCGGAGGGTCTTCGTTTGGAAAAAGAGCTGGGTGTCATCCTGGCTGGAAACCTCACAGCCCGTCGCGTCTGCCTGGATGATTTTGTCTGCCATCCGCGCAGCATCATCACGCCGGGGGGCGACTATCTGCTGATGCATCCGGCCGGTCCCATGCACTATGTCTGGGCCGGACGGGGTAAGATGGCAAACCGGATGTACCAGTACCGCTCCAGCGATGGCGGTTGCTCCTGGACGCCGGGAGCGGTGGCTTGGGAGGTTCCCTACAGTATGCACGCGTCGGTGCCCTTCATCCCGACAGGCAGTTCCAGGATTTACGCCTTCGGAACGGAGCCTGTCGTGGAATTTCATGACGGCACCGAAAATGCCCCCATCGGTTACCGGTTCTCGGACGACGACGGCCGGACCTGGAGCCCGGCGCAGATCATCCGCCCGCAGAACGATCCGAACTTTTGCGGTATGTCCGCTATGCGCATGTGCGAAACCCGAAGTGGTGCCTGGCTGGTGGGCGCTCATGCTTCTCACTGGACCGCGGACGAGGCCGGAGAGCATGTCGTGACGCATCAGTATCTGCTGCGCAGCGCCGACCGAGGAGAGACCTGGACGGTCCTGCCTGCGGCCCGGCCGAACGGCTGGCAGTGCCCCGGTACCTGCCGAATGGACGAAGCCCGGCCCATCCTGCTTCCCGACGGACAAATCCTGCTCATGGCGCGGACTCCGGAAGGACGCCTGTGGCAGAGTCGTAGCGATGACGACGGGCTGACCTGGTCGGCCTTTGAGCCTACGCCGCTGGTCCACCTTGACGCGCCGCCCATGCTTTTCATGTTAGCCGATGGTAAAACCCTCGTGGCCTTTTTTCACAACAAGCGCCGCCCGGCGGATGGAGGAGCCCATATCTTTGCCCATGAGGCGCGTGTCGAGCTGTGGTGTGCGCTTTCGACAGATGGCAGTCGCACGTGGAGCGAGCCCAGGCTGGTCGCGGTTAACGCCTGCGAGCCCGCCGTGCTCAATGGCTGGGGAGGCGTGACTCCGATGGTCTCGTATGCGGACTTGCTGGTCGATGGCGACCAGCTCGAACTGTTTATCGACCATCAGATGCGCCAGGTCATCCATGTCCGCCTGACCCGCCAAGATCTGGATTGCCTGCCGGTCCGTAGCGATCTAGTGGATAGCCAGCCCTAGCCGGACTCCTTGGCGCCGGTATAGTTACCTGTCTTTGCTTGTAGTCACTCCGGAACTTAACTCCCTTGACGAATCATTTAGTCTTCTGAAGTTATGCACACCATTCGCCCTGAATGTCGCCACCTTGTCGCCATGGAGGCGGACAATTACCTCGGTTTTTGCAGCGTTGCTCAACATGGGGGCGACCTAATCGCTTGTTTCCTGCGCACGGATCAGCATTGCCGGACGACGACGGATATTATGATCGCGAGAAGTCGCGATGGCGCCCGGACTTGGGGGACTCCGCAAAGCATCAGCCACCGGGATATTCATCGCGAGGGGAGCGTCTGGGTGTCCCCGGAGATCAACACTTTGGCTGATGGCCGTTTGGCGGTGATCTGCGATCTGGGTAACCGGCAAGCACACGAAGAACACGTCTCGTTGTACGATTGGCAACAGCCGGACAGAGGGATGGCCAACTACGTCTTCTGGAGCGAAGATGGCGGCCTCACCTGGAGCGCGCCTCAGCAGGTGGACCGGGTCGGGGGCGAGCCGGAGCGTATTTCCTCGCTCAGCAACGGCGATCTCATCTACACCCGCACGACCGCGCTGCCTCGCCGCGACGACCGACGCATGCCTTACGAGTACGCGGCGAGTCTTCCCTCATATGCCTATTACCGCTGTGATGCCGTCATCTCCAGCGACGGTGGGAAAACCTGGAGCGAGCATATTCTGAATGATGATCAGCTCTACTCGGACTGTGAGGTGGGCCTTGTCGATATGGGCGGTGGTACCGTTTGGGGGATCGCCCGCTGCGGTGACATGGCCGGGTATCTCGGGCAGCCCAGCCGCCTGCTCATCAGTCATGATTATGGACGCACCTGGGGAGCCCCGCGTTTGCTGCCGATCTACGGGCATCGTCCCATTCCGGGGCGCCTGGCCTCGGGGCGGCTCTTGGTCACGCACCGTAATTTCTGGGGCACGATCGCGACCTACGCGTCCAGCTTTGATCCCGACTGTCTGCCGGATTACGAACCCGGCTGTTTCATCGGGGATGAGCAATGTGCCCGTCTGCTTGAGGGTTGCTATGAATTGACGACGGGCGAAGGCAACCCCTCGGCCGTGGCCTACGCGCTCTATCCGGCAGAAGACGCCCAGACCGCGGTATCGGTCGAGTGTGAGGTGCGGGTCAGGTCGGCGGACATTCACGCCTGCAACATCTCTGCCGGATGCTGGGTGCGGCTGTTGCCCGACCGGGTTTGCCTGGCCGACCGCCCCGAGATTTTCGCCTCGTTGGACCTGCGTGGGTGGCGGCGCCTGCGGATCGAGCGTGTCGGAGGCAAGGTTTCGATTTGGGCTGACGGCAGCTTGCTGCTCGAATCTGAGCTTGGAAACCTCTGGCGCCGGGAGGTTGGCTTCGGCAATCGCAAAAGCGAAATGCGCGGCATCGATGAGCGTTCGGTCGTTTTCGAACGGAACGCCGGGGTCAGTCAGTGGCGTTCTTTCCGGGTGCAGGTCCGGAACATTTCTGATCATGCCATCGACTGGAAGTGGTGTGCTTCGCAAGGCTTCCCGGATCCCTTCCGCCGGCGATCCGTCCTTTGTCTGGACTACAATGCGACCTACTGTCATGCGCACAACGGTTATAGCGGGTGGACTCAGTTAGGGGATGGAACGGTCGTCGTGGTCGATTACAATGCCGGGCCCAAGCCGTTACCACGGCCGGCTGTGTGGGCTTACACATTGGACGAGGCCGATCTGCCTCGTGAGTGAACCAAGTAGGCCAAGTGATTAAGACGGATTGTTTGCCCTTCGAATGGGTAGTCCGTGAGGCTTGCTAGGTTCTCTGTGTCCGACTGACGCACTGTCGGGTTCGTCATGCGTCATTTCCCGCGACTGCGTATGGGACTTATTCGTTTGACCAAGGGAGTATGCCATCCTCTCCGTAGACCTCGTCCAGTGTATAGGAGCCGCTGCTTCCGTCGGCGAAGAGGAACTGCACCCGATCATTGTGTCGGAAGGAGAGCCGCGGAGAGCCGGACAGAGGCGGGAGGCTGGTCCTGGTCATGATAAAATACCAGCTGCCCACAACCTCTCCCGCGCTGTTCTGGGCCTCGCAGTCCGCCAGCAGAGGGGTTCTTCCAGGGTTGTTGATCTCGGCGAACGAAAGCGAGCGGGAAGCGGGGTTACTGACCCCCTGGCTGTCGGTCAACCACTTCTTGATCGGCCCATACTGTTGGCTGTACCCGATGCCATAGTCTCCTCGCACAGAGTGAACAGCCTGGGCTGGATCATAGAAAACCTCCGATGCTTCGGTCCTTCTCCCGTTGACGATTTCATTGTGTTCGAGATAGGGGGCGATAATCGTATGCCAGGCGGTGTTGGTATTCCAGCTTTGCTGAGTCTCGGAATCTGCGCTGATCAGCGGAGGCAGGTTTCCGTGGTCCGCATGATACATGCTTAGCGCGGTGTAAATCGTTCGTTTATTCCCAATCGATTTGGTGGCCCAGGCTTGCTCTTTGATCGAGCCTACTGCGACAATTATGATTGCTGAAAGTACGCCGATGATGGAAAGAACTACCAAGAGCTCAGTCAGCGAGAAACCTGATCGCCAGTGGGATGAAGCGCGTGGAGGATGCGCAACGGTTGGGGTGGATGGGGACATGGGAACAAGTAAAAGAAGGGTTAGTGTCTGGTTTTATCATTGATATATTGAGAGATGTTTCAAGAGTAAAATTCTCTTTGGGAGACCGTGCTGGCTATACGCCCGAGGTGCGGCAGGGTATATTAACAGTCCTGGGGATTATCTCTGCCGGCAGCTCGTTGCCTTCTCCAATGCAGAGGTGGGAGTCCGTTTTTCTCCCGGAAGCATTTAATAAAGTAATCGACGCCACCGAATCCGCATGCGTACGAAATCTCTTTGACCGACAGGCTGCTGCTGGCCAGAAGTGTTCGTGCCCGGTCGAGCCTTTCTGCTCTTACGAATTCTGTGAATCCGCATGATCCGTGTTCGCGGAAAAGGCGCGTCAGATGATCAGAGCTTATGCTAAACGATGCTGCTATCTTGTCGCGGTCCAGATGATCGTCGAGATGTTCTAAGATAAAAGCCAGGATATCGTCAAACAACTGCTGACTGCCACTGGTAGAAACGGGCGGTGGTTGCTGGTCGAGTTCATATAATGACCATGCCAACAAGTTATTCATGCTGGCGAGAGCGAGTCTCTGGTCAACGGGGTCTTTCGAGCTAAGGGCCGCATTTGTCATGCGGAGCGCTTGATGCATTGTCGCGCTCGGGGCCGCTGGCGTCCGGTACTGAAGCAGGGTGAGGGAGGTCTCGGCTCCAATGGGTGCACCAGGGGTGGGCTCCCGGTTAAACCAAACGTACCTGGTGCAATCCGAGTGATAGATAATTGAAAGGACGAGGCGAGCGGTGCGATTTCTGATGAAGAACCAGCCATTGGCCGGAATCCAACGCAGGTGCGCGACTCGCATGACATCGTCCAGCGAAGGCTTTGCCCGATTGCGGATGACGCGTAGTTCGCCGCTCAATGGTAAGATCAAACGGGGATGGGGAAGAGGGCCCGATAGACTTGCTCCGCCCAACGATGTTTCGCGCGGTGAGGGGTCAGAGGCGGAGAAACTGTCCTCATGGACAGAAATCCTGGACAGTACACATTCGTCGATCACTGACTGCAGCAACTGACGAAAAGCGTGGCATGGTGGCGTCTCCGAGATCATGCGTCGCAATGCGCGCACGGTGGCCATGGTGCGAAATCTTGAGTATTGGGGCGTTGGAGAGGGCATCCGAGATCGATTGCAACGAATCGAATATGAGCGGATTTGTGGGGTTGGCAAGTCGCGTCAGTCTGTTTAAGAAAACAGAATGTCGGAAATGTCATGTTTTATGTCGGAAGCGTGCGGTATTCCGAGATTTAGATTTTCGGAAGAAATGGGATAGTTGACATAGGATTGAGTCGTGGTGTGCATGGAGTTGATTCATTTCCGACACCTTTGCAAAACCAGGCCACCGATCGTACGACCATGAATATAGACGAACTGTTATTATCATCCGTGTCATCCTCCGTTATGGATGTCGTTGTATGTGGTGGGGGTCCAGCCGGTTTCATTGCAGCCATCGCGTCAGCCAGAAACGGTGCCCGTACGTTGTTGATCGAGAACTATGGTTTTTTGGGCGGGATGGCGACAGCAGCCCTGGTCGGTCCGATCAGCAAATTCAACTCGAACGGAAAGAGGGTCGTCCGTGGCATTCCGGAGGAGTTTATCCAGCGTTTGGCGAAGCTGGGCGGGGCGCGTATTGACTTGCCGTCTGGGAATGTGCCGTTCGAGGCGGAGTTGTACAAACTCGTTTCCATGCGGATGGTGCGCGAGGCCGGTGTGGCTGTCATGCTCCATGCGAAAGTGACAGGGATCTCTCGCGCGTGCGGGGTGGAGGTGGCCGAGAATGTGAGCCAACCAGGATGCCAGTATGTGCATGTGTCGGTAGATGGAGCAGAACTGCGCGTCAAGGCTCGCATGGTTGTCGATGCGACGGGCACAGGGGCAGTGACTGCCATGGTTGGCCTGCCCTGGCGTTATCGTCATGGTGAGAATGGCGAGATGCAGCCGATGAGCCTCCAGTTTGTCCTGGGGGGAGTGGATACGGAGGCGCTGGCTACGCTTATGGCGGAAGACGGGGTGAAGTACCGGAACTTCGAACTGGCGGATTATCTGAAGGAAGAAGTGGAGGCCGGGCGGCTGAAAAACTTTGGAGGCCCGTGGGCTGTGCATGGAAGTGTGCTCCGTCCTGGCCAACTGAGCGTTAACGCGACCCGTTATGCCGGAAATGCCGTCCGGGTGGAAGACATCACAGAGGCTGAGATAACGATGCGGGAAGATGTCCACACCATCGTAGAGTGTTTTCGTGGACGCCATCGGGCCTTTCGCGACTGCTATCTGCTGCATACGGCGGCACAGACGGGGATTCGTGAGACGCGGTCAATCGAGGGGCTGTACACTCTGGGTGTTGAGGATGTCGTCTCGCCGCCAGACCATCCGGATGTGATCGCGCTCGGGGCCCATCCCATTGATGTGCATCGGGCTGTGTCCGCGAATACGGAAGCGACCTTTCTGCAGGGGCCGTATGGGATCCCCTACCGCTGTCTGGTTCCCTGCGGGAGTGAGGGGGTCATTGTCGCCGGGGGCGCGTTTTCCGCCACACGGGAGGCGTTTGCCTCTGCCCGAGTTCAGGCGCAGTGTATGGCGATGGGACAGGCAGCAGGAACGGCGGCGGCTCTGTGCGCGCAAAGGCGCATCAGAGCGACCGAACTTGATGGCTCTCAGTTACGTGCACTTCTGCAGGATCAGGGGGCAGAGGTTGATCGGAGTTTTACCTTGCAACGTCGCAATAAAGCGCATGCCGGCGCCCAAGGGGGTGAAGGTGGCTTCAAATTCATCGCAGCCCCGTTTACGCCCTTTGATGCAGGTGGAAACCTTAACCTGAAAATGGTGCGCGAACAGGCAAGTAGGCTATCGCAACTTGGCGTGTCTGGAGTATTTATCTGCGGTACGACGGGCGAAGGTGGTTCTTTATCCGTTGATGAGCGAAAGGCTCTGGCGGAGGCTTGGTGCAAAGAGGCCCCCTCTGTGGGGATCGATGTGCTCGTGCATGTTGGGTACTCGACAGTAGAAGCTGCCTGCCTGCTGGCCGCTCATGCGGAAAAAGTTGGCGCGAAGGGGGTCGCCTCGGTTGTCCCCATCGGCCTCGCGGCAATGAGCCTTTCCTCGTGCGTCTCAGTTTTGCGGGAGGTTGCGCAATCCTCCTCACTGCCGTTTTACTACTATCATATCCCTTCAGTAACGCAGGTGCCGTTCCGAGCTTCAGACCTGCTACCGTTGTTGATAGAGTCCATGCCCACATTCGCGGGTATCAAGTTCACCCATGAAGACATTGATGACTTTCGTAGCTGTGTAATGTCGTCTCCGGCTGGGATCAAAATGTATTTTGGTCGTGATGAAATGCTGCTGGATGGAATCGAGGCAGGCGCGAGCGGCGCAGTCGGAAGCACTTACAATTACCGTACGGATATTTATTGGAAAATACTGGAGGCCTATCAAAAGGAGAACATGGAGGAAGCCCGGCAATCTCAGGGACAGGCCACACGGTATATTAACATAATCCTCAGGTATGGAGGGCTCAATGCAGGTAAAGCATTGATGAAAATATTGGGTGTTGATTGTGGAAGAACAAGGATGCCCATACAGGGATTGTCGGCATTCGACTATGAGTCTCTACGTTGTGATCTAAAGAGTGAAGGGTTTTGGTGTTAGCGTTGGAGTTATATTGTTTTTTATATGTATGTTCTGAGTTTGTGTTCCTGCTGTGTGAAGGTTTAATACTGTTTTGGTTATAGCGCATTCAACTAAGCGCTCAATATTCCGCCGTAATGGACGGGCTCCAAATCTTGCATCAAAACCGTCAATTAAAACTTGCTCCAGTAGTTCATCGTCGAAGGTAATTGTCATTTTTAGTTGCTTGCTAAGCCTATCGACTTCTCGCTCTAACATGAGGCGGGCGATTTTGACCTGAACGTCATACTCCAAGCGCTCGAACATAACTATTTCGGTAATGCGTCCGACGAGTTCGGGGCGCAGCTTTTCGCGGACCAGCGCGAAGACGACGCGCTCAATGGTTTCAGGGGTGGATTTTCTCATCTCCATGGCCTCGGAAGCGCCGATGTTTGAGGTCAGTACGACGAAGAAATTCCTCAAATTTAAGATGGTCCCGTCACGCAGGGTGAGTCGCCCGTCTTCCAGAACCTGAAGCAGGATCAAGAGCAGATCGGGATGGGCTTTCTCGATCTCGTCAAAAAGAATCGTTCCGCCCTGAAGATTTCCCTGTTCATCCCTGTTCAAGTCGAACAATCTACCCATCTGGCCTTGGGCGTTGGCGCCGTCTCCCAGGAGCACTTCGAGTTGCTCTTTGTTCTGGTATTCGGACATGTCGAAACGGATTAAACGGTGCTCTCCGGGGAACAAATATTTTGTGAAGCACTTGGTCAGTTCGGTCTTGCCGACGCCGGTCGGTCCGACGAACAAAAACGAGCCTAAAGGACGGTCTGGATGGGATAATTTTAAGGCTCCTCTTTGCAGGACGGAACAGGCTTTTTCGATGGCTCGATTCTGTCCGATTATATGTGAGGTTAGATGCTCATTTAAGTAGGCTATTTGTTCGATATTATTACTAGGCATGACGTTTGTAATTAGGGTTATTGTTGGTTATTTTTTAAATAAAAAGTAAATGGAAGCGTGTGCGGATATACTGCGTTGACGTTGGTTGGTAATAGGTGGTTTAGTTATAGCCGTCAAACGCGGATGATGTTTCGTTTTATTCTGCGTTTTTTTAGCCATCCAAAAACAAACGATAATCTCTACTGAAAGGGCAAAATGAATAGCCTTATTGTGCCTCCCGCCTTGGCCCAATCGACACTGACGGACCTGAAGGATATGTTCGCAGTGGCTTTGGGTGTCGTTTTCTTCTTCGGCTTTGTTTACGGGATTTTCCTCATCTGGCGAGGAGCCCGTAAAATAGCCGATGGAGATTCCGAGGGATATTCCTCAATCTTTGGAGGGATAATTATAGCAGCCGCCGGTCTCATCATGTCCTCATTTTTCGTCATAGCAGGACTGGGGGATGCTGCGATCGAGCCTTCATTCTAAAGGGCAATTTGCCCTCAATCCGTTCATCTCAACGTCCATCTTTAAATGGAACAGCTGGAGCGTACCCGCACTCATGCGGCGACCGACGCCAAGGGCCAGGCCTTTGGACTCTCAGGCAATCTTTTCCTCTATCCGGTGATCGGTGTGGTAGCCGCGCTGGCCACCGTCATGCTCTGTTTCATGGTGATCGGCCTGCCCCTGCTTATCTCGCTCGGGGCTGGTCTGCCGGTCCTGATCTTGCCGACTTTGTATGTCTTGCTCTTGCGGCACAACAAGCCCCGTGGCTATGACCGGGACTGGTTCAGCAATGTAACCTCGGCGGGCTTTTCCTTCGTCAGGGTCGTCCAGCCCATTAACCCGCGCC
Organism: Verrucomicrobiota bacterium JB024; assembly: GCA_030673825.1. Classification (GTDB taxonomy): domain Bacteria; phylum Verrucomicrobiota; class Verrucomicrobiia; order Opitutales; family Cerasicoccaceae; genus Ruficoccus. Next base: position 19,603 of record JAUTCS010000035.1, on the reverse strand, counting down.
ATCGCAGGGAGGAAGACCATGAGTAGCGGAGCACCCAACGGTTGGTTCGCGGACGGCATGATGATCTTCGGCTCGCTGGAGAGCGGTTGCCACGTCGCGAAAGGCTTCACCGTGGAGACCCCGGATTTGCGCGGAGCCAGTGTAGGCGTTCGCAACGAATACAAGCGCAAGATTCGCCAGTTGCTCAGTTCCCTAGGTCCCACCGAGTCCATGCAGGTGCAGTGGACCTGTGGCAACGACTACCGCACGGCACTGACGCGCTACTATCGGGACACCCAGCAACACTGTCAGGATGATTACGTGAAGGCGGTTCGCAATGAGCGTTTCTCCCGCTACTGGCAGAGGATGCTGGAGCGCAAGCTCCGGCGCGAGTACCTGATTGTGTTCCTGTGTACGCGGATGGAAAAGTATTCGGGTAATCTGAAGACGAAGTCCGGTTTGCGGACCTTCTACGAGGCCCAGCTCGATAGCCTGAGAGTTCATTTTCAGGAGCGCGAGCACCACATCCAAAGCGTACTCGGCTCAGATACGACCGTCACACCGATGGACGATGTGGCCCACTACGCCACCTGCAAGCGCTTCCTCAATCCGTCGTTGGCCGAGAGCATCGACTATGACTACGCCCGCACCTTTGACGAGCGTTACACGATTCAGGAGAACTGTCTGCACTGCGACATTCGGCCCGCCGACAAGGCGGCGCTGGAATTCGACGGGTACTACCATTCGGTCTTCACCGTGCAGCGCTGGCCCAGCGAAACCTATCCCGGCATCATCCATCACCTGACCAGCCTCTCGTCGCTCGACTACCAAGTAACGGTCAATCTGAAGCCGCTCAACGTGAAGCAGGTCATCCGCAAGGAGGAGAAGGAGGCCGACCGTTTGAAGAACGAGCACCGCCACAAGGGACGGCAGTCGGATGCCACCGCCATAGCGAAAAAGGAGACGACCATCGACGCCTTGGCACAGGGCTACACCAAGCCCTTTGCCGTGACCTACATCATCCGCACGTGGGCGCGTGACCTCGACACGCTCCGGGCTAAGACCGCCGAGTTGAAGCAGGCGGTCAGTCAGATGAATGGCGCGGAGATTTACCAGAACACCTTGTTCGCCTCCAGCCGGAAGCTGTTCTTCGCCTCATGGCCGGGCTGGACGGGCTCCAGCTATACCCACCGCGACGAATACGCTGAGGACGGTTATCTTGCCGATCTGTTGCCGTTTTCGGCTACGTTTACCGGTTATCTCGAAGAGGCCGAAGCCATCTATGACGGCAACCAGCATAATATAGTCGGGATCAATACCTTCATCGGCGGTACGCCCCAGCATACGGTGCTGTTCGGGATCAGCGGGGCGGGCAAGTCGGTCTTCATGGAAGACTTACTCACGCAGACCGCGCACCGCTTCGCGTATACGGTCATCATCGAAGAAGGGCTGTCGTATCAGAATTTCACGACATCGCTGGGCGGGACGCCCATCATCATCGAGCCGGACAGCGACCTGGTCATCAACTACCTTGACACCGTGGGGATGCCGCTGACCCGCCAGCAGGTGTCCTCCGGGGTGGCGTTGGTTTCGCGCATGATCGGCGTGTCCGATTCGCAGGAGCGCCAGCAGGTCCGGCAGGCACAGATCGGCCACTACATCGATTTGCTTTACCGGGACCAATTCGAGTCGTGGAGCAAGCGTTACCGTGAGCAAATGCCCGAGGTCCGCAAGATGGCTTGTGCCACCTACCTGTGGAAACAGCAGAAGATCAAAACGAAAACCAGTTTTGTGGAGGCGTTCAGTCTTTTCCGCGACCTGCTTGCCGTCGAAGATGACGAGGCGTTGGCATTCTACGACGCTATCCCCTCCGAGCGGATTGTGCAGTTCGCCAAGCGCGCCGACACCTGTGACTACGTGAAAGATACCGCTTTCGCGTATTTCAAGCCGGAGGACTACCCGGTCCATTCGCAGTTAATCGAGATGATGCGCTTTGGGCGCAGTTCGTATCACCCCAAGGCCGAGATGGATGAACTGGCCACGCTCATGGCCGCATGGACGGGCACCGGCAGCTACGGGAAGCTTTTCGACGGGACGACCAATATCAACCTACGCAGCCAAATCGCGCATTTCGAGTTGGGCCAGTTGGGCGACGAGGCCGTTGAACTGCGCACGGCGGCGGGACTGCTCATCACGTCCTTCGCCCGTCAGCACATCATCTCGCTGCCGCGAAAACTGCGCAAGCGCATGATCTTTGAAGAAGTCTCTCGCTTCCTCGACGTGCCGGGCGGGGAGAAAATTGTTTCAGAAGCCTACGCGCAGTTGCGTAAATTCTCATGCTGGACCTGTTCCATCGTTCAGCAGTACGAGCGTTTCAAAAGCTCGCGTATCCGCGCTGTCGTCATGGGCAACTCCAAACAGCATTTGCTGATGCGCCAACTGGACAAGGCCGACATTCAGGAGATTGCCCGCGACACGGGGCTGCCGCAAGCGGTGCAGGAGGCGATCATGGATTACCCGCTCGTCGAACAGCAGGCCGAGGGGCACAAGTTTTCGTCTATTTGCTATTACGCGCCGGGAGCGCGCCCGCCTGTCTGCGGGACTGCGCTCAACATTCAGGCGCAGACGTATTACCAGTCCGCCGCTACAGCGGCGGCACAACCGGAGGGTTCTGTTTCATGATTCAACGCAAGTCATACGTGCGAACGATTCTCTTGCTCATGGTGGCGGGCTTGTTCTCCGGCTGCGCCAGCAATGAGGTGGGCAAGAGCGCCACCGTGGTGGGCGGCAGCGCCTTGGGCGCGGTCATCGCCAATCAGGCGTCCGATGGCGATGCGGCCTGGACGACGGGCGGGGCCGCGCTGGGGGCCGTTGCTGCGCTGGGGGCCAATGCGATGGCCGAGGAAAATGAGCGCATCGCCTACCGAAACGGCTACGAAGCCGCCCTCAACCAAAGCGTCAAACAGCAGTACTGGATTATTCAGAACCGCCAGAAGGAAGACGAGTTCAGCGAGCCCGAGGAGTCGGGCACCTTTGTGCCTGTCGTTCTCCCCGCCCAGGAGATCAACGGCGTCGTCCAGGAGGAACGTGTCATTTACGTCAAAGCTAAGTAAGCCATGAAAACCCGACTGATACTGCTCTTTCTCATGCTCGCGCCTTGCTTGCAGGCGCAGTGGATCGTTTCCGACCCCGGACACACCGCCCAGACCATCGCGGCGACGTTGCAGGACGCCGCCGAGCACGCCGAGGTCCTGCAAGAGTGGCAGCAGCAATACGAACAGTTGACCCAACAGATCGAAACCATGACGGAGCAACTGGATGTGCAGACCACGATCAAGGAATGGGCGGGTGATCCGGGGACGGTTCTTTTGCCTTCGCTCGATGTGCTTGGCGTGGAGGATTTCATGGACGATCTCAACCACGGCATCCCGTGGGCGACGATCATCGACGAGGCTAGCGGCACAGCGAGCCTGAATGAAACTCACGGCGGTCTCTACGTGCAGGTAAAAACCGAAACCGTAACCGGCGAGTCCGTCATGGTCAAAGACAACACGCTGAAACCGTATGCGGTCGTGGACGATCAATACACGAACTACGTGACCGCTTCCGACGAGATCGATGCCCGCTTGCAGGAGTTGCAGGAGAACCAGGCCCTCACGCTGGAAGAGTTGAACAGCGCCACCACCGACGCGGAAGTTCAAAAACTTTCGGCTATCGTCAACGCTCAGAACGGGCAGATAGCACTGCTCATTTCCGAGCGCGAAAAGCAGTACCAGCAATATGCCGCCTTGAAAGCTCTGAATGAGAACCAGGCTGAAAAAGAAAAAACCGTTTCCGTGCAGGCCCAGTTGAAGGATCAGCACGCTGCCTACCGCTCGCTCTCGGATTACCTGAAAACTCTGACCAACACGAATCCCTAGAACATCCACCACTATGAAACTGATCTATTTGCCGCTCCTTCTGGCCGTGCTCGCCCTGTGCGCCTGTTCGGACGCGCCCAATGAAACCACTATCAGCGTGCACGAGGACGCCAAACCGGCCCGTACCATTCGCATCATCGTGGAAAAGGGCGACGATGTGGTCATCGAGGACCCGTACATCGAAAAAATCGAAGCCTTGTCGGCTGCGTACATGAAAGAGCGATCACGCTACATTCAGGAGCGCCAAAGTATGACCGACGAGGAGCGTCGTGCCTTCGGCGACCTGCGTCGAAGTACGCACCAACGTGTATCCGAACTGCAATCCCTGCGAAAGCAATTCATTCTCGCTCAGATGAAGAAATATAACGGAGTGAACTTCGTTTTTGAAGGCGGCGAGGGCACGACGCCGGGCGAGGCGACTATGGATTACCTGAAGAGTTTCCACTCAGACCCGAAAACCAGCCCTTCCGAGGAATAACCTGCTAAGCTGACACACAGCCATGAACCTGATTGGTCCCATTACGATGGAAAACTTTGAAAGCTCGATTCTTGAGCTTCAGGGGGCGCTCCTTTTTGTTGCATATTTCATTCTCGTAGCAGGGCTGATCGTGCGGATCATGCGCATCTCGGATACCGGTGGAGACATGGTGGCCATGACGAAGGCCGTTTTTATCGGTTTCTTCCTTGTCGCGCTGATGGCCACAGGCCGCTACTGGTTTAACGCGATTGATCAGGGGATGTATGATGCCGCCGACGTCATCAATGCCGACTTTGGAAGTGAGCCCTATGCCGTCACGGATGCCCTGATCAAAACCATCGACGAGGATCCCGAGGCCGAAGGGTGGGGCGTCGAGCGGATCGTGAACTCCGTCTATCTGAGCATCGTTTACGGGATTTCCAAACTGGGCATTACCGTGGCGGCGCTCTTTCAGGTGCCCTTCTACATCCTTCAATATGTGCTCAAGTGGCTTGGGTTCCTCTTTCTCCCAATTGGGCTGGCACTGTTCATGTTTCCTTCGCTGGCCAATATTGGCGTGAAGCTCATCGCCAATATGCTGGCGGTGATGGCGTGGCCCATCGGCTTTGCCATCACCAATCTCGCGGCGATGGGATTTGTGGAAGATTTTGCGGACGCCTCCACCTTTTCCGGGAATGACACGGGCGCCGCGCTTTACATGATGAGCTTCGGCTCGCTTATCATGGGGCTGATCGCTGCGCTGATCCTCGTCATCGGTACGCTGGCCACACCGACGATCATGTTCATGATCTTCGCCAGTGGTACTGGTTTGCAGGCCCTTGCGGGATCGGCCCTGCGGACCGCCGCTGTTTCGACTTCTCTGGGAAGTTCTTCGCCCGGTGTCCCGCTATCCCCCTCCGCCGTCAAGCCCACTCAACCCACTCCGGTGAGTACACCCCAGAGCGACCCTGGACTTAGGCCCTCTGTCTCGTCATCGGTTCCCGTTCATTCTGGTGCACTGCAAGCTGCCGTACCGGCGATGGATAATCCCCTGTTGCCCGTCAATCCGCATGATCCCTCCGGTAGTCAACTGGCCGCGAAGCTCTATGCGCAGGCGTCACCACCCAAACCGCATACGCAGATATGAGTCACGACGAACACGAGATGCCGGAGCGTTCCGCCGTTGATCCCGCCAAGGCGCGGGCGCATGGCAAGCAGCTTCGCGCACGGAACGCCTTCCATCCGTTAAAATTGTTCACGGATAATGCCTGGGCGGCGCGGCTGTGGTTTTTGATCGCGCTCATGCTGTTGGGGTGGGTGGTGATTCAGCCCTTCTTCATCATCAATGCCTACCGCACCCGCGAGCGCGTGGTTATCATGGATGGGGCAGGGACGTATTCCATCGCCCCAACACTCGATTTTGAAGAGGCCACCCATCTTCACGAAGAACTGGCCTTGTGGGCCACCTACGCGCTCTTTTCGCAGAACCCCAACGGCTTCGATATGCCCGAACTCCTGGACAAGCTGTTTCTGGACGAGCCCTTGAAAAGGGCCCGGCAGTTACACTCTCAAGCCGAAAAGGAACTGCGCGAAAAGGCCATCCACCAGAAGGTGGAGGTCTTTGAAATCAAGGTGCTGCAAACACGGGGCGACCAGGTGTTCGCCCAGGTAAAAGGGCAGCTCATCCGCACCGGCAGCTTTGAAGGGAAGACCTTCGTGGAAGACCCGCAGTTCACGCTCACCCTCGTGATGCACCGCAACCCCAACATGCTCGAAAACAAACGTTATCCACTGGCTGTGATGTCCTTTGAAGAAAAAATCCTGCTCTAGCCCGATGAAGTTGAACCGCATTGCTATCCTTTGTTTGCTGCTTCCGATTGTGACGGGAGCCGAGGAAGACCGTTACAACCATAAGGTCATCAAGGAGTATGTCTTGAGTCCGCAGACCGTGTACAACATTCCCATCGGCAACACGCCGACGACGATTACTTTTCCGGGACCGCTCCAGTCCATCGACGGGGCCAATGTCGGCAGCGTCCCCAAGGACAATCCTCCTGTGCTTCTCAGCTATGTGGCCGGGCAGTATTTCTTTTCCGTGCGGGCCATGCAGCCCAATGCGCGAGGAGCGCTCAATGTGGTTTATCAGGGGCAGACCTACGCTTTTAATTTCTATCACCACGAGGACGCCGTGCCGTACCGCACGGTGCGGCTTATGCAGTCCGATGAACTGATGGCGGGCAGTTTCGCCTTGGGGCCGGGGGCTGTTACGATTCGCCGGACCACGCCTAACGTGCTGCTGGACTTGCTTGATCGGGCCAAGAGTTACCCGCTGATCCAGCGGGCCTATCCGGGGATGCTGGACGAGGAGGTCGATTACCGTGCCCCCGAAGGGCTCACGACCGAGTACCGCGATTACACGGCGAGCATTGAGGAGGTCATGCGGTTTGTTCGCTACGACACACTCGTATTCAGGATTTCATTACACAATACCTCGGACGAGAACATCTATTATCAGCCGCAGATGCTAGCTATCCGCATCGGCCAGAACCTCTATTACCCGTCCATCGCGGATGCCTCCGGCATCATCCCGGCCCAATCCGACAGCGTAGTCTACCTGGCTATCACGGGCAAACCCAATGGGGAAACGGCGCACCTGAGCGTTCACAATCCCTTTCAGGCCATCGTCACCCGGATCAAAGACCCGGCCAAGTTGCTCATTCCTTAATCGTCACCCATGATCAAGTTTCTCAATTCACCCTTGGGTAATGTCGTGGCCGCCGTGCTGTTCATCGGCGGCATTGGGGCACTCGTCGTGTTGCACACGATGGACAAGGGAGAGGCGGATTTCACTCCGCCCGAGGAGGAATACGACTATAAGCCCGACGTGTACAAACGCGACATACCTCGCTTTAAAATGCCTGGAGCGGTCGTGACTGCCAATGAAGCGGAGCTTCCCGTTGAAAACGCTGAGAGTCCGGAAGAACCGGAACCGCCGCTTTCGCGCCCCCAGCAGGCCCGACTGAAGGAAGAGAAAACCAAGGCCAAGGGCGGACTGCCGCTGAATCTCTTTACCGGCGCGGTTCCTGATCGAGGAGAGGTGCTTTCACGGGATTACGCGCCCTTTGGGCGGCTCATCCCATGCGAGCTTATCATCACGGTGGAGAGCAGTTCGATGGACACCCCCATCATCGGCCTTGTGACGGAAGATGTCGTGCACGCCGGTAAGATCATCATTCCGGCAGGCGCGGAGGTGCACGGGCGGGCCAGCGAGGGGAACACCCGCGACCGCATTTCCGCCACGGGCACTTGGAATTTCGTCTGGCGCACGCACGAAGCCTTGAACGGGACCGAGCTGACCCTTCAGGGGATCGCGCTTGACCGCGAGTATGACTTCAACACCGGCCTGTGGGGCTTGCAGGACGGTTCGGCGGGGCTCAAGGGCTACCTTATCAAGAGTGACGACTGGAATGAGATCAAGCTGTTCGCGGCCACCTTCCTTGCAGCCGCCACGCAGGGCTTCAAGCAATACGACGATTTCATCACCGACACCGGATCGGCGGTGCAGATTGCCGAAAGCTCCGTTGGCAATGCCGCGCTGGATGGGACGACCGCTGTCCTCGAAAAATACGCCGAGCAGATTCAGGCGGCCATCGAGCGCGACGGCTTCTACATCCGGGTTCCGGCAGGAACGCAGTTTTATGTTTACGTCACGCAGACCATCGACGCGGCAGAAGGCTCACGCGGAAACATCAGCAATCATGACATCTGGAATCAGCGAACGAACTGACTTTGTGTGGCGACTTGTCCGCTGGAGTGGGGTACTGGCCGTGGCGTACTGCTTTGCTGGGTGTGCCAGCAAGCCGGTGGAAGAGCCACCGCCCTCCCTGCCCGTGCAGGTATCGGGGACGGAGCTGGATCCCTACAACATGGGCAAGATTCGCACCCCCGAATCCGTGCACGCCTACTACCTCGGTCCCTACGTGGACCCGCAGGACTCCGGCGTGCGGCATGATGCCCATCGGATTTCACGAGTGGAGCAGCCTGCCCACTGGAACCTTTCGCCCAGCGCTCCTACGGCGGTTCCGTTGGGGCCAGTCGTCGCCGTAGCCGATCCGGCGCAGCAGGTGGGGCTCCTTTCCGGTGAGTTGGAAAACAAGATCGCCCAGGCCAACACGCTTATCGCGACCTTGATCGAGCAGAACGACGTACTCCAGAAGAAGCTCGATGAACGTGACAAGGAACTGGACAAACTGTCGAGCCGTCTCTCCGAACTCGAACGCCCATGATCTTTTCGATGCATACCCGAATTATACAATTCTGGCATCCGGCCAGACCTGCCCGAAGCTGACTGATAGCGGCCCCGCAGGCAGGTTAAGCAAGCGCGGGGTTTTGGATAGGACACTCCTATGTCGTTAAAAGAAAACGTGGAAAAGAAACTCGCCGAAGCCCGCAAGTCGAACGGGCCGAAGCGGAACCCCGAAATCGATGCGATCATCGATCGCTACATGAAAGAGAACCCCGAGCGCGTGGCCTACCTCAAGACGGAGACGAAGGACCAGCTGGTCCGGCGTGCCGTTTTGCGCGAAGCCCTCAAGCACGACGCCAGCCAGCGTTTGAGGCTCAAGGAAAGTGAAGCTGTTGGGAAATTCCTGAAGGAGAATCCCGAGATTGCCCAGGACATCGAAAACCGTATCGCCCGCGTGCCCGATGATCGTAAGGAGCAGGCCCGTGTCCGGCTCGGACGGCAGGAAGCGACCAAGTCTGCTCTCAAGATGTGAAGAGCGTTCGTCCTAAAACTACCAACCCAAGGTTTAATCATGGAAACGACCACTGAAACCACTTCCGATAAATCCACCGTCTTGAGAATCCCCGCTGAGATCATGGCGACTTTTCAGCGCTCCAATGACTTTTTGAAGCGCCGCTACCAGAACGCCGTCCCTAGCCCGGAGGAACTGATCATCTTCTACCTCTCGGGCATCGAGGCCCACGAGGTTGTCGCCGGTCTGGAGCGCCAAGTGCTCCTGCTCTCCGGCAAACAGCCCCCCGAACAGGATGACCATCTTGTCCAGACCTACCTTGACATGGAGGCCGACGACGTGGCATGAGGCAGGTGTCTCGTATTTGCGCTGAAGCAGCACAGTTATTGCCATGACCATGAAAGCAAGAATCACGGATCGACTGAAAAAGGTCGGTAAGGGCTATGACCTGGACAAGCTGCCTCCGCTGTTGCTCAAGGCGGTGGTTGATGAGGCTCAGCCCCTTATTGACGCCGAAGTAACCAAGGCCGAGGAAAAAGCCGTTCAGCGAATCGTGAACGAGAAGTTCGTGGCCCGGGTCATCAAAGAGACCCTGTCGGGGCAGCGCCGGAAGAAGACCATGCCGCGTGCTCCGGTGACGATGGTGGACGTTTAGGTCTCGGTAGCTGTTCGTTTGTCTTGGTTTATCGATGCGCTCACGCCAGCGACGGCGTGGGCGTATTTTGTATTCAGTGAACGGATACGAAGGGTCGTTGATTTCATACGCCAGCTTTCCTGCCCGCAGGAAAGGGGGATGATGCCAGCCCTGCAGCTCGGAGCCGTCAAGGTAGAATTTTCCCGTTCGCTTGTGCAGCTGCGTCGCGGGCTCCTTGCTTCCGCGCTCGGCGGAAAAATCTCCACCTTGACGGCGGCCTTGCAGGCCCTCGCTACGGGCACGCTTGGCTTCGCTCGCCGCTTGGCAGGAAAAAGCTGGCTTTTCAATGAAGGAAGGCCGCCAACCCGAAAGGAACCTGTCATGAAGAAATCCGCTTACGACCGTGTCACCGAACGCATGCTTGAACTCTTGGAGAAGGGGGTCTGTCCGTGGCGCAGTCCGTGGAACCGTATGGGAGGCCGTCCCCGCAACTTTGTCAGTGATCGGCCTTATTCTGGCGTCAACAGGTTTTTGCTGGAAGCGATGGCCTTTGATCTGCCCTGGTTCATGACCTTCAATCAGGTCAAGGCGAAGGGTGGGAAGATCATTAAGGGCAGCAAGGGGATTCCGGTGGTTTACTGGGGGACGCTGGAGGCCAAGCAGGACGAGCCGAAGGAAGAAGGGGAGGAGGCGCGCAAGATTCCCTTTCTCAAGGCCTATGTGGTCTTTAACGCCTGCCACGTCGAAGGGGTGGACTTCCCCGAGATGGCCGAAGCCGAACCGCTGGACTTCTCGCCGATCGAAGCCGCCGAGCAGGTGGTGGAAGGGTGGACCGACGGGCCCGAGGTGCTCCACGGCTACCGGCACGCCTGCTACATCCCCGCAACCGATGAAATCCACCTCCCGCCCAAGGCGCGTTTTGCCTCCTGTGAAGAATACTACGCGACCCGTTTTCATGAAATGGGGCACGCGACCGGGGCCAAGTCTCGGCTAGATCGTAAGCTTGAGGGAACCTTCGGTGACGGCGATTACTCCCGCGAGGAGCTCATTGCCGAGATGACTGCCGCTTTCCTCTGCGCCCACTGCGGGATCGATAACAGCGTGATCGAGAATTCTGCCGCCTACCTTCAGGGCTGGATTCGTGTGCTGAAAGGTGACAGCAAGCTTGTCGTCACCGCAGCCAGCCACGCCCAGAAGGCCGCGAATCTGATCCTGGGTGTGCCTCCGGAATGAGGGGAGGGCGAAATCATACGACGCGGCCAGAACAGAAGTTCTGGCCGCGCTTTCATGGGAGCATGGGGGTGGACTGAAGGTAACGATGGATCCAAACCTCTTAAAGTGCTTTCAAAAGAGACTCATCGTTGGGTGGATCATTTATTGCTCGATATTCTGCCTGAAGACTTGAAAGTCGCTGGCCGAACATTGGGTACGCGATGCGAGGACAGCGAAGCCCCTAGCTACATTGAAAAGATGATAAAAGATGGTGGTAATCCGTCTCTCGGTTCTTGAGGCCGTCGACGGCACTGTTTTTCACACTCAGGATAGAAACAGCTGATAGTATTCTTTCAGGTAAAAGACGCGGTAGCGCTGTTTCCCTGTGAGTTCGCTGACGAGCTCCATGCTGATCAGATCGTTGAGAATACGGTCCACGGTGGGTTGGCTGATCTTGAGGCGCTTGGATAGTTCAGCACTTGTGAAAACGGGTTTTCCATACAGGAAGTTGACGATGCGACGAGCGTTGACCGCGCGGCGACCCAGTGAGTGCAGCTTTTCGTCGATCTCCTTGCGCAAGTAGTGGATTTTCTCGAAGGTGGCGACGCCCCGTTTGGAGGTTTCCATTATGGTCACTAGAAAAAAGCGTATCCACTGGTTGAGATCGTTACGGGTACGAACGGCCATCAGCGAGTCATAGTAGGCGGAGCGGTGCTTTTCGAGATGGGCCGAGATGTAGAGGCAAGGCGTTTTGAGCAGGCCTTTAGCGATCAGGAACAGGACGATGAGCATGCGCCCGATGCGCCCATTCCCGTCGAGAAAGGGGTGGATTGTCTCAAACTGGTAGTGGCTGATGGCGATGCGGATCAGGTCGGGGACGAAGATTTGCTCGTTGTGCCAGAATTTTTCCAGATCACTCATTAACTCCGGCACATCGTCCTGATGCGGAGGGATGAAAACCGCGTCGGCCAGGGTGGCGCCGCCGATCCAGTTCTGGCTGCGGCGGAATTCTCCCGGCGATTTTGCCTCCCCGCGCACGCCTTTCAGAAGAATGCTGTGCGCCTGACAAAGAAGGCGACTGGAGAGGGGGAGATGTTCCAAGCTGGCGACCGACTGGTTCATGGCCTCGATGTAGTTGCGCACTTCGCGCCAGTCATCTCGCTTTTCGACGGCAATGACTTCCTGGTCATCCTGCACGGCCTCATCCATTTCGGTCTGGGTGCCTTCAATGCTACTGGAGCTCTGCGCTTCCTTCGTCACGTGCATCCGGATGTACAAATCCAGGTCGGGGACGATCATCGCCAAGCCGTTCAATTGGCCGAGCCAGTGGTTGGCCTCGGCGAGCAGGGCATTGATCTCCGGGCTGTCCCAGGTCCACTCCTGATTGATGGGATTGGGCAGGAAGCTTTTGTACTGGAACTGCTGACGATAGGTTCCGGCGGCGAACTCTTCGGTTTTCATGAATAGATAGCTGATTTAAAATTCACTAAATGTAAATTGTGAATTTTATTTGGGTTTTGGAGTCAAACCATTAGCTGAATGTCATCTAAAATAACATTTAGTTAACTCATGAATGTTAGTTTCCTGAGGAATTCACGAGAGAGGGAGAATTGGGAGCTTGGGGAGCCATCCGTTAATGTAGGTGCAGATGTACACGGACGGTTTTACTGATGGGTTAGGGGATCCTTTTGCTGATCTCGCAGATTTAGAAAATGGGATTGTCAGAAAATCGGGTAGGTTTTTCTGACAAAACTCGGGCTTGATGGTTTTGTAAATTAATGATTATGAATATTAAAGGAACGAATTTTTCTGTTATAGGTGAACCAGTAAATCTTGGTTGTGGAACAATGATGATTAATCCGTATTGGAAAAATGCGCCACGCGCGACGTATTGATGCGGGATTTGTTGGCTAACTCGTCATTTATGGCGGTTAATGATGGCGGTTGTCTGAGCAATAGGGAAAACGGCTGCCATCAAGTTCCCCTATTTATGACGGACCGTCTGGGCTACAATGGAAGCATCGAGAGGATGCCATGAAAGAAGCCACGAAGACCATCATTGAGCTGGCGATCAATAATGACGATCAGATCGACGCCAGAGTTGCCGAAACCATTAAACAAGCGCTGGTGGGAAAATTGCCAGTCCAAGAGGGGCGGAGAGCCCGCCCGACGGGAGAGCCCATGCTGCTGAAGCTGAACGATGCGGCCAAAAAGCTGGGGGTGAGTCGGGTGACGTTCTGGCGTCTCGTCCATTCCGGGGCGATTCGACCGGTCGAAATCTTCGAGGGGGTCTTCCGCTACAGTTATGAGGACTTGATAGAGCTTTCTCAACAGCGGACGACTTATCGTCCGAAGCTGAGAGGTGTCACCAAGGATATGCGAATCGCCGTCTGAGGGGTATGTCAGGTCTGGACAAGAAATTTTGCCCATCGGTTGCTTGAGTCGGTGGTGACGCTTTCCAGCAGGAGTTTCAAGCCGCTCATCAGCTGAGGTTTGATCTGTTCTGCGTTGGTCGCGTTCAACTGAGCGGTGATCTCCATTAGGTTGAGCAGCGTCTGTTGCTGATCGCTGTCGCTTGGCGCTGGCGAATTTTCGCGGTTCATCAGTAGGCCGGGCATCTTGGATTGGAGATTGTTCCGGAAGTACTCGCGACCCGGCTGGAAGTAGTGCTTGAGTACGATATCGACGGTTTTGTGGCCTGTGACCATGCGTACGAGCTCGAGATCGACGCCCGAGGTCAGGGCGAGGGTTACCCAGCTAACCCGGAAGGAATGAAAGTCGCGGATGGAGGCCGTGCGCAGACCGGTTTCGCGCTTGGCGTGGACATCGGCTACGTGGGGCGGGCTTGTCTGATCGGGTTTCTTGCTGGCGGCGTCATAGTAACCGGCGTCCTGGAGCACTTTTTTGACGCGCCAGGTGATTCCATCCGGATTCTCCTGATACATCTTTGCCTGTGCGGGGAAAAAGTACTCCCTCCTTTTTGTCTGCGGGAAGCGCTTTAGCTCTTCTTCCAGCAAGGGGAAGAGCGGAATCTCCGCGATCTTATGGGTTTTGCCGACTTTGACCTTGATGAACTTCTGGTCGAAATCGACGGACGGCGGGGCGAGCAGGCAGCAGTCGCCGCGCCGCATGGCGGTACTGATGCCAGTGATAATGATGGGACGGATAAAGGCGTGTTCTTTGCGGTTGGCGACTTCCACGATCCGGGAAAGCTCGTCGATGTCGAAGGGCTTGCGGAAGGCGGTATCTTCCTCACGGGTGGGGATGCCCTCAAAAGGATTCTCGAACAAGGCGGCCTCCTTGGCCAGTAGTCCGAAGGCCGAGCGGAGCGCAATGAGCGCGTTGTTGTAGGTTTTGGCGGACACGCCGCGTTTTTCTTCGGCCTGCATGAACGCGCGGGCCATGTGGCTGAGCACATCGGACATCTCGCGGGCTTGCCTGTCGGGGTACTCACTTTCGATAAAGGCGATGAAGCGGCTGAAGAGAGACTTCATTTGCGCAACGTATCTGGGGGACTGCCGACGTTTGCGGGGAACCGCCTGCCAGGCTTCGAACATGCCTTTGGCATCTCCGTGCGCACGCAGCGGAATCGAGGTTGCTCGTTGGCCGGTTCGAGCTTCATGGATCGTCTGGAGGATTTCGACGCTGGCTTTCTTCTTTTTGGATTCCGCCTGCATCCGGCTCAGCTTTTCCTCGGCCTGTCCCCGGGAGCGCTCGAAGAGGGCGTCACCCTTCTCCCGGAGGGAACTAGGCCGCCGTCCCTTGATTTCAATGCCCAGGTTAACCGACTTTTTGACGCCGTTAACCATGATGCGCCCATAGAACCACTTGGAAGTGGGCTTTATCTGGAGTGCCACGCTCTCGCCTTTCGTTGAAATGGAATAAGCCTTGCCACCTACCGGCGGCGGTTCGAGTTGGTGGTATTTCTTCACCACCCGATTGTACGGCCTATTCAGCTCCACTGATGGTCCTGTCAAAAGGACGCTATCTCAGCAGGATTTCAGGCGATTTCAGCGGACTGAAAAACAACTTCAGTTGGCTGATTGAGGATAAATAACTTAGTGGCCGAAGCCTGATTAGTCAAGGCCTCAAGGGGGGGCCTTGGGAATTGGCTTTTGGCGCTGACTCTAGACTTGCTGAACTGCTTGAAATGATATTGTAGGATACTATTTATGGTGGGTTTATGTGACTGGTCTATGATTTAATATAGCGATTCGTTTATATGGAGTTTTCTACGCGCGAAATAGCAACGCTGATTATTCTAATCGGATTTATTTCGTTAGTCCTTGTTTATTCATCGAATCGAAGAGATATCGCGCGTTCTTTTTTGTCCGTAATTAACGCCTTATTGCACCGCAAAATAATATTTACTGTTTTATTTTACTTGGTGTATGTAGCTGCTGTCGTTCTTCTTGCCCAGGTTTTCAATGTATGGTCTTGGGATTTGCTCAAGGATACGTTGATCATCGTGATTTTCATGGGGTTTCCCATGATTGTTAAAGTTGTGAAAATGAAAGACGCTCAGGAGTTAATCTCCCATGTATGGCGAAGTGTTTTTAGTCTTTCCGCAATACTAGTAATCTATGTAAACCTAGCCCCGTTCCCGTTGTGGGGGGAAGTTCTCATGCAAATAATTGCGTTGTTCCTCGTCCTGATTGAAGCAGTTAGCAAAAGAATGGAGGGGGGTGGAACCATCACAAAAATCGCGCAGTGCCTTCTTGGGATTATTGGTCTATCTCTTTTTGCAAAAACGACAATTCAACTCATTGATCGGTTTGATGACTTTGACTGGTTGGCGCAGGTGAGAGCCTATGCGATGTCGATATGGTTACCAATAATGCTGGTGCCGTTTATGTATTCATTTGCCTATATTGCTGCGTGCGAAGGGACATTTGTTCGCCTTGGTTTTTTTAGTAAGGATAGGAAGCCTTTGTTTCGTGTTTATATAGCTGTTGGGTTGGGTTTCCTGGGGCGCTTACACTATGCATCCCGTTTTTGTGGTATATGGCTTCCAGAGGTGGCCCGAGAGCGTACATTTGCAGCCGCATGGAGAACGATGAAGAGGTATCGTTGTACGGTGAAGGAGAAAGCCAGAGCGATGCTAGAGCGTAAAGTTCGCCTTGAAAAATATGCGGGGCTTACTGGGAGAGGTGAAAATGGTCTCTGGCTTGATCGACGGGAGTTTTACGAGACCAAGGATGAATTGATGCACTTGTATTTTTGCCAGATGGGGTGGTATCGAAACCAGGGGGGCCGTTACCAATCGGAGTTGGGGTTGCTTATTTCACCTGTGGCAAATAAACGATTATCTGATGATTACCCTATTGAATGGAAGGTCCAGAGTGATGGACAAGCTTGGGCGGCGTGGAGAAAAACCCCGGGTGGTTACTATTTTGGGATGGGGGGAGTCCGGGATGTGAATCTTCAATGGCAATACGACGGTGAAAATCCTCCCGAAGATATGCCGTGCAACGGTTCTACGGTTTGGCGAGAAACAACATTGGGAGAGCAATCTAGAGAATGGAGTGAGGACGATGCGCCTCCCAGTGAAGTATAAAGGGGAGCTGATTTTGCAGCAATTTGGAACGTATTTGAGCGGCTTGAAACGCCTCCCGGTGGCAAAGCCCCACTTTTGGCCCCACTAAGGCGTTTTTCGGGGGCGAGAAAGCTTGCTGGTTGTTGGCTATAAAGGGATTGTGCAAAATGGGCCTCGCGGCTCATAACCTGAAGGTCCTTGGTTCAAATCCAAGCCCTGCACCCAATTTCAAAAGCCCTCGGTTAACGCCGAGGGCTTTGTTTTTGGCTGGGTATAATGGTTCGGGGCGGTATTCCGGCTTTGGGCACTGCGGGTGGCCGTGTTTTCGCAAACCTGGGGTCGGGTCTCGATCATGGGGGACCGAATCGCTTTTACTTTTACCATTACCCCTCTAAAGTACGGTGATGCTGGGACTGGGGGAATTTCATAAATTGATTATTGATAGGGACGTAAGTCCGGGGCTGTATTTGCGCAACGACAATGGGGATGAAGTGCTTCTACCCGGCAAATACGCGCCTGATGCTTTTCGAATCGGAGATGTGATTGAGGTCTTCGTGTATCTCGATCACGACGAACGTCCGGTTGCCACGACGCGCAAGCCACTGATCGAGAAGGACCATTATGCCTACTTGAAATGCACGTCGGTCACCTCGATTGGCGCGTTTGTCGATTGGGGGCTTGATAAGGAATTGCTGATCCCGTTTTCCAATCAGGCCGCTCCGATGAGGCAGGGGAGGCGGTACGTCGTTTACATGTATCTGGACGAGTTTACGGACCGTTTGGTAGGTGCCACGAAGTTTAATCGGTTCATCAAACGCGTGGATGTTGACGTGAAGCGTTACGATCAGGTCGATCTGATCGTGTCGCACTTCACGGATAATGGCGCCAACGTCATTGTTAATGATAAGTTCCAGGGCCTGGTTTTCCAGGGGTCGATTTTTGGGGATATCCGGGTTGGCGATCGCATGGAAGGATGGGTGAAACAGGTCCGCCCCGACGGTAAAATCGATATCGTCCTCCAGCCTGAGGGGGAGCGGGGAATCGCGGACAGCGCCACGCAGGTTTACGAGGAGATCCGACGAAACGGCGGTGTCTTGCGGCTTCACGACAAAAGCTCGGCGGAAGATATCTACGACTGCCTGGGCATGAGCAAAAAGGTCTTCAAAAGGGCCATTGGGGCATTGTACAAAGAACGCAGGATAGACTTGAACAAGGACAGCATCTCGATCCGAGAAGGAGACTGAGCTTTCGCCGGGGCGAGGCACAGAGCGCGCGCGACCTTGCGTATTGCGTGAAAATGCGTTCCTTGTCGTCTGTTTATAGAGATGGGTAAGCTTCTGCCAAAACGTCTGGGAACCGCCGGAAACGAGGCTGCGCCGCTGGTGCGCAAGCCGGAACTGCTCGCGCCCGCCGGGGACTGGGAATGCGCGCGCGCCGCGATTGAGAATGGCGCGGACGCGGTGTACTTCGGGCTGGAGCGCTTTAACGCCCGGTTGCGGGCGCACAACTTCGCCACAGCGGAGCTGCCCGGGATCATGGCCCGGCTGCACGAGCGCGGTGTGCGCGGCTACGTTACTTTCAATACCTTGGTCTTTGCGGACGAAATGGCCGCGGCGGAAGACTTTTTGCGGGACATCATCGCCGCCGGGGTGGATGCCGCCATCGTGCAGGATGTGGGCGTGTGCCGCCTCATCCGCCGGCTGTCGCCGGACTTTCCGATCCATGCCTCCACGCAGATGAGCGTGACCAGTGAGGCCGGGGTGCGCTTCGCCGCCGAGCTGGGCTGCTCGCTCGTCGTGCTCGCCCGCGAGTGTTCGCTGCCGGAGATCGCCGCCATCCGCGAAAAGTGCACTGCCGACGGGCTCGCGTTGCCGTTGGAAATCTTTGTCCACGGGGCGCTGTGCGTGGCCTACTCCGGCCAATGCCTCACGAGTGAGGCGCTCGGTGGGCGTTCCGCTAACCGGGGCGAATGCGCGCAGGCCTGCCGCCTGCCCTACGAGTTGATCAGCGACGGCGAGGAGGTGCCGCTGGGCGATCGGCGCTATCTGCTCAGCCCGCAGGACCTGGCCGGGCTCGACGCGTTGCCGGAAATCATCCGCGCGGGCGTGGCCTCGCTCAAGATCGAGGGCCGCCTGAAGACGCCCGAGTACGTCGCCGCCGTGACGGGCGTGTACCGACGGGCGCTCGACAAGGCATGGGCCGAACTGGCTCCGACCTCCGATGAGACGGAAGAAGAAAGCGTGTCCGCCGCGCCCGTAGCGGAGGAGCTTTCGCCGGAAGAGGCGCGGTACCGGCTCGACATGACTTTTTCGCGTGGCTTCCACACCGGCTGGCTGGAGGGGATCGACAACCGTCGGCTCGTGCATGCCCGCTTCGGGAAAAAGCGTGGCGTGCGCGTGGGCACGGTGGAGTCCGCCGGGCCGCACGGCCTGCTCGTCAACCTGGAAGGTCCCGTCAAGCCCGGCGACGGCGTCGTCGTGGACCAGGGGCGGCCCGATCTGCCGGAGGCGGGTGGAAACGTCAATGCCGTGGAGCCGCAAGGGCGGCTCACGCTGCTGCGGCTGCACGGGGACGCGCTGCGGCGCGTGCGTATCGAGCACGGTGCAATTGTCTGGAAGACCGCCGACCCCGCGCTGGAGCGGACGCTGCGGCAGAGCTTTGAGGTGGAACAGCCGCGCTACAAGCGCCCGCTGTCCGTGCGGGTGGAGGGGGCGGCGGGCCTGCCGCTGCGGCTCACCGTGAGCGACGAGGAGGGCATCGAGGCCGTGGCCGAGTCCGAGCAGCCGCTGGAAGTCGCGCAAAACAAACCGCTCGACGAGGCTGTGCTGCGCAAGCAGCTGGGCCGACTCGGGGACACGCCGTTCCGGCTGGCCCGGTTGGACAACCGCCTGCCGGCCGGGCTGATGCTCCCACTCTCCCTGCTCAACGCCTGCCGCCGCCTCGCGGTCGAGCGTTTACAGGAGAAGCGCAGCACGGGTCGCCGTTGGACGCTGCTGGCGTCCGCGCCCGATGCCGATCCGATTCGCCCGCTGCCGGTGCAGGCGAAGCCTGTATTGGTTCCGCTGATACGCTCGCTGGCGCAACTGGACGCCGCGCTGGAACATGCGG
>JAUTCS010000034.1 GCA_030673825.1 Verrucomicrobiota bacterium JB024 | reverse complement strand
CAAGTTATCGCAGACGAGGACCTGGCTTCCGGCCACGACTCCGGCAGAGAAGCGCTGATCATGGCTGTTGCGCACGCCGACGACATAGGTGTATTCAAGTCCTGATACATGGGCGTCGATTTCGAGCAGGCCAAAGTACCGGGCGCGGTCGTGGGTGAGCCCGTGGGCCTGTCCGGCGATGGTAAAACCCTGTTCGAGCAGGGCGATCTCGACAACCTGCAAGAGCTGGATGTGCGGGATGGGCCTCCATGTCCGGGTG
Organism: Verrucomicrobiota bacterium JB024; assembly: GCA_030673825.1. Lineage (GTDB taxonomy): Bacteria > Verrucomicrobiota > Verrucomicrobiia > Opitutales > Cerasicoccaceae > Ruficoccus. Next base: position 73,723 of record JAUTCS010000034.1, on the reverse strand, counting down.
GCTCGGGGCGTTTCGGTCTGGGCAAGTTCGCTCCGGCTGACGGCATGGCTGCCGTGATGCAGGAGCAGGTTGCAGCGTTTGGGGGCGGCGGGTGAGGCGGGTTCGAGGGTGTCTGTGATCATGGTTTATGTGGGTTGAGTTTGAGCGTTAAAAACTGTGAAAATCGTTTGGTTTTCGTAGTTTTTGGAAAATGTCCTCCCGCCTGTATGTTCGATGAATAAAGGCCTTGATCGTCGTGGTGCCGTAACCGGGTATGGGTATCCCAGGGGGCCTTTACGGCACCGGCTAGTATCGAGGGACGGTAGATCGGTTGGGGAGAATACGGGAAAAGATAAAAGCCCCGCTCCGGTTTTTCTCACGGAGCGGGGCTGTATTGGCCTGTCATGACACGCCGGTTCAGCGGTAGCGTTCGCGGTCCCGTTCGTACTCGGGGTATTCCGGCATGAAGGGCGAACGCCGGACGGCTCCCACCGCGTACCCGATGGCCCCGATGAGGACGGCCACGGAGATGACCAGGAACGGGCTGAGCGTTTCCTTGGCCTCGTTGACGGCTCCGATCGCTACCGGTCCCACGAGTGTCCCGACGCTGTAGGCCGTGAGCGCGACGAGCACGAGCTTAAGGACGGCATTCATGGTGGGGTGGGTTGCGGTGATGACGGATTGCTCGCGGGTGGGGTCCCAGGTGTTTATACCGGGCTGCCCGTACGATACTGCTACCCCAGATGAGGGAGCAGGCGACCGAACAACCCCCGACCCAGTAGAGGGCATGGGCCAGCGGCAGGAGGGTGGGCTGCTCGACCGGAGGAGGAGCGGGTGGCTCGTCGTGGTCGTTGAGCATGAAGAGGCCCGCCCCCAGACTGAGCGCGGCGATGAGGATGGTCTGGATCATCGTTCGCCTCCCGTCCATTTCGCGCACTGGGCGCGGTAGCTGCACCAGGCGCAGTGCATCCCCGGTTGCGGGTGGAAACGCTCGTGGTAGATGCCGTCCACCGCCGCGCAGGCGATGTCGAGCACACGTTGCTTTTCCTGATCGGTGGCCGCAGGGAGCCGGTGGACAATGATCTTCGGTTTCTTGGTTTTCACGAGGAAGACCAGTTCGCGTCCCTCGACCTTTTCATCGGTAGCCGACTCGATTAGCAGTTGGTAGAGCGTGAGCTGTACCTCGTGCTGGAAGGCTTCGAGCTGGACATCCGGCGTGCTCGCACAGGTCTTGTAATCGACCGGCACGTTGCCCGGACGCACGAGGTCAATGTAACCGAGCACCGGGCTGGGAATCTCCGGCAGGTCTTCCTCCAACTGAACCTCGACGCCCAGCGGAAGCTCTTCCATCCGCCCATGCTCGGAGTCCAGGTAAGCCTCGACCATGCACAAGCCTTTGTCGTGGTTGGCCTTACGTGTATCCACATCTGGATACGAGACGGCCTCTTCCGGGGCATTAAACGCCGCCGTGAAGGCCTTGAGCACCGTTTCTCTGTCATGGCGCTCCCCGCGCCAGCGAGCACGGTGGAAGTGCTGGAGCGCGGCATGGACAGCCTTGCCCAGGTGCAGGCTGGGTGAGACGGGCTCGGGCAGCTTCAGAACCTTCTTGTACCAGAACTTCAGCGGGCAGTTCAGGTAGAGCTTGATCGAGCTTGCGGAGATGTGGTCGAGCAGACCGTCGGTCGATGGCTGCTGGCCGTTGCGGTGGTATTCGAGCGGCTGGATAATGAGCGTGTCCTTCCCTTGGTCGGGCCGTAGGTGCCGATCAATTCGTCGATCAGCCCCGAGGCCTGCATTTTGTTCAGGGTCGCGAGCGGTACGCGGAAGCGGCTTTGGGCCAGCTCCTCCAGCGCGTCTCGGGTGATGCCGTGGTCCTTCATCAGCCGCTCGATCAGGCCCTTTTGCTTGGGCGAACAAGCCCATTCTCCGGGCTGACGGTTGAAGCTGACCCGGCCCGGCGATACTCCGAGAGGGATTGTCGGAGACGAAGCACTGGCTGGCATGGGAGAGGGGAGGAATCCGGTTTGTTGGATATCCCGGTCCACCGCGTCCTGGAGCTGCCGGTACAGGTGCGTGCTGGCTTCGTGGATGTGCGAGAGGTCGTTGACCTCCGTGCGCACCGTGATCGAGTATTGATGAGATGAATACGCGGGCAGTCCGAGTTTTTTCGAGTAGTTGGCTTCTAGCGTGATCGCCATAACGGTTCCTTTGCTTGCGACCGTGCAGATACAAAAAAAAGCCCGCGAGTGGTCGGCTCGTCGGGCTTGTGATAGCGGGTCAGTCCGCAATCATGGATATATAGCGCACTGGCGGAGGTTTTTGCAAAAGAGGGCAGGTAGATTTAGCCTGTTTGGTCGAGGCATTAAAAACCCCCATGCCTGGTGGTATATGGACTCAGAGCGATCCAGGAATTTTTCATTTATATTTTGTGGTTAACTTTACCCGGTTTTCCGATTCCATTTTTTCGCGGAAGGGGTGTCTTAGGCGTCTCATTTGTCAGTTTTTTGGCCCATTTGCAGAGCGAAAAGTGACCTTCTGCAAGAAATTTGACCCTTCTGCAGGGGTCATTCGACCTTGCTCAAATTTTCAAATGGCCGTTTTTCGGGAGCTTGATGCCACGTTTTATGCAGCGCTTGCGGATCGCGTTGTCGGAGATTCCCAAGTCCTTCGCGAGTCGGGTGAGCGGCTTTTCGAAGACAAGCTTGGCCAGCTCTTTGTCGTCAGGCCACTTCACGCTCTGTTGGTCAGGCAGCGAGCCTTTCAGTGTTACCTTCTCGACGACATCCGGAGATAGCCTCCAATAGGCCGTTACGTCCTGCGGGTTTTCCACCACATCCCGGTAGTGAAGCATGATCATCGAATCGCTGGTGCCGTTGCGGGTGGCGACTTTGCCGATGTCTTCGTCGCGTTCGATCTGATAGCTGATGCTCGTATGCCGGAGAATGTCGCTCACCCACTCAGCCGGTTGGACGGCGTTCTTGAGCGTGCCCATTTTCTTGTACCAGTTTTTCGGTACACCGGTAAAGGGGTATTGATCCAGCCAGGCTTTCAGCGGGGGAACGATGGGGACTCGGCGCTTGATCTTGCCCTCCATCTTGCCCCCGTAAATGATCAGGTTTCCGGTGCGGATGTCGGTGGTTTTCAGGTCGGCCAGTTCGCTGGGGCGTAACCCGGCAAACAGCAGGATGGCGACAGACGCGGCCAACTCTCCCTCGTGGTAGCTCTGGGCCGCCCGAAGCAATTGCCGGACTTCATCCAACTGAAGGATCACCACGTTGCGTTTTTGACGCGGTAAGGCCTCCAGGTGGTCACAAGGGTTTTCCAGGCAGTACCTTGCCCGCACCGCCCAGTTGAAAAACGCGTTGAGCCCCCGGCGATAGGTACGCTGGGAGCCGATGTGCTCGTACGCGGCCAGCACGGCAGCGATCTCGCGGGTCGTGAAGGCGTGGACGTTCCTGTTCGGGTCGCTTTGATAGAGCAGTTGCAGGCACTTACGGTAGTAGTCGACGGTCTGTGTCGAGCGGCCCACGCGGGAGGTCAGGAACAGCACGGCAGCGCGATGGATGCCGATCGAGGAAATTTCCGGGCGGTAATGCTTTTCGAAAAAAGCGACGGCGTTTTCCAGGCCGACCTCGCTGACTTTTGCGACGCGCTCGCTCAGAGTCTGGAGCTCCAGAACCTGCTCGGTCAGCGACCGGTTTGGGTTGTGGGAGAGGGCGGTTTCCGCATCGGGTATCGACGGAAATGCGACCGGAGCGCACCGTGACAGCCATCGTCCAACCGATTCGAGATCCGCGTCTGCCTATACCGGGAACGATTCTGAAACGTATCTACAAGAGGCGGATCATTCGGGCTATGGTTCTTGATGAGGGATTTGAGTGCAACGGGGAGGTTTTTAAGACCCTGTCTGAACTAGCCACCCACGTCACCGGCACACGCCGGTGAACTTTTTTCTCAAAAGAGACAGATTGATTTATATGTATAAACCAAAGAGCCATTGCATGCCCGAATGGCATATAGCATTCTCTAGCAGTTATGTGCACATACCCAAAAACAAAACGTAATTATACCTCCCGCACCGTTTTCCCCATAAAGGCAATGGCGCTTTCCTTAGTTGTTTTCCCCATCACTCTTGTTCAGGCACAAACCAGCATATGGGATGGTTCTGTCGACGGGACTTGGGGAGACAGTGAAAACTGGTCCGCTGGCGTGCCTAACGGCACTTCATCCATCGCTGAGTTCAGTAGCACCTCTCCCAACACCAGCGTCAACTTGGACACTGCGGTGGAATTGCAACGTTTGGACTTTCTGTCTGGAGCCTCTTCTTACGATTTGTCTGGTTCCGCCCTGACTCTTACCGCAGCGTCCGGCGATACATTCATCGTCAACAGTTCCGGCGCTGTACAGGCAATAAGTTCGAATGTAACCTTTAATATTTATGGAGCCGGAACCGCCATAAACGTAGGAGTTGATTCAGGCAGTACGCTAACTCTCTCAGGGCTACTGGCAACAAACGGAACAACAAACGGTCGCAGTATAACTTTTTCTGGAGGTGGAACTGTCAACATTGCTTCCGGAGCGACATTCTCCAGCATCAATGCACTGGAATCGGCCAGCGGTACGTCCTTGAATTTCTACGCGACGAATAGCGCAAATATTAATAACTTTTACGCTAGTACAGGCGGGAGAATCAATCTGTTCGCCAACCTTAACAGCTCCCGCGGCCTGATTGTGGAGGGCGATGGTGCCGGTATCTACCTGAGTCAATCCGACCTGACGCTCAGCGGTTCAAATCCTGCCATCGGCGTAAATATGCGCGGAAAAACCGCGGGGGCTACGGTAACTCTTGGTTCTGATTTCAGCGGTACAGGCACGGCCAATGTGTATAAAAACATATTCCTCAACCAAGCCAGTACAGCTGCTGAAAACGTCACATACCGCTTTTATGCTGCCACGGATAATACCCTAAACTTGGCCGGTGTCATTTCTGATAGCGCAACTTCTGGCACGGGTACCGTGGTTGAGATTTCCGGCGGTGGAACAGTTCTGTATTCGGGCTCATCCGCCAATACCTCGATCACACCGATCGTCATTTCAAGCGGTGTTTTGCAGTTGGGTAAAAGCACGGGGATAGACGCGATAGCCGGAGGAAGCGTGACCATTCAGGAAAATGGTGAGTTGCTGCTTGTTAACGGCAACCAGATTGCTGACGGCGTTGCCATCATCCTGGAAGGCGGTAGCTTCAATGTCTCGTCGAAGACAGAGACCGTTGGCTCACTGAGTGTGACTTTTGGCGGTAGTCTTTCAGTCGAAGCCGGGGCCGGCATTACCTTCTCAAGCTTGAGCGAGCTTTCTGGTATCTTAACCATTTACGGTTGGAGCGACGCTTCCAGTATCATATTCAACGATACGAGTGGTTGGACTGAGTCAGCCTTAGCCAATGTGATTTTTGATGGCTACGGGCAGGGAGCTGCTATCGATGGCAATGAATTGGTTTACGCGATCCCTGAAGCCTCATCCTCTGCTCTTCTGCTCACAGCTATTGCTGCCTTAATTGTATTTCGGATGAAACGCCGCAAGTAGATTTGATAGAAGGGTGTTTCCCTAAAGGCCGCAGCATCGCTGGATGCTGCGGCCTTTTTTCAGCTAAATAATCTGCTCCATGATTCTGAAGAGACTGGCGATGTAAAGAGACTTGCCCATAGGTCGAACTCGCTTATCCTGATAAACGCAGTTATCCATGACAACATCAAGAGTCACCCAGAAAGAGATCGCCGAGGCGACAGGGCTAACGCAGGCAACGGTCTCTATGGCGTTGGCAAACCACCCCAAGATATCTCAGGACACGCTGCAGAAAGTCCGTTCAGTAGCGCAGAGCCTTGGATACAGGCCAGACCCATTTCTAACCGCACTATCTGCCTACCGAAGGCAGAGCGCACCAACCCGGTATCAGGCAACACTGGCTTGGCTCGTTAACGAGGGGGAGAATCCTCACTGGAGGAAATCATCCACATTCAGGCACTACTTTGAGGGAGCCGAGCGAAGAGCTGCACAACTCGGCTATAGGCTGGAAGAACATCGGCTTCAATGTGAAGGTATGACTCCTCAGCGTTTGTCGCAGATGCTACGGGCTCGCAATATCCCTGGCATTCTGGTTGCTCCGCAACCTGACCCTGGGATGAGCATTCAGTTTGATTTTACTCATTTCTCTGCCGTTACATTTGGATATACGCTGGTTAATCCAGCTTTACATTTGGCGACTTTGCATCAGTTCCGCTCAATGACAAAGCTGATGGATAATCTGTATCATCTCGGCTATAAGCGGCCTGGTCTCGCATTGTCCGACGAAAGCGATCGCAGAGCTGATTTCAATTGGTCGGCAGCTTTTTGGAGTGGACAGCGTCACTGGCCGGTTAAAGAGCGTATTTCTCCGTTCATTCCGAAGCCTCTGACCAAAGAGAATTTCGCCAAGTGGTTTTATAAAAAGCGCCCGGATGTCGTTGTCACTATCTGGGCTTGGGTCCGGGATTGGTTGATTGAAATGGGGGAAAGCATTCCCGAATCCACTGGGTTTGCACTGCTTTCGGTGCCAGATGAGGAAAAAGTCTTTTCCGGCATATGGGAAAACCCGCAGCTTATTGGTGAACGCGCGCTTGAATTTCTGGTTGATCTGATCCACCGCCGCGAATGTGGCGTACCCGATGTGCCGCTTTCTCAACTTATTGACGGGACATGGGTGGACGGAACAACATTGCGTCCAATGACATCCTGAGCATAGAAGAATACGACTGCACACCTCCCCTCCTTCGATCAACAACTAGTGGCCATTGTTTGTCAGATGAGCGACATCCAATATATACATCTGGCGTGTTCCCTCATGAATGGAGTCTATACATATTTGAGTGCCGTCACGGTTCCATCTCGGATGCAGATCGCAACGAATTTCCCAGTTCATAGGAGGGGCTAAAAAGCGACCGAGCAGATGAAGCGTCTCTGTCGGAAAATGGTAGAGTAGAAGGCTTCTATGATCCGTGTCATCAGGATAAGTGTCTGTCAGCATCCAGGTTCCATCCGGCGAGAACGAACAGTGTCCATCGCAATGAAAAATGCTCTCGCCGATAGGTTGAATCGCACCAGCATTTTCGTCCCTGAATAGAAAATACCGATTACCGATTCCATTGCGGTGAGACCAGGCCAGGACAGCTTGATCTCCCAGCCAATCATAGTGAGATACCAAACCATGATCACTGAGGCAGCGCAGTTCGCTACCATCCAGATCGATAGTCAACAGTCGGGTGCGCCCCACTTCGTCTTCGGGTTTTTTATAGCGGTGCAGCACGGCGAAACGCTTGGGATTCTGGCTGAACTGAGCATGATTGAAGCGATGGACTTTGCCTTCGAATTCATCCCTTTGCTGAAAACAAGCCGCGTGGGCGGTACTCAGGATCATTTGAGACTCACCTGTCTGCAGATCCAGAGAAAACAGTCCGTCATCTTCGGGGATCGCAACTTCTTTCCACGGATCAGCGACGCCGGGGTATCCGTAGCCTGGACGCTGATGCTGGAGGCGTGCAAAATTCAGCGAGACGGCATGTGTTCCCGAGCGGTTAACAGCATAGATCGGGCGCGAAAGCGTGCGTTCCCTTCCGCTGTCAAGATTGATGACTCGCGCGAAAAATCCATCTGGTCCCTTGTCGTTAAAGATGATATCACGGCTTCCCCCCAGCCATTGAAGCATGCATCCCTGCTGCCAATTCCAGGCATTCGTTTCGGCAATCGTTGTCCAGGCATAGTTATTCTGCGTATCGATCACCCCTATTTTTACTGCTTCTCCTGCCTGTGGCGGATGGTCCATAAAAGAGGACTCCAATCCAAGAATCCAGCGTCCAGACGCATCCCAGCAGGATTTGTCGTAGTAACCGAAAAAATGATGCTTCGGTCCTTTAGTAACGGGCTGAGCATTAATGGTGAGTGCTTGTGGGAATGTGGATGTCATAAGCGATGACAACAAGCTATCTCCATTGGGTAATTCCCGAAAGGATGTCGTAACTTATACACATAACCTCTTGAAACATTAATCGTTTGCTTGAGAGGTTTATTTGTATAAATTGCCTCGTGGTTGTTATACGTGAGAAACAAAGATGTTGTCTGGTGAATGACGATATCGCAGTCGTCAGTCCTCGAAGAGGATTAGGCAACGAGCAGTTAGTTTTGTCACTACTCTCCAATAACACACGAAAAGAGGCACCATGAAGAAAGGCATGACTTTGTCACTAGTTGCTTTGTCGGCTCTTGTTCCATCCGTATGGCTTACTCAAGCTCAAGCGGATCAAATGCCCATGAAACTGTGGTATGACGCGCCAGCTCCCTACGGAAACGAAGGGATGGCCACAGTTAAATCGGGCTCTGACACTGATGACGTCAATGATGGCTGGGAGCGTTGGGCTCTTCCGCTGGGAAATGGCTACCTGGGAGCAATGGTATTCGGACGCACCCGAACGGAACGTATCCAGATCACAGAAAAAAGCCTGTATAATCCTTCTCCCGAGGGACTGAACAATTTCTCCGAAACCTATATCGACTTCGGCCACGAGAATCCAACGGAATACTACCGCGATCTTGATCTGAACAATGCGATAGCCCATGTGCGCTATAAGAGTGGTGGCGTTACCTATACGCGGGAGTATTTTACCAGCTATCCAGACCGGGTCATGGTCATCCGCCTGAACGCCTCTGAGCCGGGGACGTTGTCCTTTACGCTACGCCCCACCATCCCATACCTCAAAGACTACGGTTCTACTCCGGGCGATGGCCGGGGCAAACACGGAAGCGTGACGGCGTCAGGAGACACGATCACGCTTTCAGGCGTCATGGATTATTATGACATCCACTTTGAAGCGCAGTACAAGGTAATCGCATCTGGCGGGAAGGTTGTGGCTGAAAACGACGCCAATAACGATAACGGGAAGCTGGTGGTGACGAATGCCGACAGCGCCATAATCCTCATCGCAGTCGGCACCAATTACCAATTGGAAAGCCGGGTTTATACCGAGAATGATCCGAAAATGAAACTGGCTCCGTACCCAGACCCTCATGACAAGGTAAACGACATATTGACAGCAGCTTTCGGCAAAAACTACGAAGAGCTCAAAGGCACGCACATCGACGACTATCAGACTTACTTCGATCGCGTCCAGCTGGATTTAGGTGGAGAGCCTTCATCGCTGACAACCGACCAGCTATTGAAGAGCTACCAAGCGGGTAATTACAACAAGTACCTCGAAGAGCTCTATTTTCAATATGGGCGCTACCTGCTGATATCTTCGTCTCGCAAGGGCGCACTGCCCGCCAACCTTCAAGGGTCTTGGAATCGCTATGATATCCCTCCGTGGAAAGGCGGTTTCTGGTACAATATCAATATACAGATGAACTATTGGCCGGCCCTAAACACAAACCTGCTTGAGATGTTTGAGCCCTACGCCGGTTTTTATCAGGCCTTCCAGCAAAGTGCTACCGACAAAACCAGCAACTACATCCGCAAGAAATTCCCTGAAAAGTATGATCCTTTGCCCGGAGGAAACGGCTCCTCGCTCGGCACCGAGGCATTCCCCTACACCATCAGCAGCCCATGCGCCTCACCGCATTCCGGCCCTGGGACCGGGCCGCTAACGACGACACTCTTGTGGGATTACTACGATTTTTCCAGAGATGCCGAGATTTTGAAAAAGACTGCTTATCCCGCGCTAGTTTCAATGTCTAAATTCCTGACCAAGATCGTGGAACCGGTTGGGCCTTATTACCTGACAAAGTTTTCCGCTTCTCCCGAGCAGAGGCACAAGGGCGAATTCTACCAGACTGAGGGTTGTGCATTCGACCAGCAGATGATCTACGAGAACTATAAAGACACCCTTGATGCTGCCGGAATTCTTTGGCCGGATGATGATGACAACGTGCTCTCCATCGTTGAAGAGCAGATCGATAAACTGGACCCGGTACAAGTTGGATACTCCGGGCAGATCAAGGAATATCGGGAAGAGCAATTCTATGGTGAGATTGGACAGAAAGACCATCGCCATATTTCGCAGTTGGTTGGGCTTTATCCAGGCACGCTCATCAACCATACCAGCCCAGCCTGGCTGGATGCCGCTGTCGTCACGCTCAATTTGCGTGGCGATAAATCGACCGGTTGGGCCATGGCGCATCGGTTAAATCTGTGGGCGAGAACTGGGAACGGCAATAAGACGTACGAGCTTTATCAAAAGCTACTCGGCACCGGAACGCTGACTAATCTTTGGGACACTCATCCGCCGTTTCAGATTGACGGCAATCTCGGCGGGACCGCTGGCGTGGCGGAAATGCTACTCCAAAGCCATGCGGGGTATATTGCACCACTGCCCGCGCTTCCAGATGCATGGAGTGAGGGCAGCTACAGCGGGCTGTTGGCCCGTGGGAATGTCGAAGTCTCAGCCCAGTGGGCAAATGGTCAGGCCACCCGTTTTGCGCTACTCCCGAAGAAAGGCGGCGAAATTCGCCTGCGTTATCCCGGAATTTCCACTGCTACGGTAAAAACTGCCAGCGGTGATGCCGTCCACTTCGCTACTGAAAATGAGGATTTGATCCGTCTCTCTAGTGTCCCTGGGCAACGCTATATCGTCACCAACATTCCGGCTTTTTCTCGGGTCGAGAACCCATCCGACCTCACAGTGACGACCACGGATGACAAGCACATCGACTTGGCTTGGAAGGCCAGCCCAGACGCCGTCTCCTATAACCTGTACAAGGCGGTGGAAAACTGTCCGGATTATAGTCTGATCGCCTCTGGGGTTCCCGCATGCGCATATGCGTATACTGTTGATGACTCTGATGAGATTGGCAGGCAGACAACCTATCGGGTGACTGCTGTTGGAGCGAACGGCCGGGAAAGTACGGGTATCCACACGCTACTTTTAGCTCGTTAAATCAGTATCTGGCCAGCCTGATGCAGCCAGCTAATCAGGCGAACGGGCAACCACTTCAGTCATTAAACACTTCTCCACAACAAACTGACATTACCAAAAATGTGCAGCAAAGAAAATCCTGTCACCCCTCCCATCGTTCCTCGCAACTACCTGCTGACTTATGTCCTAGTAACGCTCCTGTTTTCGCTTTGGGGCTTCGCGAACGATATCACAAACCCCATGGTGGCGGCTTTCAAGCGAATCCTGTTGATCAGCAATTTCGAGAGTTCGCTCGTCCAGTTCGCTTTTTATGGTGGCTATTGCTTCATGGCCTTTCCCGCCGCCATCTTCATCAAACGCTATACCTATAAGAAAGGTATACTTCTGGGGCTGGCGCTGTATGCCACCGGTTGCCTGTTGTTTATTCCTTCGGGCTGGATAACGGCATTCTGGGCCTTCCTGCTGGCCTACTTTATCATGACCTGCGGGTTGTCCTTTCTCGAGACAAGCTCGAATCCGTACATCCTCGCCATGGGGGATGAGCGCACAGCGACTCGCAGGCTTAACTTTTCGCAGGCATTTAATCCGGTCGGGAGCATTATGGGAATGCTTGTTGCACAGCAATTGATCCTGGCGCGGATGAGCGGCTCCCCGGAAGAAGAACGGTTCGCCTTGCAGCAGTCAGACCCAACGGCCTTTCAGCAGTTACAGCAGCATGATCTGGGTATCGTCATCGTCCCTTACGCGATCCTTGGGGCAGTCGTTCTGGCCATGTTTGTCGTGTTTCTGGCCATACGGCTCCGCAAGACCCCCGGAGAAGACAATCGTGAGCTTGCGTTAGGTACAAGTTTCAGGCGACTGCTGACGCTGCCGCGCTATGTGGAGGGGGTCATTGCCCAAGCCTTTTATGTGGGGGTGCAGATCATGTGCTGGACCTTCATCATCCAGTACGGTGTGTATGAAGTCGGCCTTCCGGCAGATGTCGCGCAGGGCTACAACATTGTGGCCATGATCATTTTTATCCTGAGCCGATTTATCTGCACGTTTTTGCTTCAGTATATAACACCTGGCCATTTGTTGATGTGGTTGGCCATCGCAGGTGGAGTTCTAATCCTCGGTCTTATTTCCATGGGGGGCATGACGGGCTTATATTGCCTGGTCGGGGTATCCGCCTGCATGTCATTGATGTTTCCAACGATCTACGGCATTGCCTTGGAGGGGCTGGGAGATGACGCCAAGCTGGGCGCGGCAGGCCTGATCTTTGCCATCGGTGGCGGATGCCTCATGCCACCGTTGCAAGGCGCGATCATGGACATGGACGCGATTTCGATCGGAGGCTATTCCCTGCCCAGCGTGCGGGCTTCGTTTATTCTTCCGTTCATCTGCTTTATCGTCGTCGCCACCTACGGATACCGTACTTTCAAGATACATAAACCCAAATCGGAAACGTCCCAGTCTGCCTGAATCAGACCATTGCCTCGACTACCGTAACCTATCTCAAGCAGTCTGATTTTATCGATGAAACGAATAGGCATATCTTTTCTGGGGCCCGTATGGACTGCCGTATTGTTGTTGCTTGTCGGCCTCGGGAACCCTGACGCGGTCCAGAGTCCGGTGAAAGTGGCATGCGTGGGCGATAGTATTACTTATGGGGCGGGAACGACCAATCGCACTGTCTATGCGTATCCGGAGCAGCTGCAATGGATGCTCGGACCCGGCTGGGAGATAAGAAACTTTGGTTCAAGCGGCTCTACACTGATCGATCTTGGCGATAAGCCCTACCAGAAGCAGGCCACCTTCCAACAGGCTCTGGATTATCAGCCCGATGTCGTCGTCATTATGCTCGGGACGAACGACACCAAGTCGCAAAACTGGGCACACAAGGATAGGTTTGTTCTGGACTACGAATCGCTCGTAGACAGGTTCCGGTTATTGGACTCCAATCCAACGATTTTCCTCTGCCTGCCTCCCTACGTTGCGGGACAAGGCAATTACGGTATCAACGAGCACGCCCTGCAGGAGCAGATCGCCATGATCGAAGCGCTTGCCGGTAAGGAGGGGGCTGAGGTTATCGACATTCACGCAAAAACGGCGGGACGCGACATGCTTTTTTCGGATCGAGTACATCCGAATAACCATGGGGCGACGGTCTTGGCAAAGACGATTTATCAGGCGCTCACCGGTAACGAATACACGAATAGTGTACCGGATTTCTACGAGACATCATGGCGAGGCTACCCGATGATTAAATTCGATTTAGCAGGACACACTTGCCAATTGGTTAAACCCGACAAGCCGCTGCCGGGCAATCCTTGGATCTGGAGAGCCCGTTTCTTTGGAGCGTTTCCGACCGTTGACCTCGCCTTACTCAAGGCCGGTTATCATGTCGCTTATGTGGATGTTTCCAATACCTATGGCGCGGATGATGGCCTGGATGTGATGGATTTGTTTTATGCTTACATGGTTACTTTTTACGACCTGAATCCAAAGCCCGTGCCGGAAGGATTCAGTCGTGGTGGACTGCTCGCCCTGAACTGGGCGAGGCGTCATCCCGAACGGGTATCCTGCATTTATCTGGATGCACCGGTATGCGACTTTAAAAGTTGGCCAGGGGGTAAAGGGAGTGGTGACGGTTCGGACTGGGATTGGAAGAATTGTTTAAATGCATACGGACTGACCGAGCAGGAAGCCATGGCGTATAACGGTAATCCTATCGACGATCTGGAGCCGCTTGCACGGGCGGGCATAGCGATTATTGCTGTATACGGCGAGGCAGATACAACGGTCCCGCCTGATGAGAATATTCTTGAGCTGGCAAAACGCTACAAACAGATGAAAGGCCGGATTCAATTAATCGGAAAGCCCGGCGGCGCCCACCACCCGCACAGTCTGTCGGATCCTACGCCTGTCGTTGACTTTATCCTGCGAAACCAGCCCCTTTGATGCGCAAGACGATTATAATGACGGTCAATTGGCTGTTGCTATTTATGTGTATAACCTAGCGTGTGGTTGTTTCTATCCGTAGCAAGTGCTTAACTAAAATCATGGTAAGAATTCTACCCCGTTTTGCCACAGGATGGCTTGCTGCCATTCTCGGATCAGGATGCTTTACCCTTCAGTTGGCGGCTCAAGCATCCGGCAAGGAGATAGCTCTTTACCCAGTAAGCATCCATTGGGACAATCCGGAACCTCTGGTGACAACGGATCGGCTTTTCTCTATCAACGGGTTTAAGGCTTTTTTCCCTGAGTATGCAAACAATCCGGCCTACAATGAAGGCTTGAGCTATCTGAATCCCGGCCTGTTGCGCATGCACAACGCAGGCATGCACAATGCCGACATGTGGGTGGATGATACGGCAAAAACGTGGAACCGGAAAAAAATCCAAGCTGTTTTAGACGGCCTTAAACTGCCCGGCGAAAAAATCATGATCAATATATCGCGCTGGCCCAGTTGGATGGACAAGGACGGGGACCGCCGATTGGATGAGGGGCAGGAAGATGCCTTCGCCAATTTTTGCGCCGAGCTGGTGGAGATCGTTAATGTAGAGCAAGGACGTGGAGTTCGTTACTTTGAAATCACCAATGAATGCGACTTTGTTTACTGGCGTGAGCAGCTATCCTCGGGCAATGAAAACGAGTTGCTGGGAACCGAGGCTCAGAACAAGCGTCACCAGCCCATGCCAGACAAGCTCGCGGACATTTACATCCGCACGGCCGATGCAATGAAGGCAGTCGATCCCACCATCAAAACCGGGGGACCTGCAGCCGCCAGCGGTTCTAGCAATGTTCTGCCCATGCATCGTGTTTTTATCGAGCAAGCCTTGCCTGGTCTGGACTTTTTCTCCTTTCACGGCTACCCGCGTACACGCACTCATACACCGGAGGAAATTTACGACACCCCTTCAATATTCGCCGATAATATTCGTCGGCATGTTCAGTTGCTGAAGGAACTCAGCCCGGATCGACACATCGAGTTACATCTGAATGAGTTTAACATAGCCTCGAACTGGAGACTGCAAGATAAGCGGATGCATACCGAGGAAGGAGCGGTGTTCGACGCGTTATTTATGGTGGAGTGTGCACGTGCAGGAGCGGATGTCCTCAGTGCCTGGAATGAATGCGACAGCACTTATGGCAAGATGGATATGCAGTGCAATCTGCGAATCCCGGCCCATATTTTTCACTTTTTCAACGCTTGGCTGGTTGGCCAAACCTACGCGGTGTCTCCCTCAGGGGTCACTGATGGCCCAGAAGGCAAGAGCATCGTGGCGTTTGCGGTAAAATCCAAGAACGGTGAACACAATTTCGTTTTGATCAACCGGGCACGCGAGCCAGTTCAGGTGCAGCTTAATATGACAGGTTGGCGTCCAGCGACTGATAGCCATGTAAAAACTGCACGCGTCGATGCCGAGGGATTGCATACGAGCATACTCACAGCCTCGGCGCTTGCTGAACCCGTGTTTTTGCCAACGAATTCTGTAAATTTCTTCTCTTGCGGGCAGTGAGCAGAGAACCCCATTCCTCCCAACATTTTTGCTCACAGATGCTCTCCATCCTTTCCATATCGCAAAAAATGAAATTCAGCCGACTCAAGACTACCGCGTCCAATGGGTTTTCCCTAACGGAATTGCTTGTTGCTCTCGCGATCATAGCAGTACTTGCGGCAATCATTATTCCTGCTGTCGGCAATGTGAGTCGAACGGCGAACTCAACCAAATGTTTGTCGAATTTACATCAGATAGGAACAGCCATAACGTTGTATTCGCAGGAAAACAATGGGTACTTCCCTTATGGGATTAAGCAAAAAGGTGTGATTCGATGGAGTCATGAAATACAGAACTATTTAGCTTCGACGACCGGCAAGAAGACACCAACGGAGGTCTTTGTTTGCCCAAGCGAATCAACGGAGTTATTGGAGCAATCAGGAAACGGGGATTACTACAGAAACACCAACTACATTGCGAATCCTGCTCTCCTCACCGACGACAGAGACCCTCAGGGTACGGGGAGCAGCGTCAGCAGAATAAGTTATTTCAATGTATTGCGTCCAGCAGAAGTCATCCTAGTGGCTGATGGGACCGTCAATAACAATGGTGGTTCTGAGTGGGGATTTTTCAGCCAGACTGGTATCACTAGGTCTTCGGAAACTTATGCGGACGAGATTGTGCGAGACGAAACCGAAGCGGATGCCGGTTCTGGAAGGCGTTTGAGCTGGCGTCACGATGGACATGTTCAAGCAGTTTTTGTCGATGGACATGTCGATGGATTCTCAGTCGGTGAGCTTAAATACAAAAACTTCCATTACAATTACTAGCGATTAAATAGTTTTGAATCAAGTTGATACATTCAGATATAAGTCGTGGGCATGTATGAGTTTTTCTAGAATATTTTTTTTGATTATCATTTCCACCATTGCGTCACTGGAAATTGTACACGCGGACGTAAAAGCCCCCTCTATATTTGGGGATCATATGGTGCTTCAACGGGATCGAGAAGTTCCTGTTTGGGGTTTAGCTGATCCAGGAGAGGAAGTAACCGTAACCATTGACGGAGAGTGTGCGACGACTCGGGCAGATGACACAGGGCATTGGTCCGTAAAGCTACCTTCTTTGCTCGAGTCTGAGCATCAGGTGGAGATGGTTGTCCGTGGGAAAAACAATCTGGTTTTTCGTGACGTGCTGATTGGCGATGTTTGGTTGTGCTCTGGCCAATCGAATATGGAGTTCGGTTTGAACCAGGCCGATAATGCAGCAGAGGCTCTTTCAAAGGCCGATTATCCGCAGATTCGATTTTTTAAAGTGGGCAGAAGCGCTTCGCTTGATCCTAAAGACGAATGCCGCGGACACTGGGTCGTGTGTAAGCCTGACTCTGCTGATCTCAAAGCATTCTCCGCTGTCGGTTATTTTTTTGGAAAAGAGATTCATGAACGCCAAATGATTCCGGTGGGTCTCATCGGGGCATACTGGGGAGGAACTCCCGCCCAGTCATGGACGAGCTTGCATAAACTGCAAAGCGTTCCGGCGCTGAAGCATTATGCCGATGATTTCATCCTGACGAAGGATAACATGGCGGCATTGATGGATGAATATGAGTCGAAGGTGATTCCGCAGTGGGAAAAGGAAGTCGAGCAATGGGAGTCCTCGGACGCTTCAAATAAGCCTGAGCCTCGCAGGCCAACACCTCCCAATGCTGATCCAAACAAAGCTACGATGCTCTTTAATGGCATGATCAGCCCTATTATCCCATTTGCGATAAAGGGCGTCATCTGGTATCAAGGAGAGGCAAACGCAGACATGGCCGAGGAATATGCAACGCTGTTTCCCGCCTTGATCAACGATTGGAGAGAGCGCTGGCACGAGGGCGACTTTCCCTTCCTGTTCGTACAGCTTGCAAGTTGGGGAAAAGGCGGCCCCCAATGGCCAGTGATTCGCGATTCTCAGCTGAAGGCATTGTCCCTCCCAAACACTGGTATGGCCGTAGCCCTAGACGCAGGCGATAAATATACGATACATCCTAAAAACAAGATGGTTGTTGGTGACCGGCTAGCGTTGGCTGCTCGCCATATTGCATACGGGCAAGACATTGTCTATTCGGGGCCGATATTCAAATCCATGCAAATTGACGGGAACAGAGTGGCTGTATTTTTCGATCACGTAGGGAGTGGGTTGACAGTCGGCCCTGTCCAGGGTCCAACAGTGAACACGCGAAACATTCCACCCGCTCAAGAGCTCCACGGATTCGAAATTGCCGGGCCTGACGGTAAATTTATCCCAGCGAAGGCCATTATCGATGGTACGACTATATTGGTATCAAACGAGTCGATCTCATCACCCACTGCGGTTCGTTATGCTTGGAAAGATTGGCCTGACCCGGTCGCTAACCTTTACAATCAAGAGGGACTTCCTGCCTCGCCCTTCAATTCGGAGACTAGATAAGCGAAGTTTTATTTATGGATTGTTTATTGAATAGGAATGAATCCGGAGATGTCTCGCTCGACGGGCTTTGGGATTTTACGTTTCTGGGTGCGGTTGAGGCGAAACTCCCTGAAAGTCTGGAGCACGTGCGCTGGGAAAAGATGTGGGTTCCGTCCGCGTTTGACGCGACTGTCAAATATCCGGGCAAGCGTGGAGTCGCACTTTACCGACGGACGTTTTTTGTCGAGTCAGGCCGGGAATGCCTACTGTCATTTGGTGCAATATCCATGTGGAGCAGAGTGTATGTCGATGGCGCTTGCTTGATCGAGAACGCTTGCGGATACGCACCTGTGCATGTGGAGGTACCATCTTGCCAAAAATATCAGCGCGAATTGCTGGTGCTGGTGGATAATCGTTTTAATTTTGAGCAGGCTCCCATGCACGAGCCTTTCTTTGATTTCTACCAATACGGTGGCATAATAAGAGGGGTCTCCTTGCGTATACTCCCGGAATCAGGACCATGGATTCGTGCGGTTCGCGTCACTCCGGGAGAAGAATACGCAAAGGGACTGGTGCATGTTGACCTGGAAATAGAAATGCGCGGAGAGGTAGACGCATTGTCCCTGCACTACTCTTGCGACGGGGGAGATATCTCACCTGTTGGCTCGCATAGTGAATTACTTGCCCGGAATCTGAAGTTTGACCTGATCGTGCCGAACCCACGTCTATGGAGCCCTTTGACCCCTCACTTACACGTTATAGAATTTGTCTTGGTGACGGCTGAGCGTGTTGTCTCTGATCGCCAATGTGTCCGCTTTGGGCTGCGCCAGATTAAAGCGCGGGAGGGTCGTTTGTGGTTAAATGGCGAAGCTCTAATACTGAAAGGCTACAATCGGCACGAATGGCATCCGAATTACGGACCGAGTACGCCAACAAGCCAGATGTTTTCCGATATCCAGTTGCTTAAAGATATGGGATGTAATTTCGTCCGCGGCTCTCACTATCATCAAGATCAGCGATTCTTGGATTTGTGCGATGAGTTGGGCTTACTGGTTTGGGAAGAAAATCTTGGATGGGGGCAGAGAGAAAAATCTTTTTCGAGCGACAAATTTTCGGCCCATCATCGCCAAGCGCTCATTGCGATGATACGTGAAAGCTATAACCATCCGAGTATTATCTGCTGGGGGTTGCTGAACGAAGCCGGAAGTAACTGCGATTACTGTAGACCCATACTTGAGGACAGCTTCAATCTCATGCGAGAACTTGATCCCAGTCGTTTAGTGACTTTTGCCTCCATGTTCGCTTTTGATGATATTAATTTTGATCTCGTTGACATGATTAGCATCAATACATATCCAGGATGGTACGGATGTGAAAAGGCAGATGACCCACTCTCGGCAATCACCCCTCGTTTAGAGGCAATCGTGGCTTCGATTGATAGTAGAGGGCATGAAGATAAACCAATCATTATTTCCGAGATTGGGGCCGAAGCTCTTTACGGGTGGCGCGAGTCGCATAACGATTTTTTCACGGAAACCTATCAGGCTAAGTATTTGCACGAAGCAATAGCTGGAGTTTTGAGCAATCCAAGGTTCAGCGGAATCGCGCTTTGGCATTTCAGTGATGTGCGTACCTACAGCGGAGGGCTTTCATTGATGCGCCCTCGAACCTTTAACAATAAGGGTACGCTTGATGAATATCGACGTCCGAAAGAAGCGTATCAAGTTGTGAAAGCATTGTTTTCCAGTGATGCCCCAATCAGCGATTAACAAACTGCGAATCATCGATAATATGAAGGGAAATATGGGGTTCAAAGGGATCAGAAACGCCACGATTAGGGTTGTATGACGAACCCCATTTTTCCTGTCGATGGCGGACCAACCCACTCCGCCACCAAAAATCTCGCCTCGCACCTCGGAGCGATTTTTTCTGTAACTCACTGCCAGCAACGCCTTACGAAACCAAACCGTCAAAAGCCCATTTCTGAGTTTCAACCGCCAAAATCGCCCCCATCCACAAACCCGTCGCCCCTGCCTAAAATCCGGCCCCTTTTTCTGAAAACGCCCTCAGAATCCGCCCAGCTAAATCAACAGTTTTGGAGAACCGGGGTATGCGGGATGGACGAAAGCAGAGCAAGTACATATAGCTCACATATGACGACTCGTCTGCTTTGCTTTACTGCAGCAGTCTATGGACGCAAAGATATATCGGCAAGAACCAGGTCTCCCGATCCCCAGCCTGAGGTAAAAAACTCCAATCCATCAATTCCGACTATATTTCTCTTAGATACGCCTTGGGCCATAAGCTTGTTTTCGCCATCCACTTCCAGACAAAGCTTCAGGATGCGCGTCGCGGGATCTACCCAGAGGGTAATCTTGTGCAGCTTACCGTCCGGAGGCTTTAAGGCTTCCACCATATCTTCTCTCGATTCGAAAAGCTAGACCTCATCTTCACCGCATTTATTCATCTCGCTCCCATCTTTGATGCACTCATTTATCTGAACAGGCCCTTGGATTGGCTGATCCGTGCATAGACATTCGCAAGCTCATCCTCGACCTGTCACCTATATCAATGCCTCCACGGCAAGGGTGTGATTAATGGCGAGGCCCGCCTTCCCAGACAAAGTGGACTTCGAGCTGAACCGGGTCGGGAAGGCCTTGGCAGGCTTCGATGAGCACCCGTCGTAGATCGATTATGTCTGTGTCTGGCAATAGCTTCGCGAAACTGAGAACATTCTGCTAATATATGGTAAAATTATATATATTCCATTCGGATTAATTCGATAGAATGGAGTGTATCGATGGTACCCCATGCCCTCTGTCTCATGTTGATTGATCGAAGGATTTTAAGACGTTTTCCGCCCGCTAGAGTTGGCGGTTTCAGCCTGATTGAACTGCTGGCTGTCATCAGCGTCATTGCGATGCTGACCGCCATCATCATCCCAGCCGTAGGGAATATGCGCGAACGTGCGGCCACTACTCAAACGGTCAACACCCTGAAAATGGCCTGGAACGGCATGATGCTTTACGCTCAGGACAACGGTAACCGGCTGCCGCGCGGCTTCCGGACTCCGGAGGACGAACTTCGGTCCGGCGAAACGCCTCAGTCCTGGCAGGTGCAAATCGGGCCCTACATTTTTGCCGACAGAGACTTGAGCACCTATCAGTGGAAGAAGTATCTACGCAACAGCGAGGACACGCCGCTACGGGACTTCGCGGCTCCGGAGGCCACCTCCAACTCGCTTGGGCTCAATGTTTTTATCTGCCCGCGCAATAATAGTTGGAACGGGTGGAACGGCTATCTCGCGGTCGTGCCCAACCCCGGAAACACTATCCTCATCGGTAGCCGTGATATGAGCATCGGCAGTTCCGACTACGTCTACAGCATTGGTAATCCTGTTGGTGCCTGGTGTCAGCCGGGACTCTACCATCAAAACGAGAGCGCGGGAGCTTTTGTCTTTGTAGACGGGCATGTGGAGTTCATCGACGAAGCCACGCTGACCTACGGCAGTCCCGCGGCTGCGGCTCGTCCCGACCTATGGAAGTGGGACTGACAGCTTTTAACCCTGAAAACGAACCTCAAGAACGCCTATCATGACCCCTATTCAAAAAAACATCCGATTCCCTTTTCTGCTGAGCGCGCTTCTCGGCTTGAGCAGCCTCAGCGCCCAAGTCGAGTTCGGCGGCAGCTATTTCCAGGATTTTGATACCCTGCCCACGAACACCAACGTCACAGACCCCATCGTGTTCACTAACAATGACACCCTTCTCGGGTGGTACACCAACCGCGAGGGGTCGGGGCGTGCCAGCAGCGGCCAGCAGAGCAACTACGGTAAAGGTATCTACGACTGGGGGCAGACGGACTCTACCGACCGTGCCCTCGGGACTTTTAACAAGGACGGATTTTCGCCGGAGACGGCATACTTTGGCGTGCAACTGCTCAACACCAGTGGGTCGGCGATCGAGTCCATCACGCTGACCTATACAGTCGAGCAGTGGCGGCGGAATGTCGAGGCAACCACGTGGACAGGCTCTTATCTGGTGACCGCCGACAGCGGCGACATGATCGGCTCGGAGGTTAGCGGCTACACCGGTATTGCAGCGGCTACCGTCACGGCGCAGTCGACTGGAAGCGCCGGCAGTATGAACGGAAACATGGAAGCGAACCAGCAAGGCTTTACCATTACTCTGACCAACCTGAACTGGCAGGCGGGAGAATACCTGTGGATCCGCTGGGGTAATGCACAGGTCGCCGATTCCAGTGGCATGGGCATCGATAACCTGACGATCACGGCCATCCCCGAGGCGGAGACTTCCAGCCTGTTGCTGGCCGCGACACTGGCCCTCGCCGTGGCTCACGTCCGCCGTCGTCATCTCCGGGCGATGATCCAGCGCGTTTAATCCGCACTCATGAAGAATCGTATGTGGTGTATCCCTCTCTTTAATGTTCCTGCCCGTTTCGCTGTATTTGCGGCGGGCGCAGCCGTGTTGGGTGGTTTGTTTGCGGGGTGTGTGCGGGAGTCCTCTGCTCCCGTCGCCGAAACCGGCGCGGCACAAGATCGCGCCGACGTGGTCGCAGTGCCCGCGGACCCGGCCGTCGGTGAGGTGTTCGCAGTCGGCCCGCAGGAGCACTCCAGCAGCTTCGGCATCTACAATACCAGCCCGGAGAGTCCTGACGGCAGCAGGATCGCCTATGTGCGCTTCACGCAGGAGCCGGAGGACCCCAAGGACGGACGCCCCGGCGAGCTCTGGGTCTGCGACACCGACCTGACTCATCATCGCAAAGTCCGGAACATGGGGCCGGTTCGCCCACACAACGGGTCACAAGTCTTCTGGGGGAACGACCACACCCTGATCTATCAGACACCCTACGACGCGGAGCCGCCGTGCGAGCTGCATGTCGTGGATGCCGAGACCGGCGAAGACCGTTTCGCACCGATCCCGGGCGCTCTCGCCGTCAGCCACGATGTCCACGAGCAGAAGATACTCTTCGCCACGGACAAGCGGGCCGACGGCACCGCCTGGAGGCCGGCCGGGATCTACGAGCTGGATCTGCGCACGGGCGAAATCCGGAGCATCCTCACGCTGGAAGCCCTCAATGCGCTCAAGCCCTCCATCCCGTCGGCAGCTCTGGATGCCAAGGGACTTTATCCGGACGAGGGCTGGCATTTCTTTCACTTGATGTATTCGCCCGAAGGCTCGCACATCGCCTTTCGCCTGGATATCGGCAAGCAGACTGCCAGTCGCCTGCGCGTAGTGATGACGAGCGACGGACAGCAAGTATACTTCCTGGACAATCCGCTGCTGCACTTCTGTTTCTACGACGACGACACCATGGCGGGCCATGACCGTCGACCGGGCCATGAGCTGCTGCCTGTCCGCTACACGGTCGATGGCACGTTTATCGAGACCTTGGCGGAGATCCCGGGCAACCATTTCGCGATCTCTCCTGATCGGCAGGGCTTCGCCTCCGAAACGGACTACGGGAGCGATCCGGTCGTGCTGCACTATTATCACGCGGGCGACTCCGAGCCGCGTTTGACCCTCGCGACCTTCAGCCCGCAGGATGTTGTCTGGGAAAAGCGTTTTCACGTAAACCCGGCGTTCTCCCGTGACGGTAAACGTTTGTACTTCCACATGCCGACCGCCGACGGGCGCAACGGCACCTACGTAGCCATCGTCGAACCTTGACCCATGTCTTTACGCCACCCTCATATCCTTGCCGTCCTGATGGGCGCGCTGTTACTATGCCTCCGACCTATGCAAGCTCAGGAAGAGTATCGCCCCGCCTACAATGAACTGCTGAAGGCCGACTGGCGCGAAGTCTTCCACGACGGCTGCCAGGACGACTGGAGCGAGCGGTGGATGCTGGATGGGCGCAAGGCCACGGTTGAAAATACGGACGAAGGGATGTTCTTCGCCGCCGGTCCCATCGCGGACGACGATGCTTCACACGCTGTGCTGTGGACGCGGGACAGTTTTGCCGGCGACCTCCGGCTGGAATTCGACTATACGGGCATGGACACGCTGTACAGAGCCGTGTGCATCGTGTACTTGTACGCGACGGGCGCGGGTCCCGCCCCCTACGTCGAAGACATCTCGGAGTGGAACGAGCTGAGGCAGATTCCGGCCATGAGCACCTACTTCGACCACATGAACCTGCTGCATATCAGCTTTGCGGCCTTCGATAACAAGACTGGGCAGGGGAAGGAGAACGCCTACATCCGGGCGCGGCGCTACCCGCGTTCGCTGTTTGGCGGACAGTTTTCAAAGATGGCGCTGGAGCCGGACTTCAGCGCGGTCGGGCTTTTCGCTCCCGGTGTCCCGCACCATGTGACCGTCATTCGCCGTGGCGATGACATGTACATGAATGTGACCAACCCCGACGAGGATCGCCTTTACTACTGGGACCTCCGCCAGGTGCCGGAGGTGCGGGCCGGCAGGATCGGCCTGCGCCACATGTGGCAGCGCGCCGCGCTCTACAAGGATATTCAGGTCTTTGCATTGGAGGAGCCGTCGAAACCATGAAACGTCCCAACATCGTTGTCGTCATTTGCGACCAGCTTTCGGCCCAGGCCCTGCCCGCCTGGGGAAACACCTACGCGCACACCCCCAATATCGACGCGCTCATCGCCTCGGGCATCCGTTGCGAAAGCGCCTACTCAAACTGCCCCCTTTGCCTGCCCTCGCGCGCGTCCTTCTGGACGAGCCGCTACCCGCATCAGACGGGGGTGATCTCCAACGGCAAAAACTGCCCTAACGGGGTGGTCGGCGAGAGTACGGCCACGCTCGGTTCGCTATTGGCTGAGGCTGGCTATACTACTGTGCACATCGGCAAACGCCATGACGCGGGCTCGCTACGTGGCTTTACGTGCGAACCCTTACGGGAAAGTGAAACCCGGCCGGAGCACCCCAGCCTGACGCACAACCGCGACACCCGGATGGACCGCTACACCCGGCGGCGCGCGGTGGAGTTTCTGTCGTCCTACCGGGGCGACTCGCCCTATTGTCTCGTGACCGACTTTAACAACCCGCACAACATCTGCGGGTGGGTGGGCGAGAACGCTGGGCGGCTTCCGCTTCGGGAGGTTTTCGCGGACCTGCCGCCCCCGCCGGACAACCTTTGCCTGTCCGAGGATGAGCTGGCCCGCCGGCCCTTGCCAATCCAGTATCTGCCGAGCGCCCACCGCCGCCAGGCACAGGCGGCCGGATGGGACGAACTGAAAATCCGGCACTACCTGCATGCTTACCACCATTACCTGAGTCTGGTCGATGCGGAGATCGGTCACGTCCTGCGGGCCCTTCGGCAACGCGACGATGAAGCGAACACGCTGGTCGTCTTTTTCGCCGACCACGGCGACAGTATGGGCGGGCGCTGGATGGTGACTAAGCACACCAGCTTTTACGAAGAGACCATGCATGTGCCGCTGGTCTTCAGCGGGGCTGGCCTGGGCGCCGGGGTTAGGGGGGGGCTGTGCACCCTGCTGGATCTGCTGCCCACGCTGTGCGACTTTGCCGGGGCGGTCATCCCTGCCGGGGTGCAGGGGCGCTCCCTGTATGCGGACCTGACCGCCGGCACCTCTCGCGCCAGCGTGCCCGAGGCGGTGTTTGCCCAATGGCATACCGAGTGGGGCTACACGGTTGAGCCCGGCCGGATGGTGCGTACCGACCGCTACAAATACACGCACTACCTGGAGGACAACCGGGAGGAACTCTACGATCTGCGGAACGATCCGGGCGAGATGCGCAACCTGGCGATGGTTCCAGAGATGGAGGCGGAGCTCGCGAGCCATCGCCGCCTGTTGGAGGACTATCTCGCGGCCACCGGCGACCCCTATCGTTCGCTCAAGCCCGTAGTCGATCCCATGTTTCGTGCCGCCAAGGCCAGTTTCCGGGAGTACGGCGGACCGGTGGCCCCGGATTACTACGAGCAGGCTGCCTCAACAGTGAAGCCATAACGATCCAGCCAGATGGATAGTCTGATCAATCGCTCGAAGATTCTTTTCTGCATCCATGGGATCTACACCCATGAGGTGAGTAAGGCCACCCCCCGCCAGCCCTATACGCTCGGGGGACGCAAAACCCCGTGCAGCCTGCTGGTGGGCTGCTCGGGCATCCTCCACATCGGGGAGTCTTATAACCAGCTCAAGCATGTGCTCGCCCCCGACGTCGTGCTGCTGGTGCCCGCCTCGGCCCGGTCGAATTACGCCATCGCCACGCCTCATGGGAAGGCGAGTTTTTACGAAATCGTCTTGGGGGAGGGGATCGCGACGAGTTATTTCAAGTTTCTGCATCAGGAGTTTGGCCTGCGCTATCGCTTGTCCTCGGGGGAGGCCAGCCGCAAGCTTCTGCGCGACCTGTCTGGCTGGACGGAGTTGGATGGTGTCGAGCAAAGTCGGAGACTCTTCCACCTGCTGCTGCAACTGCATCAGGAGGGGAAGCGCCAGCGCAAGAACATCCAGCGGATCCTGGACGGGGACAACCATCTGCTTAAGACGACAGCGCAGGAAAGCCGGTTTTCGGTGCAGGCCATGGCGTCTACCCTGGGGTGTAGTACTGCATATCTGGACAAACGGTTCCAGGAACGGTACGGCCTGAGCTGCGGTTACATGCTGCGCTCCCTGCGTCTGGAAATGGCCTGTGAGCTGTTGCGGGAGGGAGAGCTTACGCTGGCTGAAATCGCCTATGAATGCGGCTACGCCAACGCTACCAGCCTCTCCAGCGCGCTGAGGCAGGCCACCGGAAAGCCCCTGGAAGCCCTGCGCACGGCGAAAACCTTCCAGATGGACCGGGTGACACCGCGTTCCTCGCGCGCGGTACCGCGTATCTGCAAGCCGCGCCAGCTCAAGCCGACACTCTCCCCAGTGGAGCCCTATTTTCACTGTGTGGCGGGTTTGTACCGTCACGAGTACCCCCACGTTCACGACCTATCCATTTGCAGTTACCCGGCGGTTCATAACTGGGTGGTCACCCTTTCGGGGAAAGCGCAGATGATCATCGACGGGGTGGAGTATGACATGTTACCGGGGCGCGTATGCTTCCAGCCCTCGCCGATACGGGGCACCGTGCGGGCCTTGCCCGGCATCGTTTGGGAGCGGATCTCGCTGCGGACGTTCGGCGCTATCTCTTATGAAGCGATCGAGGCCCTCACGGCGGGGCAGCTATTTTTCCTGGAGATCGATCTCGACAGTCCGCCCGTGCAGCTCGCGCTCAGATGGATGGAGTCCTGGAGCAAAAAACGCAACCAGCCCAGTGCGCAAAGCTCCCGCCAAGCCTACGAATGGCTGCTGTCCTGGTACGAACTGTTGCGGCGGGGCGAGTATCGCCGGTTGGACATGCCCAACCTCTATGACTATCGCTGCCCGACCATCCACCAGGATATCTCGACACTGACCCAATACGCTTCCGAGTCCGGGTATTCCCGCGCTCACTTCACCCGCAAGCTGATGAAGGTCTGGGGGAATCCGCCAGCCAGTATCATGCGTGAGCAGCGCCTGGCAAGGGCGGCCCAGAAACTCCAGCACAGTCGCCTGCCGATCGACGAGATCTCCGCCGGGGCTAACTATTCCCACACCAGCTCATTTACCCGTGCCTTCAAGCATGTCTATGGCATGACGCCCTTGCAGTATCGCTACCACTGACTATGCGCTAAGCCCGCTCGGACGGACGGCGCACCCGATAGGGGAAGATAACCGCCGTCACTGACCCGCCATTTACGGAACATCGAAGCAACCATGCCTTCTCACCTCCCTTACCGGTCCATTTTCCTCCTGAGTGAGGAACGCTTTCCTGCCCTCTACAGCCCTGAGGCCATCGCTGAGGTGCAGCGGTTGACGCGCAATGACGGACGGGTGTATAACCGAGAGGCTCTGTTGCGAACTCCGGAGGATTTTGCGGACGTACGCCTGGTTTTTTCCGGCTGGGGCGCTCCCACGATGGACGAGGAACTGCTTGCGGCCCTGCCCTCGCTGGAGGCACTTTTTTATGGAGCCGGCAGCGTGCGGGCTCTCACCACGGAGGCCTTTTGGGGGAGAAATATTCTACTGACGAGCGCGTACCAGGTCAACGCCGTGCCGGTGGCACAGTACACCGTTTCCGCCGTCGTCTTCGCGCTCAAGCAGGCTTTCCATCTTTCCCGCAGGCTTGGGACGGGGATGTGCGTTCCCATGCATGACAAGGATGCGATCCCCGGCGTGTACCGCGGCTCCAGGGTGGGGATAGTTTCGCTCGGGGCCATCGGCCGGCTGGTGTGCCGGATGCTGGCGGGATACGAGGTCGATGTGCTTGCATATGATCCGTACGCAGAGGAATCGGTCTTTTCCGAGCTATCGGTCGAACGGGTTGACCGGCTGGATGAGCTGTTCATGCGGTGTGAGGTGATCAGCCTGCACGCCCCGTGGCTGAAGGAAACCGAGGGCATGGTCACGGGGAAACTGCTTCGCCTGATGCCGCCTGGAGCTACGTTTATCAACACTTCGCGTGGTGCCGTTGTCAACGAGAGAGAACTGCTGGAAGTGCTCCAGGAGCGTCCGGACTTGTTCGCGGTGCTCGATGTGCTGATCGACGAGACCGTTTTCCATGCTCATCCGCTGGCCCGCTTGCCCAATGTGTTTATGACACCACACATAGCAGGATCAAAGGGGCGGGAGAGCCACCGTATGGGGATGACGGCTGTTGAGGAGTGCCGCCGCTACCTGTGCGGACTGCCACAGCTCTGCGCCCTGAACCAAGCGACCACGCAATCGCTGGCCTGAAGGTAAACTCCGCTGCCTGAACCATTTCCTCAAGGGCAGTCTTGCCGGTGTCGCGGGATAAGAGCCCGCGAAGCTCGTTGGAGTCATCAAAAACGAAGGCCGACCATTGTGCTAAAAGCGTGTATCTTGGCGGACTCGATAAGGGTGAAGAGGATCGCGGCGGTAATAATCGAAACGCAGGTTATGTAGATCCCAGTCG
Organism: Verrucomicrobiota bacterium JB024; assembly: GCA_030673825.1. Classification (GTDB taxonomy): domain Bacteria; phylum Verrucomicrobiota; class Verrucomicrobiia; order Opitutales; family Cerasicoccaceae; genus Ruficoccus. The sequence continues at coordinate 44,941 of JAUTCS010000034.1, read as the reverse complement.
CGCTTGATATCCAGGCTAACCATGTCAGGGGACTTATTCTTGTAACCTCGACTGGGTACGTCGGGTGTCAGCAGTCTGCATCAACTGGTAGTATTTGCGAATGCCGGGGGTGGTGCCTGGCTCACCGTAGATGAATACCCAGGCTCGGCGTTTTTTCGGCGACGCCCAGCGAGACTGATAGATCATTGACCACTGCGTGGTTTCCTGTGTGCTCGTGGCCATTTGTACATCGACGTTCTTCAGATCGTTGTCGGTGAGGGCTACAACGTGGCTGCGTCCCGGGGAGAGCTGAAATTGGTTATCTCCAACGCGGATGGCCATGTTTGTGCCTGTGAGATTGTAGAAGTTGAAGGCGTTCGCAGCAAAGTTTGAGTTGGAGCCGGGGTCGGGCAGGGCGAGGACTTTGTACTTTTGTTGCGGGTTGCTGACCGCAGAGGTGGGGATGAAGACCAGGAGCAGTCGTTTTACTGAGTGTGGGATGGTGACAGTGGCCTGGAGATCGTAGAGCATTTCCCCTTCGGGGCCGGTTCGCTCCGTATAAAAACCCATTTGAGGAGAGCCGACATAACTTTGCTCGGAGCCGGGGGCACCATTGGGGATGAAAAGCGGTACGCGTTGCCCCTTGTCGAAATAAATGAGGTCCTTGATCGATCCCTCCCAGGAGAGCGGATAGAAGGACACGGAAATGCTCTCCTCATCCTGGGCTCGTGCCAGTGGTCCGAGTATTGCCAGAAATAAAAGAACGAATGTCGCGCGGCGTACGAAGAGGCTCTGAAGCGAGATGGTTAGGTGCATGGAAAAACTCTGGGGGGCGCAACAGGGTTAAACGTCATCGTTGTTGAGCCAGCGGAATGTTACGATCCGGAATTGCCGTCCGAAGTCGGTTGGCGGAGTGGCAAGTTCTTCCCGGGTGGGGGCGTTCCCGGTTGTCATCACTGGATCGGGCACTCGTTGGACGACAACTTCGCACCAAGCCCGCGCCAGAACATCGCCGGTGAGCGGGTTGGTTCGGTCACCATAGGCGCGGATGCGGAAAGTGTCGGAACGCACACTCATGAGCGGTCCGAGGGCTTGGAGGACATCGCCCTGCAGTATCCATCCGGGCATGCCGGTGCCGGGGGTGTCGGTCGCGTTATAGACATCACCTGCGAAATCAGGGATCGCGAGGTTGTCCCCCGTCACCGTGCCGACCAGTCCGGTATCAAGAGGCTGGTTAACAGTGGTATCCAGTGCAGCCTGGAGAGGGCCACGCCGACGCTGCTCGGGATCAGCCGAGCCTGGGCGACGGTTGACGAAATCGCCGAGCGAGGAAAACGGCCCACGCAAGCGAACCTCTTCCACGATCGCGGTGGCCAGTTCCGTCAGTTCCACATCGGTCAGCTTGCGATAGGCATTCCAGAAGTTTTGTCCGGATTCTTGGGTCAAGAAGCCGTTGTCGTAAGGTAGGGGTGAGCGGAAGAAAACTGCCTCGGCTTCATTCACCGTGGTGTTGGAGAGCCCAGTGGCGGGGTTATAAATCGGGACATCGAGATGAGAGTTGCTGCCGAGGAAGGCCTTCCAGGCCTCGACCGACGTCGAATTGACGTTGAACATACCATCGGTCAGCTGGAATGCCGCGGTGATCTCCGCGGTGTCCTCGACACTGTCGTCGGTTAACAAGTTGGCCAGAGATGCGTTGTCGAGGTCGTAGCCTTCGGGGCTGTAGAGGGAGAAGCGCGGGTTGGGCAAGGTTGCGGTCTTGGCTTCGATTTCACCGATCAACGCCTCGGCCTCGTCGTCGTCCTGGGGGACTGTGGAAAAGTAATAGCTGTCCCAGACCGCATCGTTGATGGCGTAGGACCAGTCGTATGCGTAGCGGGTTCGGGTGTATTCCTCGTAGGTGCTGCGGGTCGCCGTCGAAGGGATTTTTGAAGTAGCGTAGCTGTTGCCAAAGATGTAGGCCGGTTGGTAGCTGTACCGTCCGAGTCCGGCGTGTTGAAATGTCCCCAGCGAGATCAAGGGCTGGCGCGGCACATGGTAGAGCATGACGGAGCTCGCCGAGGCGGCCATGCTGTTGTCGACGTTCAATTCACGGGTATTGCCCCAAAATCCGGTGTAGCGGGTCAAGTCCGCAATCTGCGGTTCGAGGCTCTCGCCCGCTTCATATTCGGTCATCGTCCACCCGGAGAAGGTCGTCAGTCCGTCTCCGGATCGAAAGCCGTCTATCTTCCCCGAGAGCATGAGGGCACGCGGGTTGGCGTCGATCAGCTGCCGGTGCGGCTCGTCGGTCTGAGTGGTGGTGCGCAGGCTGAAAGCGACGGCATCTATATCAGAAGGGTTATCGACGAGGTTCAATATCTGTTGGCCCCAGACAGCCGAATCCGGATAGCGGTTATTGTTTGTCTCCTGATAATAAGAGTCAATGAGTTGGGCGGCAGTATTCGTGCCGTTGGGGTCTCTGAACCTGAGGGCGAGGGTGCCCATGGGCGTCTCCGTGACTTCGCCGACCTCAACGTTGCCGTAGTACACAACGACTTCAACCGGGGGCGGCACGTCGGAGGTTTCGATGATGAGTTTGTCTACCTCGGCGTCGGTGAGACCGAAGCGCGGGCTCTTCTTGTCTTCGTCTTTGTTGCGGGTGGATTTGGTCGAGTAGAGTGAGACGGTGTTCCCGTCGGTATCGGCTCGCACGATAAAGCGTTTATCCGAGCTGACATTCGCATTCCCCACCCGCCACTGCGTGAGGTCGATCAGGTAGGCTCCGTCCTCCTGCCAGGCTGCCTCCATCTGAGCGAAGTCGTAGTTCGAGACGGAGTTGCTCATTTCGTAGGCCTGGTTGAGCGCGTAGTAGCGGGTTTCTCCAGGCTGAAGGTCGGTGTCCTGCGAGATGCTCCAGCGGAACATGGACCCGTAGTCCGGCGACTCGGGAAGGACCTCCTGCAGGTTGAAGACGACATCCTCGCCGTTGACGGTGATCGTGATGGTGGGCATGAAGCCCCAGTTGATGTCGTATTGATTGGAGACGAGTGCGATGTCGTAGGGGTTGTAGAGGGCAATGAGCGGCTTGATGTGGAGAATGGGTCGGTAAATGTAAACCTGGCTGCTGCTGCCGTCGGGGTTGGGCGTGCTGACGGGGTTGCCGTCGCTATCGGTTTTATCTACCCGGCGGTATTCCAAGGCAAGGGCCAGGCGGAACATCGAAACAACGGCGTGTACCGGCTGGTTGTATTGGTAGATTTCTCCCGAGCCATGATAATTGTTCTGTGTCGCGGACTTGGGTTGCTCGTAAGGTGCGCGGGGAGCGATGGCACCGTTGCTTATGTCCTCGTAAAGGCGGTAATAGGAGGCCAGGATGCCCCAGTTGGGAGCGCCGTAGGGAAAGTTGTAGCTTTCGTCCGCGTCGTGAAAGGTGTAGGGCTCCGGCCAGATCCCGCGGGGGGAGTCGGTCGGTCCGAGACCGAAGTATCTCGTAAAGGCTGTGTCGCTTTCCAGCAAGTGAGTGAGGTCTTTTTTTAAGCCGCCGTTTTTGACGTCAGCCTGTACGCCCCGACCATGGGTGGACAGGTCGTGAAAGTAAAGCTGATCGAGGCCATGGGCGACGCCGGTGAGGTTGTTCAGATCGCTCAGACTGGTCAACTTCTCCAGGTTGGTGTCGCTTGCTGTTAGTGAGCCGAAACCGGTGTCCACGCTGGTGAAACCCGTGTAGCGAGGTGCCATCAGGTCCGAATCGAGGGCTGCGACGTTGGCCGGGGTTGAGAGGTTCACGCGCGCCTTGGTGTTTTCCTCGCCCGTCCAGTAAGCGTAGTGCCCGGTCTGATCGATGCTGACCTTCCCCGCGACAACGTAATCTGCCTGTTGTCCACCTTCGACGGTGCCGGCACCGACCAGCGTCACCCACTCAGGGTTAAAGTCGCTCCAATTCACATCCGCCGCCTCGCGCTGGTCGAGGGTGTTTCCGACACCGTCGGGCAGGGAGACGAGCCAGCCTTCAAAGTCGTTTGCCGTCGCGCCGCCTGTGGTGCCGGATCTCCATACTCCTGTCCAATACTGCTTCCCGTTGGCGGTATTTTCATCGATATTTGCCGGCGCTGTTACGCGCTGGTCCGGTCCGGCGAGCTTCTGCAGTTGACCGAGTGCGGTCTTGATCCCCAGAAGGGCGTTTTGCTCAGCCTCGATTTGGTAGTTGCTGCGTTCTGTGGTCGCTGTTTCCACCCGTATCAGCGTGCTCAGGCTGACCAGCAGGAGCAGAAGGAAGGCCATCAAAGTCAGCGACAAGATGAGAGCGAAACCCGGCTGCCGTGAATGGTTGTCGGTTTGCGAACGTTTTGGGGGAAAGCGACAGGGCATGATGGGAGAGCCAAAATCAGGCTTGGGACAGATTTTTATCTTCTCAACACGGGCTTGCTGGATTGGGGTGAGTATGCCTTTAGAGGGGTTCTCATTTACACGGGATTCATCTGTAGTTCCTCGTGACGTTCTTACTGCGTTGCACCAGGAAAGGGTAGGGGGGCACCGCAAAATATCGGCTGTGTCAGCTGTGTCTGAATTTAAAAGCTGTAATTTAGAAGTTGTCATGGCTTTGCGCAATCTCTTAGTAATTCAATTAGTTGCGCATGAAGCGGCGAGTGACATTAAAACAAGTAGCCGAGCGAGCCGGGGTACACCTTTCAACGGTCTCACTGGCCTTACGTAACTACAGCCGGATATCGCAGCAAAAGCGTGAGGAAATCCAGGCGCTGGCTAAAGAGATGGGGTATGTTCCGGATGCGGGACTGAGTGCGCTGAGCTCTTACCGCAATGCTGTACGCCCGCAGGATGTGCGAAGCGGCCTGGCCTATCTGACTGACATGGGGCCGCAGGTACCCTTTGGAAAGATGGTGTACGAAAATGCCAGCCAACGAGCCTCCGAACTCGGCTATAATTTAATCGAATACAACCTCGGGCGTTTGGACATCAGCATGGAGCGTCTGCAGTCCATCTGGTGGAACCAAGGGCTGCGTGGCGTGATCATTGGTCCATTCACCCGGCAAACCCGTTTGTCGGGTGAATGGGATAGATGGCCGGTTGTGGCCATTGGCTATTCGGTGGAGGAACCGCACTTCAACCGTGCCAGCACGCACCATTTCCAGAATACCCTGATCCATCTGGAGGAGTTGCAGGCGCGGGGATATCGCCGGGTCGGATTCTGTTTGCCGGACTCGTTGGATAAACGAACGGACGGACAAAAGTACGGTGCCTATCTCCTCTATGCACAAAGAAACGGCCTTAAGCATGTGCCACCCTACACACGCGAGCAGGCCAAGGCTGATGAGATTGACGAGTGGGTGCGTCGTCATCGCCTGGATGCGGTTATCGGCCATCCTCCACATTATGAAGCTTTACTGGAAAAAGGCTGGAAAGTCCCCGAGCAGATTGGGTTTTCGCAGTGGATTGTCCATCATGACGATAAAAAAAACAAGGACTTGGCTGGCTTCGATGAGACCTTTGAGCATTTGAGTGCTAATACGATAGATTTTCTCGTCTCGCTGATCCACAAGCAGGTCTGTGGTGTTTTGACCCCTCCGCGATTCTACATGGAATCCGGGTCTTTTCGCGATGGTTTGAGCGTTCGCCCACGAGCTTAGCGTCTTATGGCTAAGCGTGCGCAACTATTTGACTTAAGAATCAATTGCCGAGTATCCGCACAAGGTGGATACTTGTTCCTGAATCAATATCCCACCCATACCTATCGACTATTATGAATAAGAAGCTCATATCCCCCTACTTGTTTGCATTCTGCCTGAGCGGGTTGGCCTGCTCGATGGCCTCGGCGACAACCACGCTGCTCTCGGAAAACTTTCCCACCGGCGAACGGTTGACCCAGGACTTGCCTCAGACGGCAGCCTGGTACGGCACATTTGGTAGCGGCATTAGTGACACGACCGGTAACTTGACCTCTGACGCTCAACGCTATGCCCTGGCCTACTTCACGGACTCGGGTACGATCAACTTGGCAGAGGGCGAATCGATCGGTTTCAACTTCAGCGTTTCTGTCACCGATCCGGCGAGCAACAACAGCGCGCTCCGTATTGGCATCCTCAATTCCGGAGGAGAGCGGATCAGCGCCGATGGTGCCGGCCTGGCCAATACGATCTTCAACGGTTATACCGGTTATTGCACAGGTTTGAGTATCAATAGCGACAATGCGGCAAGCGTTTACGAGCGAGTGCCAGGCCTTGACCCGGCTTCGAATAGTTTGATTAGCTCCATTTCCGATTGCTACGAGACTCTCGGTAGCAAAATCGGCTCGGGAGCGACTTTTGGCAATGGCACTTTTTATGACGTGAGCCTGACGCTGACACACACAGACGCCGGTATGGTGATATCGGTCACGATGATCGACTTCACGGGCTACTCGGCCACCGTTACTGACACGACTGACATCACATCTGCGTTCGATACCTTTGTCATCTATGGGACGCCCGCGGGGATGAGCTCTTTCTCGATGAGCGACATTGAGATTACCTACAACCAGATTCCCGAGCCTAGCGCGTCGATGTTCTCTCTGCTTGCCCTTCCGCTTTTGGCTTTGGGCGCGGTACGGGCGATCCGTCGTCGTCGCAGTTGAGCCTTCTCGGGTTCCGGATATATTTTGCTTGAAGCTTCTTGACTGTGGCCGCGTTCACGCGGCCACAGTCAGGGTGGGCTGTCTATTTATGAAGCGATATAATAGGTTTGTATTTGGATTTTGATACAAAAGTAGACGTGCGTTGCGGCCGTAGCTTGTATGACCAAGACCGTGTAAGCCAGACCGGCAACCTTGCAATGAAAAGGCTTGTGATGTGCCTGATGGCTTGAGCGGACGAAGATTTTGCAGGTGAGAAAAATTATATTTACTATCAACAGAATTCTACCATGAAAATTGGATATTCCCTTTGGAGCCTTGTCCTGCTGGCGCTGACCCCTTTTTGCGTGGCGGCTCCCGTCGAACCCGCCGCCGTGTCGGCTCCCGAATCTGGTCAAGCGCCCGCTGAAGTGGACGCGGCGTTCACTAAAATTGCCACCAACGCGACTTATGGTTGCCGTCGTCCGCATGGTTACGGCCTCTACGACCCGGTCGTGGACAAAACATTCATCTGCTGGAATGGGCCCGGGATGAGCGTTATGGGGATGAGCTACGATAACGCCACCGGGCAGTGGTCACCGGAAAAGACGATTTGTAAACTAAACTATGTGGGTACCTGGGATTACCACAATTATCCCAATATGGCGATGGCCCCGGACGGGCACCTCCTCATCACTTGGGCCGACCACAACGACAATTTGCAGATCGCCCGCGCGCCGGAGCCCCACTCCATGGAGGGGGAGTGGTCGCATCAATTGATCGAGACGAGGAATGATTGTTATCCGATAATTTTCTCGGTGGATGGACGCGTCTATATTTTCTACAGCGTTACGGGTGATCGGCTGTGGCCCTACCGGTCGTTCGGCTATGTCTATTCTGACGATAGCGGCCAGACATGGTCGGATCATATCAATGCGATCGACTCGGACCAGAAAGACCCCGACCACATCGATGAGGTTTACGCCTACCACATGAGTGTGCAACCTGCCGACGGTGATCAACCCGCCCGGGTGCATTTCGTCTGGGTGATGCGGGGCGGCCCCAACGGGCACAACCAGGGCTCGCGTAACGCTTACATGGCGACCTTTTATCCGGAGAGCGGCACTTGGGAGGCGCCTGACGGGTCGGACCTGGGAGAGATCATTGATCTGGACGAAATGCTGGACTACTGCACCGTACTGGATACGGGTTCCATCCTGGCCGAGAAGCTGGTCAACCGCATCCTGGTCTCCGAGTATTCGGATGGTTCTCTTCTGGTCATTTATAATAATCGCAGTGAGTGCTGGGAGGCTGTCTGGGATGGCGACACATGGCAGCACCGCAAGTTGGCCGATATCGCGGCCAAGGACCTTGAGCCAATGCCCGATGGCAGCCATCGATTACTGCTCTCTACCGAGGGGCAGACCGCGATGGAGATGTACATCCAACAGGAAAAGGGTGGCGAGTGGGTAAAGACCTTTGAGAAGGTCGTTCCTTATGCGGACGGTGCCGACCGTACGTGGTCGATGGCATTCATCGACCACTCCCGCCCCGAGGTCGATATCCTCATGAGCCAACTCAAGTTGGGTGAGGAGAAGAACGACTATAGCGGTAGCTGGCCGGTATGGACCGTTGACACTTCCAGTGCCGCAATACCGGTGGCTGAAGGCGATAGCCTGCCTGTTTCGCAAGAATAAGCGATTATAGATCGCGTCTATCGTTAACCCGAAACCACAAACCAAACCGTAATCATGACCGAGCAACAACTCCCCCGCGCGACAAGGTGCCTCGCCATCACTCATGTCCGGGCCCTGATGCTTGCCGGCTCTTTGATATGCGGCCTGTCTGTTAACACCATGGCAACCCCGACATCGCAGAACGAAAACAATAACCGCGCTGCCTTCGAGGCTGCGCAGGAAGCTCCCTGGCAAGAAGCCATGGTGGATTCCGGCCTGGAGTCCTGGCAGGATCGCTGGTTTGTCGATGGGCACAAGGCAACTCTGAAGAACCTGCCGAATGGCCTGTACTATTCTGCCGGACCCATTGCGGATGATCATGCCTCTCATGCTGTGTTATGGACGCGTCAAAGCTTCGAGGGAGACCTCAAGCTCGAGTTCGACTACACCCGGATGGACACGATCGATCACTACGTGAACATCGTCTATCTCTATGCGACTGGAGCGGGCCCGGCTCCGTATGTGGAAGATATCTCAGCGTGGAGCGACCTGCGCCAGGTCCCCTACATGCGGATGTATTACGACCACATGAATCTGCTTCACATCAGTTTCGCAGCTTTTGATAACGATCCGAAGGCAACCAAGGAGTCGGCCTACATACGGGCTCGCCGCTACCCGCGTTCACTGTTCGAAGGGAGTTTTAACAAAATGGAAATCAAGCCCGACTATGCGGCGGTAGGGCTTTTTGAACCGGGCGTCCAGCACCACGTGACCGTGATCAAGCGCGGCAATGAACTGCTGATGAAAGTTCAAAACCCCGACGAAGAACGGTACTATCAGTGGGACTTGTCGGATGTTCCCAACCTGAATAAAGGCCGCATCGGCCTGCGTCACATGAACCAACGGGCGGGCATTTATAAGAACATCACTATCTGTCAGGCGGAGCCTCTGAGTGAATGACCTGCTCAGTGGGATGTGATTGATGTTACAGGTGGACGCGATCGTTAACTATCACTCGTGAGCGGGACTAGAGCACGGCCAGAGAGATGGGGCGGAATATGCGAACTCAACTGCAAGCACATATATTGGCATAGGAATGAAACCACGTTCTATATTTCTTTTGGATGCTGAGCAGTTCCGCATTATTTATGGTGAAGAGGCCGTTTCCTCTGTCCGTGAAATAACGGATAATGACGGCCTGCCTTACAGCCGTGAAACCATTCTGGCACGACCGGAGCATTTTAAAGACGTGGAAATCGTCTTTTCCGGATGGGGGGCACCCATCATGGATGAGGAGATTCTTACATGCCTACCCGGGCTGCGCGCCTTTTTCTATGGAGCTGGCACCGTACGAAAGGTAGTGACCGATGCGTTTTGGGAAAGAGGCATTGTCTTGACCAGTAGCTATCAGGCTAACGCCGTCCCGGTTGCAGAATACACCTGCGCGCTCATTATCCTGTCGCTTAAGCATGCGTTCAGGCTCTGCCAGAATATCAAGCTCGGTAAGCTATGTACGGACAGAGAGGCTATTCCCGGTATGTACAGGGGGACGACGGTCGGCATTATCGCCCTGGGGGCGATTGGACGCCTTGTTTGCGAGATGCTAACTCGGTACGATGTCGATGTTGTCGCCTATGATCCATTCGCGAGCGAAGCATTGTTTCAGGAGTTGAACGTGCAAAGGATCGATAGCCTTGAAGCGCTTTTTGAGCAATGCGATGTCGTGAGCCTTCACGCTCCCTGGCTGAAGGAGACCGAGAACATGATTACCGGCTCCATGCTGGCATCCATGCCCCGATATGCGACGTTTATCAACAGTTCACGTGGGGCAATTGTGGACGAGGTTGCCATGTGTAATGTCCTGCGCAGGCGTGAGGATTTGACGGCGGTATTGGATGTCATTCAAGACGAGAGCTTGTTTTACGCGACGGATGTGTCTCACGCGCGCTACTCTCAACTACTAGAGCTTCCTAACGTGTTTATTACCCCGCACATTGCCGGGTCTACGGGCCGCGAATGTTTCCGTATGGGCGAGTGGGCTCTGGAGGAGTGCCGCCGTTACCTGAACGGTGAGCCGTTGATGAGCGCGCTCACACGTGAGTTCGCCGCTTTATTGGCCTGACCGATGCTATTCAAGGCTTGGGAGCAATGAGGGCGTAGCCCGAGTGTAGCCCATGCCTTGAGGGCCGCAGCCTCGCCAATACCGGAAGAGGCACCCGTTACGACAACCGTTCTGTGTCGGACTGTGCTCACGAGTGTTTCGTGTCGTTGTTTAGCCTGCGGTTGCTCATTGCCGTAGCAGGTTTGAGGGAATGCTCACAGTGACTGGAAAGACAGCTCTTTCCGCTTTCTGACTGTACGATGTAGGTGTCGGGCATCGACTGTGCGACGAGACCTCCCTCTGTCTGGGTGAAGTGAAGTATCACCTTGTCGTTTTTAATGGTCATGGAGTCATAAACCGGGCCGGAGTAGGGAATGGCCTGGCCGTATTCGTTCGCCAGGGCGATACGTGCCAGGCGTTTCCCCACGAGTATTTTGTTGCGAGGGTGGACGTCGCCTGACTCGCCCAAGTCAATGATAGCAGCCTGCCGGTCTTGGGTTGGGAGAGCGTGAGGTTTTGTGCCTCGCGCAGCTCTGCCCAACTGCTTTCTACGGGTTCTGTTACCTTGTCTTTATAGTTTGCCAATTGGACAAAATAAAAAGAGAAATTCCCTTGATTCCACCGGTTACGCCAGTCCTCGATCATGAGGGGAAAAGAAGTACGGTATTGATAGGCGCGTTCTGCATTGGACTCGCCCTGATACCAGATGACACCGCTGATGGCATAGGGGATGATGGGGTTTATCATGCCGTTGAAGAGGTAACTGGATAGGTCTTGCGGGGCGGGGTCCGGTGGTCAGGGGTTTCGGGGCCTGGCTGACTTGCTGAGCATTCAGTGTGGAAAAGGCGTATTCGGCTTTGGCTAGCCAGGTGCCGCTCAGCGACATGTCGCCGGCTTTCGACGAAGCTGAAATGACCGCAGGCTCGACCGGTTCATAACCTTGTCTAGGGCCTGTTCAGATAAACGCTCAAAGTGGCTAAAATGGGTCTTTTCGGCCAGAAGATGACCTTTTTCGACTCGATGAATCTGGATTCACCTCGTCTCAAAAGCTCATTTCTGTCTCGAAAATTCCTCGTTTTTCCATCTTTTCCGTTTATCTGAACAGGCCCTAGCTCTCTGGCATTGGGCGGCTTGTTGCGGGCGTGGTGCCGTAACGCTGGCGGTAAAGGCGAATGAAGTAGTTAGCGCTCCCAAAACCAGTGCGTGTGGCAACTTCTCCTACGTTCAGACTCGGGTCGGCCAGTAGGATACGGGCGCGTTCCAGGCGTTTGTCTTGCATGTAGCGTGCAAAGCTTATCTTTGCGAAGCGCAGACACAGACGTGAGAGGTGGTTGGGGTGGATATGCAGGTAGGCGGCTACTTCTTCCCTCCCGACGGCCAAGTGTAGGTGGTCGGCCAAGTAACCTTCTGCTGCTTGCCAGGTGATCAGTGCCTTGCTCGGGAGGTTATCTGGAGGCTGGGCAAGGGTATGTCGGCAGTGAGCCAGTAAAGATTCAAACAGCCCATGGTAATAGCGATCATTGCCGCCTTTGCGCTCCAGCAGACGGCAGAGCGTGTGTCCCTCTTCTGGCAGGGCGCATGGCCAGCGTAGTTGTTCGGGCAGGCACGTCGTCCACCTGCGGTCAGGCTGACGCTCAGGCAGGGAAAGATAGCAGCGCGGTGCCGCCGATTCAAAGACGACGCCGAGTGTGAGGTAATGGCGTTGCGGCGTTGCCTGGATCCACTTACCCGGGGCAATAAAAAGACCGTCGCCCGCCCGGAGTCGAACGTGCCCATGCTGGGCTGCGTAGTGGGCTGTGCCTCGCAGGCAAATGATGATTCGAGCCTCCGAATGCACTGACGCTTCGATAGGCATTCCCTTGTAGCCGAATTCCACCACTCGCGTGACCGAGCCCAACGGTTGGTCGACGTTGGCCTGGTAACGGTTGAGCAGCCGAGTGAGGGGATCCATTATGTTTCTTTTTTACTATAAAGGTTCGAAAGTTTCCATAGAAAAGTAGAAGAATTAAGCATATAATCGGAAACACATAAGGTTTCTATTTTAATGCTTTTGTTTTCCTGATGATTTTGACTTACAAGACACAAGTATTGGTTGTTGGCTCAGGTGCGGCTGGACTCTGTGCCGCGTTGGCGGCCGCACGTAATGGTGCCAAGACTACACTTATCGAATACCAGGGCTTCCTCGGCGGGATCAGTGCCACATTGCCGTGGCTGGGGTTCCATGATCGTGACTATCGGCTACTCGTCAAAGGGTTGCCGCTTGAGATTGTTCGCCGGTTGCAAGCGGTCAAGGGGGCATCGGACTTCGTCTTCGATCCCAAGTGCGGCTCGACGGTGAGTATCGACACTCACGCGTGGAAGATTCAGGCGATTGAGATGTGCGAGGAAGCTGGTGTACACGTCATGCTCCAGAGTCAGGTCGTTGACACCTTGCGCGAGGGCGACCGCATTGTCGGCGTCATTGTCGAAAACAAAAGCGGACGTGTGGAGGTGCGTGCCGACATCACGATTGACTGTACGGGTGACGGAGACGTGGCCGCTCGCGGTGGCGTCGATTGGGAAAAAGGGCGTACCGCTGACGGACTGGTGCAGGCACCCACGCTTGTCTTCAGGCTAGGGGGGGTGGACCGTCCGGCTTTCATCGCTGGCTGTAAGGACCCCGCGAACAACTACCGCGAGTGGATTCGCCCTTATCCCGACCTGTGGGAGAAGATGGTTAAGCGCATCGACAGTATGGATGCGATTATTTGTGGCGGGTTCGCTCCGCTGATGGAGAAGGCCCGGGCCGCGGGTGATCTCGATATTCCGCAAACCCGTGTCGTTGGCGTGAAGACCCATCGGCCTGACGAGTATCTGGTGGTCATGACTCGCGTGCTGGGGCTGGACCCCACCGACGCGGGGAGCCTTTCTTTGGCGTACTCGCGCATTTACCGGCAGATTCCGCAGATTGTGAATTTCTTCCAGAAGTATGTTCCGGGCTTTGCCGGGGCGTCCTTGCGCGAGATCGCTCCCATGCTGGGGGTGCGTGAAAGCCGCCGTATCATGGGCGACTATGTGATCACGGCTGAGGACCTGATCGATGGCCGCGTCTTCGAAGATGCTGTTTGCATGGGCGGTTACCACATCGATATTCATCGGCCCGCGGGTACGTGGGTCGATTCTCGCAATGTCCAGGCCTACACGATACCGCTACGGAGCCTCATCGCTCGCGATGTGGACTCGCTTCTCATGGCGGGAAAATGCCTGTCGGCTACCCATGAGGCGGTGGCTTCCACGCGTGTGGTGCCCATCTGCATGGGGCAGGGTCAGGCCGCAGGCACTGCCGCGGCACTTGCCTTGGCGCAGGGTGTTTCCGTACGGGAGGCGTCCCTTTCAACCATTCAGGATACACTTGTGGCCCAGGGCGCGGAAATGGGACGTACGCTGGAAGAGCCGAACTGGAAGGTCATCGAGGAAGTGGGCCAACTCCCATTGGTTGAGGAGGAGTCCACTGGAGACCGGGACATGGCCTCTTCCACCCAGTTGGCTTGGATCCGATAAGCGGCGCATACGTCAAGGCTGCAAGAACAGATTCATAACTCTACATAATGCATTATCACTGTATTAAACCCTAACCCCACCTATATATGAAGAGACTATTACCCCACCTCCTGCTGTGTCCTTTTGCGTTTGGTTTGCTGACTACGGCGCATGCGCAATTAGTGTACATTGACGATGTCTTCAACTACGCGGATGGTGCGCTTGGCAGCCCGTGGTCTGTTAGTGCCAGCGGCAACTCCGCCGCGACGGTCGGAGCGGCTCAGACGTTCAACGACTATACCCCGGCCGGAAAGGAAGTGACGTTGGTCCGTCCAACGACTGGCGACGGGCTTGTCTCAGCCACTCTGGCCACTGGGGCCAATGCGGGCTCCAGCGCGTGGACGATTACTACCGGCGATCAAGTTCAGTTGACCGTGGATTTTAGCCTCGATTCGCTGGACAGCGGCAATGCGATATCTTATTTTCTGCGTGGTGGCTCGACAACGATCTTCGGCTTCCGTGTGAAGGCCAATGGCTCAGATCCGCAAATCCAGCTCATGACGACGAGTTCGACGAGCAGTTTCGATTACGCAGCAGGTACGCCTACGCTGGCCATGGATACATGGTACCGGCTAGTGGTGGATTTGGAAGTGACCAGCAGTACCACGACCACTTCATCGATCACGCTTGAGCAATTGGGCACCGGCGGTGGCGTTGTTTATGAGCTGAGCGGTCTTGTGCTTACCGCCCCGAGTATCGGGAGCAGTTCGAGTTTCATGATGGGGACTTCATCAGGGACACCAAGCTTCACTACAGCGAATGTTCAGCTTTCCTCCATTCCCGAGCCAGCCAGTACGGTGTTGCTCGTCGGCTCGAGCTTATTGATTGGACTCGTCCTGCGGCGCTACCGCCGCCGGGTGTCCGCCGATTAAGGTCATCTTTTGCTCTTTGTCTTTATTCGATGTTTATCGACGGCCTTATTCGGTCGTTGCACGTTAGATATGTTTTCTCATTGCATGAACACTTTCCGATCCCTCCCCCTTCTCCCGTTGTTTACCCAGGTTCGAAGCCGCCGGAGAACAGTAATGGCGACTTGTTTGTTGGCCACTCTGCTGCCCGGGCTAAGCTCTTCCTGTTTGGCGCAGGACCTTCTCCCCTATAACGGGGCAGAGGCGATGTCGTCCGCCCCAACTCCCCGCGAGCAGATGACGACTTCGCTACGGCAGGAGGAGAGCCTGTATGTGTTTACATGCCGCGGGGTCGACGACACGCTGGAGTACATTTTTGCTCCGCAGAGGGGATTACTGAAGGGGCTGTGTATCCGCGATAACGGGAGAGAAGTCGTCAACCCCTTCAGCCTGCGCGTGACCATGGCACCGGAGGTGACGGAGTTCGATGAGGCCGAGCGGGCGCGCCAAGCTGCCGATGAGACCGTAGACTTGAGCAAGATGGGCGAGGGGGAGATCACTGCGTCGGCCACAGCGCGTTTTCTGGGGGCAAAGCAGCTGGGCGCCGCGTTGGTGGCCGATTACGAGTTCACTGACCCCGCTGTCGGTACGGCCACGATGCGTTTTACAGTGAAGGCCGTGGGCAAATCGCTGGAAGTCGGTATGGTCGCGGACAAACCTGTGTTTAATTCCGTCACCGTTGCCATCAAGGGCGAGGCCATCCCAAGCGAGTACGAGATCGGCGGTCCGTCCTGCCGTATTGCGGATGGCTATTTTGCAGCGTCGTTTCCGGATGTGTGGCAGTCCGATGCTTCGCAATTGCGGGCCGATGGTGCCGTTTACAACACGATGACAGACGGCACGCGTATGACGCTGCGTGAGACCTTTTATCTGACGGTGTCTGATGCTTATCCGGAAACCCTGGCCAATTCGCCCTGGCCGGCATCACCCTATCTGGAAGAATTCGAGAATCGAGTCGTGCTCGACATGTTTGAAGGCACGTTTGCCGATCACTTGGCTTTGCTCGAAGAGCTCAACGGTTACGGCGTGGACAGCCTTCTCATCATCCTGCACTACTGGCAGAACAAGGGCTTCGACCGCAGTAATCCTGACATGATGCCCGCCAACGACGGGCTGGGCGGAGATGCTGGCCTGCGCGAGCTGTCAGTCGGCGCACACAAGCTCGGTCATAGGTTTTGCTTGCACGAGAACTACTACGATATCTCCAACGCTTACGCGTCACAGTATGAGGGCTTTCTTGCGCTCAATCCCGATGGAACGCCCTTGCCGCGCGCGGGAGGAAACATGCTTTTCGTCAAACCGTCGAGGCACATGGAGCTGGCCGAGCCACGCGCGGCCGAGGCGACCGAGGCGTACGATCTCAACCTGACCTTCCACGATGTGATGCCGCACTGGAAGGTGGATTATGATGCCAATGACGTCGACCCCGGCATCCTGCGTCTGTCTGCCCTGGAGCAAAAGCGTTACTTTCAGGCAATGCGCGACATGCGCGACGGTCCGGTGGTCACCGAGATGTTGGCCTCTTCGCTAGCGGGGCTGTGGGACGGCGGCTGCAACGCGTACATGAACAACATGCTCGACCGCAAGTTGCTGCCGCTGGCTTCGTTGCTTAAGGTCCACAATAAGCAGGCCAATCATGGCGTCGGCTACTACGAACGCTGGCTGCCCTGGGGCTTCAAGCCTGGCTGGAGCAGCTATAAGATGACCGATCGAGAGCTGGACCGCTATCGCGCCATGGAGGTTGGATTCGGTCGAATGGGCTTCATTGGTCGTCAACTCAACAGCAATACCCCGCACGTCCATGCTATCGTTCGTGAGTACCACTTGCTGCGCGCCTTTGGAGAGGGGTACATTAACCAGAAAATTCGCAAACTGGAATACCAGACGGCTGACGGGCAGTGGATCTCCCCGGTGGAGGCGGCGGAGACGGGACAATGGCAGCGCCTGCGTGCCACCTATGACGGGGATCAGCTTGTCTGGGTTAACTACACTGACGAGCCTTGGAAGATAGACGGACTGGACCTGCCCGCCTGGGGCAGTGCCACGCGTGGTCCGCGCTGTACCGCCGGCACGGAACTGCGCGATGGCCAGATTAGCGATTACGCTGAATACGAGGACGTGATCTATGCTGACGCACGTTCGCATACCTGGACTCCGGTCGAAAACCAGCCTCCGATCATACCCAGGCTGGGGGAGTGGAAGGACTTGGGGAATGGTGCCTTCGAGATGGAAGTGGTCTGGGATGCGGACCGTACGTTACCATACGATTACCGCAGCTTCTGGATGTTTCGTGACGCGGGATCGACGGTATCACGACCGGTTTTTCACAGCCTGGACCAGCCCGGGGAGATCGTTACTTCCACCTGGCAGGCTGACCACAGCTATTCAGATAAGCGCCGTCTGAGCATCCCGACCAAAGACGCTCGTACTGGCGGTCCGAACAAGACCGACAAATACGACATCGTCGTCGGGATGACTCATCCCACCGGTGCGACCCCCCGGCCTGAGTTGGTGCACCGGCTCAACCAGATGCGTATCGCTACGATGGAAGTTGAGCGCGAGGGCGACAAGATCGTCAGCATCAATATATCTGAGGCCGAGCAGGCCCCACCCCCTGGAGAGGACCCGATTCCTTATGAAGAGGATCTCAATATCGCCCAAAAGGTCCTCGACTTTGGCGAGGTGGCTACCAATGGGGCTGTTGTCGTGCGAAAAGTGCCGGAGGGACGCGAGCTTGTTCCGGTGCCTCAGGGCGAGCCCATGCGTGTGGGGCTGGCCGGGCCAGTGAAGGAAGTCGTCGCCTACGTGGAGGGCGGGGATAATCCGGTCGCACTCGAAACGACAGTCGACGGTGACAAAACATATTTTGAACTGCCCGTGGGCGTGAACCGAGCCATGGCGAAGGAATAAACGATATGAACAAAACCTATACCAAGGCGGAACTCGCCGCATTGTTGCCCAAACCTTTCCGAGTGGAGGATACTTGTTACGCCGTTGAGGCAAAGGAGGTCGCGCCCGCGACCGAGCGTTTCGGTAGGAAGAGCGAGGCCTCATGTGTAGCTCTTCGCAACGGCGATGTGCTTGTTGCCTACGGTGAGCACGTGGGAGTACACGATAACTCGAAGGGCCACATCGCCTGTGTTGAAGTCTCAGCGAAAGGCGAGGTCGTGTCGGACACACGCGTCTTGGTTGAAACTCCGGCGAACGCGATGAATGTGATGTCGCCCGCGTTGAGGCGGCTTCCTGATGGTCGGCTGGCCATGGCCTACAGCTATCGCGAGGCGCTTAAGCGCGCCTGCCGCCATATCCTGTTCTCGGAGGATGAGGGGCGTACGTGGTCCGAGCCTCTGACGGTGGCCGAGGGTAACTATATCACCGGTTGCCATGATCGCTTCACCATCCTTTCTGACGGACGCCTCCTGCTGCCCTGCCACCAGAGCATGGGGTGGGGGCAGACGATCCATGTGCGGGTGGCGTACTCCGACGACAGTGGAGCCAACTGGCAGCTGAGCGAACCGATCTGTGCACCTCATGTTGAACCTGAGCAGGGCCGTGGCGACCACTTTTGGCTGGATACTGGCATTCTGGAGCCGAGCATTGCGGAGTGCCCGGACGGTTCGTTGCTGCTCGTGGCTCGAACGGCTATGGGCACACTCTTTGGGAGCAGATCATATGACCGGGGCAACACCTGGTCTGGGCCGAGTAGTCTGGAGATTACCAGTCCATCTGCGCCGGGCTACATCGCCAGGATTCCAGGAACCGACGACCTCCTGCTGTTGTGGACGCCTACCTTTGACCTGGAGTACCACCACTTCGGACCCCGACGCACTATTGCTGCTGCGGTCAGTACCGATGGCGGCTGGTCGTGGCCGATGGAGCGGCGTAAGATTCTCGTGCACGATCCCGATCACGGAGTGGATTATCCCAGCCTTCTTTTCCATGGCGATGAGCTCTGGATTACCCTTCGACGCAGTCGGGGGCCGGGCATTCTTGATACGGCGGCTTCAACCATCCTTCTCACCCTGCCTCGCACATGGCTTTACGAATGATAGTGATCTCCTCCGCGCTGCTATTGGTGGCGTATGATCTAACCCTTGAGCCTTTACGATGATTCATACTGAACTCTCTCTTGCTGGTCGTTATGTACCTGTGCATCCCCTCTTCGGCGAAATGGTGGAGTACCTCAAAACCATATCGCCCGACACTGCTCTTGGTCGATATGAGATCGGGAATCGTGGCTCCTATGCGTTGGTGCAGCGCTATGAAACGGTTGATTCCTCAGAGCGTCAACTGGAAGGGCACCGTCGTTATGCCGATGCGCACTACATCATGGCCGGTAGCGAGCGGCTCGTCATCGGTACTGGTGTGCCCAGTCATGAACCGCTAGGATCCTATGACGAGGATAAGGATATTCAGTTCTTTGCCGACAGTTCCAGGGACTGGTCCTGCGGATTGAGTGCCGGCGAGTTGCTAGTTCTCTTTCCCGAAGATCTCCATAAGCCGGGTTGCCATCACCGCGGTTGTGGCGAAGGAGTTATGAAGATTGTTGTCAAAATACCGATGGTTATCTGAGAGCTTACGTCTACCCATAATATTGCCCCAATTACTTCCATTGTTATGTTACCACATATGCCGACAAATACCCCTGCGGCGGTGACCCACTCGTCTCGTGCCTTTTCCCTGATCGAGCTACTCGCTGTCATTACTGTGCTGGCTGTTCTGTCTGTGCTCGTTTTTCCCTATATCTCCCAAATGCGGCAGAAGGCCAATACCACAACGGCGTTGTCTAATTTGCGCCAAATATACCTGGGGCTGACCTACTACCAGAACGAGCACGGTAAACTGCCCCCGTTGACCTCGACAGTTACCAACGGACCGAGCGCGCAGGAACCCTTCTGGAACCAGCGAATAATTCCCTACGTTGAGCCGGACTTTGTCCCACCGCCTGCGCCTGAGAATCAACTCCCGGGTGTTTTTTATGACCCCAATGCCAACTCACATAACTATCGTCGTGGCGACTTCGGGGTACTCTACGACAGCACACGTGGTCCGATTCGGGGGTTCGAAGCAGGTTCGCTTTCGCTGGCTCAGATTGAGCGTCCCGGGCATACGGTGCTGCTGTCCAGTGCAGAGCAGAGCGGTCCTGGTAACGAGCCGATCGGGACCTTTTACATTAACAACAACTCCAGACCGAGCCTAGGATTTCCCCGTATGGCCGAGGGCCATCAAGGCATGGCTGTAGTCTGTTTCGCGGACGGGTCGATCCACCATATCAGCAAGGCAGACCTCTACGCCGACGGGGTTCTGCCCTTTCGTAACGACTAGATCGTTTAGGACCAGCTGTCGTATAAATGAATTTACTCTTATTAATTAGTATATAATAATTATAATGAATATTGATGACTGTCAGAGAACCTCGCACAAGGGGGTGGGCAACAACCTGGGGCCGTCGGTCCTGGATCACCGAACGATGCTGGCGCTCAAGCGGTGGAACACTCCGACCATATACAACGGCTGGGAGCAGGTCACCGATCGCGATATCAGCCGGGAATGTTTCAACCTAGAGCCTGTCCGCGACTTTATGCCTCAGATGGGCCCGATGGTGGGCCGGGCAGTGACGGTCGTTTTTGAGCCCAGTAATCCCGTCCACAAAGATAATGCTTCGGCCTGGAGCGAGTATTATGCCTATGTCGCCTCGGTGCCCGGTCCCAAGATCACGGTGGTTCAGGACTTGGACAAGCCCGTGCTAAAGGGTGCCTTTTGGGGAGAGGTGAACAGCAATATCCACAAATCCCTCGGCTGTGTTGGCACGATTACGGACGGGGCAATTCGCGACGTGGACGAAATGACGAATGCTGGTTTTAAGGCATTGGCGCGCGGTATGTGCATCGGACATGCCTTTAGTACTCCAGTGCGGTGGGGGGAGTGCGTGGAAGTTTTTGGAGTCGCGGTTGAGCCTGGCCGTTTAATTCACGCGGATAAGCACGGTTTTATCGTCATTCCTCCTGAAGACGAAGCCGGTCTGCTCGAAGCTTCCGAATTCATGGATCGCAACGAATGCAACACCGTGATTCCAGCTGGGCGCTCAGCGTCGGGAAAAACCTATGAGCAAGTCTTGAATGAGATCAAGGAAGCCTCCCGACAGTCAAGCCAGGCCATTCACAAGCAATTCGGGAGAAGGGGAGAGTGGTAATGCGTGGGTTGTGCGACCAACAACGGGCTAGACCTTGAAATGCCTGGAACGCTAAAGGGGGAATGGCTCAACTCACGACTGGTTTTCGAGAATACTACTGCACGTGCTTGCTGGTAAATCTTTATGCTTCGAGGAGCGTGACGTCTGCCCGTTAAGATGGTTCTGGAATCCTGTCGGTCATCTCATCTCGCGCGTCTTATGCATACTCTGAATGCCTTCTCATTATGGTTCATGTAAAGTCACGTTGTGCCCATCGAAGAGGTAAGCCGCCTCAAATCAGCCTTTCCCAAGTTGTCTACGATCACTTGCTGGAAAAGTTGATGGGAAATGAGATTGCTCCGGGGGACCTGCTTAATCGCAGGCAAATCGCCGAAGATCTCAATGTCAGTGTGGCGCCGGTCCTGGAAGCTATTGTTCAGTTGGAAGCGGATGGCATTCTAGAGTCGATCCCCCGGAAGGGAACCCGTGTATGCGGCATGCGAATGGAGGACTTGCGCGGACAGTTCATTCTGCGTGAAGCCTTGGAGTGTCAGGCCGCCCGTATTTACTGTGGCCGTTCGGTTCTGGAGCATTACGCAACATTAGAGCATTTGGCCGTTTCTGCGAATAAGGGTTACCGGGATATTCGGGTCTCCTGGAACGTTGAGAGTGAATTCCACACCGCGCTTGTGCGTTTGTCGGGTATCCCCGTTCTCATTTCCGCTTACCAGCATGTGATGTGTAAGAAGATGTTTATGGCTATCCAGCTTTATCAGGCAGCGCACGCGGAGGTCATGTCCGACGACCATCTCGATCTGCTACGGGCCTTGGCTAAGGCAGAGCCGGATCAAGCCGCGGAGCTGATGCGTCATCACATGCGCTATGGCAGAGAAACTCTTTTTCAATATCTACCATGAGTCGGGCGGATGGATGCCTGACCTCCACTTATAACGAGTAATTTTCGATGACTTTAATCGACTGGATTATCCTGATTGTATTTACGTCTCTGCTACTTGTGGTGACGATATTTTTAAAGCGTTACACACGTAGCGTGGCCGATTTTCTCTCGGCAAATCGGGCCGCGGGGCGCTATCTGGTGACGATGGCCGAAGGGGCATCGGGCCTTGGAGCGATTAATCTTATTGCGTACTTCGAGATGTACTATCTGGCCGGTTTTGTCCCGGCGTTCTGGCATCTTATGCTTTTACCGGCGGGCCTGATTATCTCCACCAGTGGATGGGTTATCTACCGCTACAGGCAGACCCGGGCGATGACTCTGGGGCAGTTCTTCGAGTTGCGCTATGGACGTAAATTTCGCATTTTCGCTGGGGGACTAGCATTCTTTTCGGGCATTATTAATTACGGCATATTCCCGGCCGTTACCGCTCGTTTCTTCGTGTATTTTTGTGGTCTTCCGGAAGCATTTCGCGTCGGGGAATTTGATGTGCAGACCTATCCGGTGGTGATGATCTGTTTGCTGTCGCTGGCTCTCTTTTTCACACTTACCGGTGGACAGGTTGTTATTATGGTGACGGACTTTATCCAAGCTCAGTTCGTTAATGTTGTATTGGTGGTCACCTTGATCTTCCTCGTGCTCCACTTCAATATGGACACGGTGAAATCGACCTTGGTCTCGTTGAGCGATAGCGGGCACTCGCGCGTCAACCCGTTTGATGCCGGAGAGGTGAAGCACTTCAATGCCTTCTTTTTTTTCGTGAATCTCTTCGGGGCATTTTATTGGACCATGGCTTGGCAAGGGGGGCAGGCTTACAATTCGTCCGCCCGTTCGCCGCACGAGGCACGCATGGGAAAAATCCTGGCCCAGTGGCGCACGGCGGTGACCACGCTGCTACCGATCTTTCTGCCTGTGGCGGCTTTTGTGGTGATGCACAGCACGGATTTCATGCCTCAGTCTCAGGCCGCCAGGGATGCGTTGGGCGCTGTGGGGGATGCACAACTTCAGAAACAGCTGACGACACCGCTTGTCATCCGTGAATTGCTGCCGGCTGGCATGCTCGGGTTGTTTGCCACCGTCATGCTGGCCTCGGCAGTTTCCACCGACAACACGTACATGCACTCTTGGGGCAGTATCCTGATTCAGGATGTTATCGTCCCGCTTCGCGGGCGGCCCCTTTCGCACAGGCAGCATATGCTCTGGCTACGTGTGTCTATCCTGGGAGTGGCGGTTTTTGCATTCTTTTTCAGCCTGTTGTTCCGGCAGACCCAATACATTCTGCTCTTCATGTCACTGACGGGAGCGATATTTCTGGGCGGAGCGGGAGCGGCCATCATCGGCGGGCTGTATTCCCGGCGTGGTACGACACCAGCAGCCTTTGTCGCCATGATTGCGGGCAGCGTGATCGGCTGTGGCGGCATCTTGGTCAAGCAGCTTGACCCTGACTTCCCCTTTGATGGGCAGCAGATGCTTTTTGCGGCTATGGTGATTTCCCTCAGCCTGTACGTTATCGTTTCGCTTACACAACGGCAGGCGTTCAATCTCGATCGCATGCTCCACCGGGGCAAATACGCCAAACTGACAGAACACCCCGAGAAGTATGGGCAAGCGCGCCCTCGCCTGGGGTGGCACGTCCTTAAGCCGGGCAAGGATTTTAACCGTCGGGACAAGTTCATCTTTTACCTCACGCTAGCCTGGTCCCTGACCCTGTTTAGTGCCTTTGCCGTTATCTCCCTGATGAACCTTCATAAGCGATGGAGCGACGACTGGTGGTTCACCTACTGGGAAGTCTTCCTCGGGATCGGGCTCGTTAAGGCTGTGATTGTCACGATTTGGTTCTTGATCGGAGGCGGGATCAACCTGCGTGAGCTGCTGGAGGTACTTCGCCATGCGAAGAGAAATTCTCTGGACGATGGTTCCGTGAGCGATGGGCTCAATCGAGACGAAGTGGCGACAGCGAAGGCTGAGAAGGAACTTTAAGCGCAAAAATTGACTGACTCCGAAAATCAAATAACGGTTCTACCGGGATACCGATCCTGCCATTTCGCAGATAGTGCTCCCTGTGATCTGCCTGCGCAAATTGTACCGTGCTCTATCGTTCGTTTGATGGCTGGAACGATGCGGTCAAGGGGACTGAGGTGAGGGGGGGCTGTACGGGCGGAATATCGCCGGGACAGTGTCGGAGACTCAGGCTGGAAAGGTGAAGATAAACTCGCTGCCCTTGCCGAGCTGGCTTTTGGCCTCGACCCGGCCACCATTGCGTTCGGTGAAGTCCTTGACCAGGGCCAGTCCCAGGCCGGTGCCGTTCTCGCTCCTGGTGCCGAGCGTGGATTTTACGCCGCGGACGAGAAAGAGTTTGCTCAGGGTATCCTCGCTCATGCCGACCCCGGTATCCCTGACCGTGAGGATAACGCTCTGATCGTCTTTTCGGGCCGTAGCGACAACCTCGCCGCAGTCCTGCGTGAACTTGAGTGCGTTGCTGACGACGTTGTTTAAGATCACGGCAAAAGTGGCGTGATCGACCTCCAGCGTCATCCCTGCCGGGACCTGGTTGACCAGCGCGATGCTTTTGGACTTGGCCGTCGCCGCGTGTGAGGCGAAGGAATCCCCCACGGCCTCGTTCAGGTCGATGGACGCCTTTTCGATCTTGATCTTGTCGCTCTGCGAGCGGGCCCAATGCAGCAGGTTTTCCAGCAGCTCGAAGGTGATCCGCGAGGACCGGTCGATCTCCTTGATGAACTGGAGGCGCTCCTCATCGTCAAACTTGTCGTAGTCCTCGGAGAGGATGTAGGAGTACCCGAGGATGGCGTTGAAGGGGTTTCTCAGGTCGTGGGCGATGATGGAGAAAAAGGTGTCCTTCGTCCGGTTCGACTCCAGGAGCTCTTTGTTCACGTTGTCGATCGAGTCGATCTTCAGCTTCAGCTCGTGTGCCATCTGGTTAAACGATCCGGCCAGCAACTGCAGCTCGCCCTTTGTGTTGAGCTCGACCGTGGTTTCCAGATTCCCCCGTCCGATCTCGTCCGCGCTCTCCACGAGCTTCATCAACGGTCTTGAGATGGAACGCGAGATCAGCAGACCGATCCCAAGTGAAAGGAAGATACTCAAAATCGACAGATAAACGCCCAGCCGGATCGCCGTCCGCACCCGGATATTCAGTTGCTGGATCGCCCATTTGATTTCTTCCTCGGCGCTGGATGACACCTCGGCTGCTATCTCCTGCATCTGACGGGAGATCGGCTCCAGGACATCCTCGAACTGATCGTCGGCCTCCTTGAACTTACCGGCGTCGTGCAACTCGATCAGCCTGTCCAGCTCGGCAAAGAAGTCCGGCACCAATTCCAGCAAGGACTCCAGTCGCTCCAGTTCGTCCCAATCTTCTTCGGGTTCGCCTTCGTGCTCGAAGCCCAGATAGGTCGCGTCTCTCAACTCGTCCAGCGAGGCCTGCAACTCGGGGGCTGCGGTCAGAATCTCTTTCTTGGCCAGATCGATTTCGTGCGGCCTTTCGTCAACCTCGGTCTCCAGCAGAACCTCCCGCACGTTCGATTTGATCCGCTGGAGCAGGTACGCGACGCGGTAGGATTCGATCATCTCCTTGCGCTTCGAGAGCTCCAGGTTGTCAACCTGATGAATGATCTGAATGTTTTCCCGCAGGGAATTGAAATCCACCGCCATCATGATGGCGATAACTACAATAAAACCGAGGATGATCCTCTTCCAGATATTCATGTTGATGGATTATAGGGGAATAAGTGTGGGCAACTCAAACACGATAACGCCATTCTGTCAGGTGGTTGGATTTACCGGGTGTTCTCCGGATAGATGACCGCCCAGTCCTCCTTCATGCTAATGAACCAGCCAGCCGCGCCCGGGGGCGGTGTCGAGAGCCGTGTCGAGATGGCCGAAGTGAGACTTGCGGTCGTAGGCCCACTCGCGCTCGGCGTCGTCGTGGTGGACGAGCACGCCCAGGCGGGCGGATTTGTCCGCGTTATTGCGGGGAATGGTGGTGTGCTCCAGCATCTGCTGGTCGCCGTCGGAGTTGCCTGCTGCGAACACCGGCCGCCGCCCGATATGCTGATAGATACCGGCGGGTTTGCCTTGCTTGTCATCGATAAAATCGAGGGCAGGCTGTTTGATAATGACCGGGACGCCGTCGCGGAGCTCGTACTGGACTTTCAGCTCCGAGCCGACGACCTGCCCGGGCGGCACCCCGTAAACCTCTTCGGTGAAAACGCGCATGAAGTCCACGCCGCCGCCGGAGACGATGTAGGTCTTGAAGCCTTCCGCGCGCAGGTAGGCCAGCAGTTCGAGCATTGGCTGGAAGACGAAGTCTGTGTAGGCTACGTGCTTTTCCGGGTGTTGGGCCGTCTTGATCCAGGCGCGGACTTCGTCGGCATAGTCGCTCGCGCTCATACCGGCGTGGGTGGCCATGGCCAGCTCCATGATGGCTTTGTCGCCACCCGCGAGGGCTTGGGTATAGTCTCCCTTCAGGGCGGAGGCGAAGGGCTCCTGCGTTTCCCACTCGGGGTGCTGCGGGGCGAGGGCCTTGACGCGGTCGAAGAGGAAAAACAGTTGGAAATACATCGGCTGCTCTGACCAGAGCGTGCCGTCGTTGTCAAAGGTTGCGATGCGTTCCTCCGGTGGCACGTAGTCCGGTGAGGCGGGGTCCGTCACCGTCTCGACAAAGGTGATGATCCGCTCCTTGGCGTCGGTGTCGTTCCAAGACGGAAGCGGGTCCGCACACAGGGCGCAGGCTGTCAGGAGGAAGGGAATGAATAGAGCCTTCATGGCATAAAAAAAACGTAGCCGTTCAGCTACGCGATAGAGAAGGAAGGGGAGGACTGGAAAAACTGCCGGTGAGACATGGCTGCTGGCTGCATCGGGTCGTCGGGGGGGCGTTCCGGATGGAGTTTGACTTCAGACTATCTCTTCTGCCAATCCGGTCAATCCCGAACGCTTCCCTCCGGGCTGTGTTTGCGAGCCGTCGGATGTTCCTGTTGATGGCCTAACAAAAATGCCTCCACCGAGGTGGAGGCATTGTGTCTGAAATCGGAACGGGGTGCTCCCTGCCTAACCGCTGAAGTAGATGTAGGCCGCGAGGATAAGGGCAATGACAAGGACCGAGGCGCACACGTCGCGCCAGTCCCAACTGTTACGCGAGCCCGCGCGGTCTTCGTCGGAGACGGAGCCCATGGTCAGGCCCTGAATCTTTTCGGGGGGCGGGGCGGAGGTGGCCAGGCTGACCACGATCATGGCCGCCGCCGAGACGATGAAGATGAACAGCGCGTAGTACTGGAAGTACACGTTGTTGATGATCCACAGCAGCGAGCCCTCCGTGTAGGAGTGGTCGCTCAGGCTGACCGGCGTGTCCACCGCAAGGCGGATCAGCCCGAGGGCGAAGCCCACCAGCAGCGCCGCCAGGCAACCCTTGGCGTTGAGACGCTTCCAGAAGATGCCGAGGAAGAACACCACGAAGATGGGCGGCGCAAGGTAGGACTGGACCCCTTGCAGGTAGGCGTAGAGGCCCTTGGCCCCCTGGATGACCGGGATCCACAGCAGCCCAATGATGACCATCACACTGGTGGCCACGCGGCCCACCCAGACGAGGTTGGCCTGCGAGGCGTGGGGGCGGATTTTCCCGTAAAGGTCGATGGTGAAGAGGGTCGAGCAGGCGTTGAAGACGCCCGCCATCGAGCTCATCAGGGCCGAAAGCAGCCCGGCCACCACGATCCCGCGCACCCCGGCGGGGAGCACGTGCTGGACCATGAGCGGGAAGGCCGCCTGCGCTTGCAGGTCGTTGACCGTACCGTCCTCGTTGAGAATGACCTCGCGCAGCGCCTCTATGTTTCCGCTTTGGGCCAGGGCCAGGCAGATCATGCCCGGGATGATGAAGATGAAGACGGGCAGCAGCTTGAGCAGGGCGGCCCAGATCGTCCCGCGCCGGGCCTCGGTCTCGCTGCGTGCGCCGAGGGCGCGCTGCACGATGTACTGGTCGGTACACCAGTACCACAGGCCCACGATGGGCGCAGCGAAGAGCATCCCGACCCAGGGGAAGTTGCCGTTGAAGTACCAGGCCATCTTGGTCACCTCGCCCGCGGCGTTGTGCTCCATGACGGGGGCCCAGGTGCCCTGCACGCCTTCGGGCAGCAGGGGGCGCCAGAGGTTGAACATCTCCGGCCCGAGCGTCTCACGCAGCATGTGCCAGCCGCCCAGGGCGTGGAGGCCGTAAAAGGTCACCAGCGCCGACCCGCACACCAGCACGACGGTCTGGAGTGTCTCGGTGTAGGCGACGGCACGCATGCCCCCGGCCACGGTGTAGATACCGGTCAGCACGACCACGGCGATGGACCCGACCCAGAAGCTGTTCAGCCCCATGAAGTGCAGGTCCGGCAGCAGCGTGCCGAAGACGACCCCGCCGGCGAAGATCCCCACCGCGATCTTGGTGATGATGTACGCCAGCAGCGAGATGATAGACAGAACCAGCCGCGCCGTGGGCGAGAAGCGCCGCTCCAGGAACTCTGGCATGGTGAAGACCCGCGAGCGCAGGTAGAACGGGGCCAGGACCCAGCCCAGCACGAGCAGGCACCAGGCGTGAAGCTCGAAGTGCGCGTAGGCCACCCCGAAGGTGGCCCCCGACCCGGCCAGCCCGACCAGGTGCTCCGATCCGATATTGGAGGCGAAGATAGACGCCCCGATCACAAACCAGCCCAGGTTTCTCCCGGCTAGAAAGTAATCGTCTGCGGTGTTTTGGTTTTTACGAACGACCCACCAGACGAGTCCGCCGATCAGGCAGAAGTAGGCCAGGATAATGAGCCAGTCTATGGTTTGCATATCCTACGGTTCCGGCACGCGGCCGGTAGTTGGGGTTAGGGGTTGTGAGATAAAGCCGCCCCTTGAAAGGGGATGGGACGGCATAACCCTAAGTATGCACTAGTCAGGCAGTTTCGCCAGAAAAAATCGCTCCCGGCCACTGAGGTCTTTCCGGCTCTCGCTTACTGAGAAGCCAGCCTCATCTGCGAGTTCTTTCAGCGCGGTGTGCTGGGCGATACCGGTCTCCAGTGCCAGCCAGCCGCCCGGCTCCAGATGGGCGGGGGCGGCAGCGAGAATCTTCCGGTAGTCGTCCAGTCCGTCCGCTCCGGCGGTCAGGGCGCTGCGCGGTTCCCACGTACGGACCTCGGGCTCGGCCTGCTCCCACTCCTCGTCGGTGAGGTAGGGGGGATTCGAGACGAGGAGGGAAAAGCGCTCCTCGTCGAGCGCGGCGAACCAGTCCGACTCGACGAAGCGCACCCGCTCGGCCAGCCCGGCGGAGGCGGCGTTCTCGCGGGCGATGGCGAGGGCGTCTGCCGAGGCGTCCACCGCCGTGACTTGGGCTGTCGGAAAGGCCGTGGCGAGGGCCAGCGCGATGGCCCCGGTGCCCGTTCCCAGGTCGCAAACCGTGGCGGGCGGGGTTTTGCCAAAAAGCTCGACCAGCAGTTCCACTAGCTCCTCGGTCTCTGGGCGGGGGATGAGGGCGCGGGCATCGGCCTTGAGCACGAGCCCGTGGAAGTGCGCCTCCCCGAGGATGTGCTGCAAGGGCTCGCGCTTGCCCCGGCGGGCGACGAGCGGGCGCATGGCGGCCAGTTCGTCCTCGCCCAGCAGGCGGTCGAACTGGAGGTAGAGGTCCAGGCGGCGGCAGCCCAGCACCTGGGCGATGATCAGTTCGGCGTCCAGACGTGCCTGGGGCACGCCTTTTTGCTGGAAAAACGCCGTGGTTTTCTGGAGAATGTCGAGCAGCGATTGCATGAACGATTCCTAACTTGAAAGGATTGCCGCCGCCTGACGACATAGAACCTGCACGATTTTTACTGCCGCCAGTCCGGTGCGCCGCCTTTCTCCCCCAGACACCATGTTCAAGTTTTTCCTCAAACACGCCCTGAGCTGCCGGGATGCCACCCGGCTGATCTCCGAGGCGCGCGAGCGGCCCCTGACCTTTGGCGAGAAACTGAAACTGAAAATTCTCTGCCGCTGGTGCTGCTACACTGACCGCTACCGCCAACAGATCGAGGCTGTCTGCTCGCAGGTCCACGAGCACCCTGAATGCTGCGAAGAGGCCGTGCCCGACGCTTGCCTGTGCGAGGAGTCCCGCGCACGGATCAAGGCACGGATGCGCGACGAGTAAACCCGCCCCCTCCGGCCATGCCGTTCCTGCTGCGTTTGCTGAAAAAAGTCTGGGTTTACGTCCTGGTCATCGCCGGGGCCACGCTGGCCGCCGGGCTCTATGGCGCCCTGCACGACCAGATCAGCTACACACTCGCACCGGAGTATTACACGCGGTTCAAGTTCGAGCAATTCGGCCTTTTCTGGGGCAATGACCGTCCCCGCGAGGCTGCCGCCGTGGTTGGCGTCCTGGCGACTTGGTGGGTCGGGACGGGCTGCGCGCTCCTGCTGGGGCTGTTGGGATTTATTTTCAAGGAACCGGCGCAGATGCGCCGTGCGCTCATCCGGTCCACGCTCTGGGTCGTGGCCGGGGCCATCGCTGGCGGTGTCGTTGGGTACGCATACGGCTGCTACCGGGTGACTCCAGAGAGCATCACGGAGTATGCCCGCTGGGTTCGCCCCGCCGTCACCGACCCGATCGCCTTCGTACGGGTGGGTTTTCTCCACAACGGCAGCTATCTGGGCGGGTTCGTCGGGCTGTTGGCAGGAGCCGTTTACTTGATTGTGGCGCGGATCAAGGCTGGACGGTGCACTTCCCGTTCCGGGCTCGACGGCGGGCGGCTGAAGGGGCAGACTCCGGGCTGAAAAACTGCCATTTCCGCCAGCCCTTCACCTTTTTCTCAGACCATGCTAATGCTCATCGTCAAATATGCCGTCACGGCAGCGCTGATCGTTGCGGTCTCCGAGATCGCCAAGCGCACGGACCGGATCGGGGCGCTCATCGGGGCGTTGCCGCTGGTCAGCCTGATGGTCATGGTCTGGCTCTATATTGAGACGAAGGACACGCAGAAGATCGCCGAGTACGCGCGCTACACCTTCTGGTTCGTCCTTCCGAGCCTGCCGATGTTTCTGCTGCTGCCGGTCCTGCTGACCCGCGGGGTCAACTTCTGGCTCTCGCTGGTGGCCTGCGCGGTGCTGACCTTCGTGTGTTTCGGCCTCACCGCGCTGCTCGCGCACAAGTTCGGCCTGAGCTTGTGGCCGTGATTACCCGAGGGCTAAAAGAACGCCAGCACCAGCCCGATGGGGATGCACGCGGCGATGGGCCAGCGCTTGCCCGGAAAGCGTGCCAGTAGCCAGGCGAACAACCAGCTCAACCCCAGGCAGACGGTAGAGGTCAGGAGCACAGCGATAATTTTCGCGGATAACGGCAAGTCGGGCTTGAAGGCGAACAAGGTGACCGCGACCAAGGCTGTTTTCAGCACGGTAAAGATTACCGCAGCCTTGAAGGGGGGCACGTTCTTGTTGTCGAGCTGAACGAGGATAAAGACCAGTAGGATTCCGAGCATGGCCCGGGCATCGGATACAGCTAACTATTTATTGCCAAGGAAATTCTTTTCCAGGCACTGGCGCAGGGCCATGCGGGCGCGGTGAAGGATCGTCCAGAGGTTTTGCGGGGTGATCTCCATCTTTTCGCAAATCTCGGGGCTGGGCATGCCGTCGATCTCGCGCAGGATGAAGACCTGCCGGATCTTTTCGGGCAGCTTCGAGGCGCAGGCGTGAAAGTGCTGCATGAACTCCGCCCGGTCGAGCTTCTCGACGGCCTCGGGGGTCCAGTCGCCGGGCGCGTTGCCCGTGGCGAGGTTCCACGCGCCATCTTCGCTGAACAGCTCCCCCTCCTCGCGTTCGAAGAACCCGGCCAGCTCGCTCATCGACTGGGTGCGGTTCTTTTTGCGGTAGTGGTCGATGACCTTGTTTTTGAGGATGCCGGTGAGCCAGGTTTTGACCGAGGAGCGGCCGGAGAAATTCTCCTTCGCCTTCATCGCGGCCAGAAAGGTATCCTGCACGAGGTCTTCGGCCAGCGTGGCGTCGTTGACCCGGAAATACGCGAAGCGGTACAGGGCGTCCCCGTACTCATCGACCCACTGCGCCGGGTCCGGCGTCGGGGACGGGCTATTATCCGCTGGCATAAAATCGGCTGCGTGAAACAGGTTCTGTGATAATCGCGTCACGGCGTGGCTTAAGGGTTAACCCGCGCCCGATCTTCAGCTATTCAAACTGTCATGAAGGAGTACTACGAGCAAAATAACCTCCCCGCGCCGCACCTGCCGGCTTGTCCCATTGACCGCAAGCTGGCCAGGCAAAAGGCGCTTGTTACCGGTGCCAACTCCGGCATCGGTGAGGCCGTCGCCATCGCTCTGGCCAAGGCCGGGGCCGATGTGTGCATCAACTATGTGTCCCGCCCCGAAGTGGCCGACGCGGTCGCGCAAAAAGCTGCCGAGTGCGGCACGAAGGTCATCACCGCGCAGGCCGACGTGAGCCAGGAGGATCAGGTCCAGGCCATGTTTAAAAAGGCCATCGACGCCTTTGGTACGCTCGACATCGTAGTCCCCAACGCCGGGGTCCAGATCGACCATCCCATCGACGAGATGACGGTCGAGCACTGGGACAAGCTCATGGGCATCAACCTGCGGGGCCAGTTCCTGTGCTGCCGCGAGGCGATCAAGGAGTTCAAGCGCCGCGGCGTCGTGCCGAGCGTTTCCTGCTCTGCCGGGAAAATTATCTGCATGAGCAGCGTGCACGACATCATCCCGTGGGCCGGGCACGTCAACTACGCCTCTTCCAAGGGCGGCATCTCCATGATGATGAAAAGCATCGCCCAGGAGGTCGCTCCGTTCCGCATTCGCTGCAACGCCATCTGCCCCGGCGCGATCCGCACGCCGATCAACCATGAGGCGTGGTCCACCCGCGAGGCTTACGACGCACTGATGAAGCTCGTCCCGTACAAGCGTATCGGCGAGCCCGAGGACATCGGCAGGGCCGCCGTCTGGCTGGCCTCCGACGAGAGCGACTACGTCACCGGGACAAACCTCTACGTCGATGGCGGCATGACGCTTTACCCCGGCTTCGAGACCGGCGGTTGAGCGCCGGGTGGCTCGCTCAACCCGGAGAAACGCTGACGCGATCGCGCTGCGTTCTTCCCCGACGGGGGAGAGGAGTTCACGCCGGGTATCGTGTTCCCCCCCCGGACGCTTTGTCACGTCGGGCAGGGGAGGTTCTGCCGCGAGCGGGCTTGCCGAGAGGGGCGCTCCGTGTTTGAACGGTGGGGCGCTATGATCGAAGAGGACATTTACTCGAACCTGGCCGTCGTTCCGATCCAGATCGACGGCGAGATCTGGCATTCGGCGGAGCAGTACTATCAGGCCGCGAAGTTTACCGACGCGGCTATCATCGATAAAATCAAAGCCTGCGAAAACCCGTACCTGTGTGCGGCGCTGGGACAGACGCGCCGGTACCCGTTGCGGGCGGACTGGGAGCAGGTCAAGGCGGCAGTAATGGAGCGGGCGATCCGGGCGCGCTTCGAGCAGCATCCCGCCATGGCCGAGCGCCTGAAGCGCAGCACCGGACGCCTTTATGACCACACTGCCGTTGACGACTACTGGGGCATCGGCGCGGACGGCCGGGGAGGGAACGTGACGGGCCGCATCCTCATGCGCATTCGCGAGGAGCTGAACGCGGAACAGCCAGCCGGGAGCATCTCCGCGAACGCCGCGGCGAGCTCAACTGAGCCGGTCGCGTAGCGCTTGCCCTTTGTTAACGCGAGTTGTCGGACGTTGCGCACAGGGGGAATGTTTTCCCTTTCGTTACCGGGAAATATCTGCTTGGTTGAGTCCTGTCTAAAGTTAACAGATATGGGCAATGATGGACAGCCGGAGCGAGGCGCCCCCTTTCCGCCTGCCGACTGGCAGGGGCTTCAGCTCGGCTTGGACCGGTGCTACGAGGGGCCGCCGGTGGGGCGGTCTGGAGTATACACCGGCACGGTAGTGACGCTGTGCGAGCTGCGGCAAGGAACCTTGGAAATGCATCGCGAGGGCGTGACGATCCATGCCGATGCGGGGGAGTGTCCGTGGATCATGTCGATCCCCGGTGAGCGTCGGCAGCACTTTTCGGATGACTCGGTTATCGTCTCCGTCCACCTGAGCCTGAAAAATCCCGGTAACGGGGCGGAGTGGCGCGGGCGGCCCGTCGTCATGGCGGTGCCTGATGGGTCAGCGCGTCAATCGCTGCAAGCCCTGCAACGTGCGGCGATCGCGGCCGGACTTTCCCCACAGCAGTTGGAGGCCTATGGGCTGGAGCTGGCGCTGCCCGAGGCACTGGAATTGCAGGCAGGGTGTGCGGTGCTCTTTGCCCATATGCTGCGCTTGGCCCGTCCGTTGGGGATGAGTTTTGAGGTGCCGCCCATCGGGGACGACCGGGTGCGCGAAAGTCACCTGCGTCTGGCCGCGATGGATATTCAGGCCGCTTTTTCGCGCGAGACACTGGCGGCGGAGCAGGGCCTGACCGCCGGACAGCTCGACCGACTCTGGCGGCAGGAGCTGGGGATGACGCCGTACCAATACCGGGACCGCCAGCGCCTGACCTACGCCTGCGAGCAACTGCGCCGCCCCAGCGTGGCTATCAAGTCGATTGCTGCGGATCTGGGCTTCAGGCACCTTTCGCAGTTCTCCAACTGGTTTCATGCGCGCCAGCGGGAATCGCCCCGGCATTTTCGCAATCGTCCGGGTTTCAGCTGAGGATACGGCATTTTTTCATTAACTGGCGATAGGCAAAGACCATGGAGGGCAACGTGCGTCGGGGCTTGCCGTCGTGAGCTGATCGGATAGGCTCGCTCCCCATGAGCTGGGACGAACGCTACCGTGCTCCCGATTTCGCCTACGGGACAGAGGCCAACGACTTTCTCCGCGCCGAGTTCGGGCGCATCCCCGCCGGGGGGCGCGTCCTGTGCCTGGCCGAGGGACAGGGGCGCAACGCCGTCTTTCTCGCTCGCCAGGGCTACGCCGTGACTGCTGTGGACCAATCACCGGTCGGCTTGGGCAGGGCTCGTGAGCTGGCCCGTTCGCAGGGTGTGAGCATCGAGACGGTGGTGGCGAATCTGGCGCAGTTCGACCTCGGGAGCGGCTGGGCCGGGATTGTGTCGATATTCGGCCATCTGCCGCCCATCGTCCGCCAGCGCGTGCATGCGGCCATCCCGGGAGCATTGGTGCCGGGAGGAGTGTTTTTGCTGGAGGCTTACACGCCGCGCCAGCACAGCATGCCGGGCCGGGGCGGCCCGCCCGCCGACCGTCGGGACTTTCTCATGGAGCTGGCCGTCCTGAAGACCGAGCTGCCGGGGCTGGACTTCGCCATCGGGCGCGAACTCGACCGGGAGGTCAACGAGGGCGCTTTCCACGAGGGCCTGGGCGCGGTCGTGCAGGTCGCCGCGGTCAAACGCTAAGCGCCCGCGAGCGGCTTGAGCCCGATGATGAAGGCTTCGAAGTGATCGACGGCCTGGCTCCACTCCAGCGTCTGCACGCGCCGCCAGCCCGCGCGGGCGATGGTGCGGCGGCGTTCCTCGTCGGCCAGCAGACCGGAGACGGCTTCGATTAGTGCATCCGGCTCGGAGCGGTCGATGAGCACGGCCTCGCGCCCATCCTTGACCGAGGCGGGGAAACCCGTACGCGTGGCCACGACCGCCGCGCCGCAGGCCATGGCTTCCGCCGCCGCCAGCCCGAAGCTTTCGTAGCGCGAGGGCATGAGCGCGACGGACCACTGGTGGTAGCGCGTTAACAGCTCCTCGCGGGTGAGCTTGCGCAGGTGGGTGAGGCGTTCGCGAAAGTTCGCGGGAAATATATTCTCGGGCTCCAGGCTGTCGAGCGTGCCCACGATCTCGAACTGCGCCTGCGGGAAGCGTTCGGCTAGGCGGGGGAGGGCGGCTTCCATCGCGTCCTTGCCCTTGAGGCTCGTCCACGTGCCGCAGTAGCCGATGCGCATGGGGCGGTTTTCGTCGATCTCCTGCCCGAGGAAAAAGTCCGGCAGGCAGTTGTTGATCACGGTCACGGTTTCGGGCGTTTGCCAGTCTTTGCGCAGGAGGTAGTCGGCGTCGTACCGGGCTACGGTGATAACCCCGTCGGCGCAGCGGAAGGCCCGATCGTAGTGCAAAAACTTGTCCATCAGCCGCCCCAGCCGCGTGCCCGGCGGGGGGCCGTACTGCGCGAGCTGCTCGGTCACGTGCGGCTCCACGCCGTTGGAGTGGGCGAGCAGCAGCGGGCGTTTGGCCAGGTGGTGGCAATGCGAAAAAGCCTGCCACGCCTCCGCGCCAAAAGCCTGGATCAGGTCGTAGCGCTCGGAGCGGATGGCGCGCCTGCAGGCGATGGTGTAGCCGAGCTGGAGCCGCAGCCGGTGCGCCTTGCTGATTTCAGGTAAAATCTGGTAGTCTGCCGGGCCAACGAGGTCCACGTGGTGCCCGCGTTCGCGCAGCCGGTCCACGAAGCCCTGGATCACGTAGCCCGACCCTTGGCTGCGGATGACGGGGACGTTACTGATCGCAAAAATGTTCATGGCGCGGGGCTTCGGCTTGGAGAGAAACGACGGCGTGCTCAACCGTCCGCCGTTCCTCCAAGGCTGCTCCCGCGCTCCCGGCCCGTCAAGCGCCCATTGGCTGTGAGTTGTTGCCTGAAGCCGGGGCAGGCACATGGGGTAGGAGCCTTTTGGCTCCGTAGGGGCAATTGCTGGTCCAGCCGGACCCCCTCAGTGCCAGCGGGGGTACCCCGCGAGTTTTAGGCTTCACGCGGCGGGGTTTTGCGGATGGACTGGGCGGCTTTCGTATGCTCCAGGTCTCACAACTGTGCAAAGCCTATGGGGGGCAGGTCCTGTTCGAGGACGTGACCTTCCGTCTCAACCGCGAGAACCGCGTGGCGCTCGTAGGGCCTAACGGCGCGGGCAAGACGACGCTCTTTTCCATCATCCTGGGCGAGGCCGAGCCGGACGCGGGCCTGGTGGACATCGAGCGGGGCGCACGCATCGGCTACCTGCCACAGGAGACCGCTCCCGAGGGCGACCAGACGGTGATCGAGATTGCCGCCGGGATCACTCCCGAGCACGCCCGCGTGCGCAAGATTATCGGTGACTGCGAGCGGGCAGGGGATACGACCTCGACGGCCTACATCGATGCCGTCGCCCGCTACACCGAGCTGGGCGGCTACCAGACCGAGCCCAAGGCCAAGCGTATCCTCGCCGGGCTGTCCTTCCGCGAGAGTGACTACGACCGGCCTGCCCGCGCCCTCAGTGGCGGCTGGGTCATGCGCGCTCACCTGGCTCGCCTGCTCACCACCGAGCCTGACCTGCTCATGCTGGACGAGCCGACGAACCACCTCGACCTGGAGTCGCTGGGCTGGTTCCAGAACTATTTACGCAGCTACCCGGGGGCGATTTTCCTGATCTCGCACGACCGGGCGTTTCTCAACGCGCTGGTGGACCACGTGCTGGAGATCCGGCATCACCGTATCCACAGCTACCGCGGTAACTACGACGACTACGTCGAAGAGGCCGCCGCCCGCGATGCGCAGCACCTGGCCGCTTTCCGCAATCAGCAGGGCAAGATCGCCCAGCTGGAGAAGTTTATCGACCGTTTCGGGGCCAAGGCGTCCAAAGCCTCCCAGGCCAAGTCCAAGCAGAAGCAGATCGACCGCATGGACAAGATCGACGCGCCGCTGGATGAGGCCCGTAAGCTCAAGGTCAAGTTCCCCGATCCCCCGCCCAGCGGCCAGACCGTGATCAAGCTGGAGGACATCCACTTCGCCTACGGGGCGCACCAGGTGTACAAGGGGATCGACTTCCAGGCGCAGCGCGGGGAGCGCATCGTGCTCGTCGGCCCCAACGGAGCGGGCAAGTCCACTCTGCTCAAGCTGCTGGCCGGGGCGCTTACTCCGCAGGCCGGGGCGCTTACCCTCGGCCACAACGCCAAGCCCGGTTACTTTTCCCAGAGCCGCCTCGACGTGCTCAACGCGTCCAACACCGTGCTCGAAGAGGTTCAGAGCATCAACCGTGCGATCAACGACACCACGGCCCGCACCGTGCTGGGCTCGTTCCTGTTTCGCGGGGACGCGGTCTTCAAGTCCGTGGGTGTTCTTTCCGGGGGGGAAAAGTCCCGCCTCGCGCTGATCAAGCTCCTGCTCGACCCGCCGAACCTCCTGCTCATGGACGAGCCGACGACGCACCTGGACATCGCCAGTATCGATGCGCTCATCGCCGCCCTGCAAGACTACCCCGGCACGCTCATTTTTATCAGTCACGACGTTTACTTCATCCGCAAGATCGCCCAGAGCGTCCTGCACATCAGTGCCGGGCAGCTCACCGCCTACGCCGGGGACTACGACTACTACCTGTTCAAGTCCCAATCCGCTGACGAGCGGGCCGCACTCACCGC
The DNA here is from genome assembly GCA_030673825.1 of Verrucomicrobiota bacterium JB024. Classification (GTDB taxonomy): domain Bacteria; phylum Verrucomicrobiota; class Verrucomicrobiia; order Opitutales; family Cerasicoccaceae; genus Ruficoccus. The sequence goes on along the minus strand of JAUTCS010000034.1, from coordinate 6,613 downwards.
CGGGACCACCCTGAGCAATCAGCGCCCCGAGGACGCCGCACGTGCGGACAAGGGTGGGGCCTCCGCCGCCGCTCCGGGCTTCAAGTCCAAGGAGCAAAAGCGGGCCGAGGCCCAGGCCCGTCAGGCCCGTGCGAAGATCCGCGCCGAGGTGGACGAACTGGAGGAGCGCATCTGCTTGCTGGAGGATAAGCAGCGGGAGCTCACTGCGCAGCTTGAGGACCCTGAACTCTATGAGGGCGACAGTGGCAAGGTCATGAAGCTCAACCGCGATCTGCTCGCCCTTAACGACGAGCTGGAGCGCCTCAATGAGCAGTGGATGGCCGCCGCTGAAAAACTCGACGAGGACGACTGAGTCGTGCATCAACAGGGGCGTGCAAGCCGATACCGGCTTTGCGACCCGAAAAAAGGCGAGTTTGAGCGAAAAAAACTTGCCTGATCGCCGTGGTCTGCCATTTTCGCCTCTTTCCCGATTATTTGGACGGGCTGTAGCGCAGTCTGGTAGCGCGCTTCGTTCGGGACGAAGAGGCCGGAGGTTCGAATCCTCTCAGCCCGACCACTATTTTTAAGGCTCCGCTTGTCGGGGCCTTTTTTTATGCGGGGTTTTGTAGGTTTTATGCGGGATGCGTGGGCGTTCCGGACGCGGTGCACGGGGCAAGTTGGGAAGCCGTGGGTTGACTTGTGGGAATAAAAATGTAACCGTTTGTTACCATGATCGGATCGCCTGGTAACGATTTTGTACCCGCTGATATTGTCGGACGGCCCTACTTTTACGAGCGCAAAGACCGCGTCAAAGGCCGGTACTGCGTGAGGCTCACCCTGAAAAACGGTAAGAAAGTGGTGCGGTCGTTCGCTGCCGAGCATGAGCGGGCCGACTTCGCGCGGGAAATGCGTGTGGGCGCCATCGACGGGTCTTTCAGTGCTGCGGAGTGGCAGCGGTGGCTCCATCTGAAAGCCACCTGTGAGCGGCACGGGATGAGCCCGGAGAGCCTCCTGGCCTATGCGGTGGAGGCGCACGTCAGCGCGCCTGTTAAGACCAAGCCGCTCGGAGAGGTGTATGCCGAGTTCTACGATGCCAAGTCGGACAAGAGCACGGACTACGTCTCGCACATTAAAAGCGCCATCGGAAACAACCTCGTCCCGGTACTCGGGGCGGAGCGTCAGATAGACACGATCAGCAAGTCCGAACTGGAGCAATGGCTGTCCACGCCGGAAATCGGCCCGGTGACCAGACGTAACCGCCGCGCCTACCTGCGCGCCTTTTTCGGCTATGCGCATGAGAAAGGGTACGTGCTGAAAAGCCCGGCCGCCGGGCTGGCCGTGCCGGAGCACCGCAAGAAGACTCCCGGGATCCTGACGCCGGACCAGATGAAGGCCCTGATGCGGGCGAATGCGGAATATCCGGAGGTGTGTGCCTATCTCGCCCTGGGCGCGTTCGCCGGACTGCGCTCCTCCAGTATCGAGCGACTGGAACCGGAGGAAATCCGCATCAAGGATCGGCAACTGTTCTTCCCGGCCGAGAAGTTCAAAACCGGGCGCTCCCACCTGATCGAGCACGCGCCCGAGAACCTTTGGCCGTGGCTGGAGCGCGTCACCCTGGAGGATGCCTTCCCCATTGAACACCGCAAGTATCTGTATGCCCGCTCTGAGGCGAATAAACGTGCGGGTCTGACCCCGCCGCATAACGCCCTGCGCCACAGCTTTGCCACCTACAAGTGTGCCCTCGATGGGGCAGCCGAGAAGGCCAGCTACATCATGGGCCATAGCAACCCGGCTGAAATCTGGCAGTCCTATAAGGGCATCGCCACCAAGGCGGCGGCTAAAGAGTGGTTCGATATATTGCCATGACAGCGAACAGGCTTGACGCCGTTAAGCCTGTGATTGATTTGTAATAATCTATGATCAGGTTTGCCAACGTGATACTGCTCGCAGCTTGTCTGGCCTTCGCCTGTGGCTGCTCAACAACGTATGGACCGTTGGGTGGAGATGGCGGTTATTATGAGCAAAAACTCTCGCCGGACACTTATATCGTTGGTTTCTCGGGGAACGATGTGACCAGTTATGAGGATGTCCAGCGCTATGCATTCGTTCGGGCCATCGATATCGGTGCTCAGCTTGAATACAAGTATATGGAAATCGAAGGCGAATGGGACAATAGCGGAACCTATCAACTTGGCTTACCCCAGAACACATTCACCAGCGGAACGGCAACGACGTATCCTACCGGGACGGCCTACACGTCTTCCTATAGCGGATTTTCAACTGGAGGACCATCGACTGTTCCTGTGCGCGTACCAGGCTATGAGATGAGGGTGAAATATTACAAGGATAAGCCCGAGCATCCAGCATTGAAACTGTATGATATTGATGAGAACGTCGTGTTGATACGGAAATGGTTTGAGGACAATAAGTAGCAGATGGATCGCATTCTTAGGGTGGAACCATGGCGTATCACGTACCCGTAAAATGATCGTGTGACATTCAAAGGGCTTGCCCGGTCGAGGTGAAGAAACCAAGTTAGCGCTGCCATGAGTGAGAGTGATACTGTTTTTGACCCTATTTCCTATCGTCCTCAAGCCTACTACTACCGCACGGCGTTAAGAGAGGCTCGCAGTGTGAGCGAGGCACGGCGGATCGGGTATATGCTCTGCGACGAGGTGGAGCACCTCAAGGAGCAGGTGCGCGAATGCGGGATGATCCCCGGGCGGGCACACCTGCTGGAGCACATCATGCCTGACGACGCCCGTCAGCGGTACCTTTTTGACTTGGAATCGGTCGGGCCGGACGCTTCACAGGCTTAGGTTTGGTGACGCTCTCGGCTTCGGCGGACGCCTTAATGAGCTTGCGGTAGGCGCGCTTGAGCACCCCCGCCTCGTAGTCCTGGAACTCCCAACCTTCACTCTCAAGTACGTCCAGCAGGTCATCCTCGCCATGGATGGGGGCGATTTCCAGCAGGCGAGCGTAGAGGGCCGGGTGGTATTCCTTGAGGTGGGGGAGAACCTCATCAATCTCTTTCCCGCGCAGGTCAAATGACTCCGGCAGGCGGAAGGTCCGCTTTTTCCGAAATGCCAGATCCGACTCGGCCGCGACCTGGTAGAGGGTATTAACGTCATCCTTTTGCTGCGGGTTCTCATCGAACACGCTACGAATGGATAAGTCCTTTCGGAGAACCTGATTCACGTAGGCAGAGAATGACATACCCAGCTCTTGCGCCTTCTGTTTGCCCAGTTCGAGAATGCGCTCATCGGGGAATGATACACCAAAAGTGACTTTAGTTTTCTTGCTCACACATCCATAGTTGCCAACAATTGCGAACTTTTACAAGAAAAAAGCTTGCAATGGTTGCGAACTTTTCGCAACTTATCGCTCATGCAAGTCAAAGCAAGGCGCTCCAGAATTACCCAAGGTATTAGTTTTGAGCCGGATGTACTTGAGGCAGCAAAGACAAGAGCGGGAAAGAACCGGCAGTCGCTGAGTGCTTATGTTTGTGCCGCGATTTGTTCTGACCTTGGTTGCGAACTTCTCGCAACTCCTGCCGATGAGAACAGCAAGTCAACTTCGAACACGCAAAGCCGGAAAGGGGCCGCCTGAGCCATGCCCGAGCTGCTGCCAGAGCCGGACATCAACCGCATCGCGGAAGCGCTCGCCCGTAAGCTGCGGGCGGATGGGCTGATGCTGGTCCCGGCGGTGGACAAGGATCCCCTGCCCGCGGCCATGAACCGGAGCGAGGCGGCAAGACGGCTGGGGATCGACCGGCGAACCCTGTTTGAGCGCATCCGCAAGGGCAAGGTCAAGTGCCTGCCGGACGGGCGCATCCCGGCCCGCGAAATCCGACGACTGGAGACCGCCTCTTAAATTTAACCCAACACCACGGAGACGATACGATGAGCGAAGGACCTGAAATGTCCACCACGGCCAAGCGGCTGTGCGCGCACCTGAGCTGGCAGCGCGACAAGATTTGCCAGGCCGCCGGGCTGGACCCGGTCGAGTACCACATCCGCGCCCGTAGCGAGGCGGGCGGGGCCATGGCGCGGGTGGAGTTTTACCAGGGCGAGCTGGACCGGGTCGCCGTCGCGGACTGTTTCTGGCAGCTCCAGCGCGACGTGATCCGGTGGGCGGCGCTCCAGCGCGAGAAGGCACACCTGTCCGTGCTCCAAGAGCAGATGGCCGCCTCGGCCAGACGGGTGCGGTCGCAGGAGCTGCGCGTGCGTAAGCTCGAAGACGGGAAGGCCGCTTAATGGACGAAGAGGTCGAGTACGCGCTGGACGACGACGAGACGCCCGTGATCGCCACGGCGGAGCTTTCCCGCGACGGGGACGAGTTTCACGGGGTGTGCAAACTCCAGCACGCGGAAACCGGCGAGGACATCCCGCTGGATCGCCTGAGCGAGAAAGACCTCGAATGGATCGGAGCGACCGCAGCCGAGCAATACGCCCAACGGGTGGCCGACTGGAATACCGAACCCTGGGACTGACGCGATTTAGAACCACCAACCAACGATACGATGGAAAAAGAAAAATTAAATGAGATACTGGCCAAGCACAGGGCTTGGCTTAATAACGAGGATGACGGCGAAAGGGCCAACCTGCGCTCCGCCGACCTGCGCTCCGCCGACCTGCGCTACGCCGACCTGCGCTACGCCAACCTGCGCTACGCCAACCTGAGCTCCGCCGACCTGCGCTACGCCAACCTGAGCTCCGCCGACCTGCGCGACGCCGACCTGCGCTCCGCCGACCTGCGCTACGCCAACCTGAGCTCCGCCGACCTGCGCTACGCCAACCTGAGCTCCGCCGACCTGCGCTACGCCAACCTGAGCGACGCCGACCTGCGCTACGCCGACCTGCGCTCCGCCAACCTGCGCTACGCCAACCTGAGCTCCGCCGACCTGCGCTACGCCAACCTGAGCGACGCCGACCTGCGCTACGCCAACCTGCAAAATGTGCAGTCGATCATGCGCGTGTCCGTGAGCTGGACTGATCATGGCGAATGTGGTCGCCAACTCCTGGCTATCAAATGGGGCGATGATAGCCGCTATTTCTGCGGCTGCTTCTCGGGGAGCGAATCTGACCTGCGCGAATACATCGCCAACGGGCCGGATAGCCTGAAGGGAAGCCGGACCGTGGCCCTTGAATTCTGCGCGGCACGCCTGGCAGAAATGGCAACGGCGCGCGCTGAAAAACCCGAACAGGAAGGAGAGCCGACCAATGCCTAAAGCAGACCTGGACCTCGTGAAGCTCGTGATGCAACGCAACGAGCTGGAGCAGCGGCAAGTGGCCGCTATCATGGAAGACATCAACACCGAGTTGGCCGCTCAGTCCGAAGAGGAAAGGAAGCCGACCATCAAGAAGCAGTTCGTGGTGCTCGTCTCTGACCCCGAGGGCAAACTCGCAGGGGAGGACTTCACATGCTGGGTGCTGCAAATCCCCGAAGAGGACAGCCCCTATGTGGCGAACGAGCGCCTCATCAAGTCCGGCTACAACTACAACGCTAGCCCGCGCGGGCGCCGCATTCCGGTGCAATCCATCGGGGAAATCTGCGAGGTTGTGACCGCGAAGTTCACCAAGGAAAACCTCGTGTGGGTCAAGACTAAGGAGCCGGTGCTCGTCGTGACGACCGACAACAAGCTGCCGCTGGAAGGGGGGAAGCTGTAGCCATGAACGACAGCGATAAAAGCACCCCCACGGAGGTGAGCGGCTACTGGTCGCAACTGCGCAAGAGCGAGTGGATCAGCTCGGAGGATTTCCCAACGGCTGACACGGTCGTCGTCAAGACCATCCAGAATGTGGTCAAATTCCCCAGCGTCACCTGGCAGCATGGGCGGACGGAAAACGATGTTCCCGCGCTGGTGCTCGGGGAGTCGGGGCACCGCCTGCTGCACATCAACAGCACGATTCGCCGCCGCCTGATCGCGGATTTTGGGGCGAGGATCGGTGACGCCATCGGGCAACAGGTCGAGCTGTATCTGGAGCAAAATGTACGCCGACCGGATGGCTCTCGCGGCCCCGCTGTGCGTGTGCGCAGGGCAGCGGCCACGAAGGGAGGCGAGGCCTGATGGACATCGCGCCCTACAACCCAGACGTCGCGCAGACTGGCATCATCGCGGGCGAGCCGAACGCGGTTTACCATGCAAACCCGGCTGTTAGCTCTACCAACCTGAAAGACTTCTCCGAGCATCCCCGGCGCTTTGGCGCCCGGCTGCGCGGGGAGATACCGCCCCAGGCGGCCACGGACGCGCTGGTGTTCGGGGAACTGGTCCACGCGGTATGCCTGGAGCCGGAAACTATTGGCGAGCGCTTTTACGATAAGGGGCAGGAGCCTGTACGGCTGACCGCCGCGCAGGAAAAAGCGATGTGGCGCATCGCGCACGCCGACAAGCCGAGCCCGGCTGATGCGCGCAAGCTGGCCGAGTACCAAGCCATGGTCGATGCTTCTGCCCATTTCCTTCGCGAGAACGAAGGGAAGCAGGCGGTTAGCGTGTCCGAGCTGGAGCGGGCGCAGGCCATGCGGGCGGCCCTACTGGAGAACCCAGACACGGCGCCGCTGAGGTCCGAGGCAGATCCCGCGGAGCTGACCTTTCGCACGCCGGTTAATGAAAAGCTGGGTTTTGCCCTCCAGT
>JAUTCS010000033.1 GCA_030673825.1 Verrucomicrobiota bacterium JB024 | reverse complement strand
CGGGCTGATCGCCTACTGGTCCTTTGACGAGGGAACCGGCCCGCAGGCCGTGGACTACACCGGCAACGGCTCCGACGGCACGCTCCTGGCCAACGCGGCCTGGACTACCGGCAAATTCAACGGCGCGGTCTCCTTCTCCGGCGACTCCGAGGACCAGGTTTTCGTTGGCACGCCCGACCTGCTGAACATCACCGGTGCCGTCACCGTCATGGCCTGGGTCAAACCGAACGGCGTCAGCAACTACGGCGTCATCGCCGGGATCGACCAGTCCGGCGGTGCCACTTATGACCAGTTCGTGCTCAAGACCACGGTTTCCAGTTCCTTTCAACTGACCTTCCAAGTCACCGCCAACGGCAACGGCACGAATGCGACGGACTCCGTCAGCCTGACGACCCGCTCCTCCGAAACGAGTGACGGCTGGGTGCACGTGGCGGGCGTCTTCATCCCCGGCGAGAGCGTCAACCTCTACGTCAACGGCGAACTTGTCGCCTCCACCCCTGTATCCATTGAAACACTACAGAGCACGCTCAGTGTGGACCGCCCCTTCCGCATCGGTAACATGAGCTCAAGCAGCAACTACGGCTTCAACGGTGCCATTGACGAGCTTCGCGTGTTCGCCGCCAGCGTATCGCCCGCGGACATCGCCACCTACGCGGCGGGGGAGGCTATCCCTGATCCCGTGGGCACGATTATCGAACAGGGTGCGACCTGGGCCTACCTCGACGACGGTTCCGATCAGGGCAGCGCCTGGACGGAGACGGACTTCAACGACAGCTCATGGAGCACCGGCGCGGCCCAGCTCGGCTATGGCGACGGCGACGAAGTCACGACTCTCGGCTACGGCGGCAATTCCTCCAACAAGTACCCGACGGCATACTTCCGCAAAAGCTTCGAGCTCACCGAGGCCCAGTTGGCCACCATCGACGAGTTGAAGTTCTCCATCATCCGCGACGACGGTGTGGTCGTGTACATCAATGGCACGGAGGTCGTCCGCGACAACCTGCCCGAGGGTAACTTGACCTACCAGACCTACGCCCTCAGCGCCGTCGATGGCGACAACGAGGACACCTTCTTCGAGTACAGTGTTTCGCCGGACGCGCTTGTTGCGGGCACGAACGTCATCGCGGTCGAGATTCACCAGCAGCGCGCCAGCAGCTCGGACATCAGCTTCGATCTGATCCTCGACGCCCTGACCGCTGACGACGTGGCCGCGCAGGACGAGGTCGTCGTCACCACCGGCACGACCTGGAAGTATCTCGATGACGGTTCCGACCAGGGCAGTGCCTGGACCGCTCCCGCTTTCGACGACAGTGCCTGGAGCAGCGGACCCTCGCAGCTCGGCTACGGCGACGGCGACGAGGCAACCGTGCTCAGCTACGGTAACGACTCCAGCAACAAGCACATCACCTACTACTTCCGCACGAGCTTCGAGGTCGCCGACGCTTCCGACTACGCCGGACTGCTCTTTGAAGTGTTGCGCGACGATGGCGTCATCGTGTACCTCAACGGCCACGAAGTCATCCGTGACAACATGCCCGCTACGGGCGTCGATTACCAGACCTTCTCCTCCGAGATCGTCTCGGGTGATGACGAGAGCACGTTCTTCGAGTTCCCGGTGGCGGCCAGCTACCTAGTGGACGGCACGAACGTCATCGCCGCGGAAATTCACAACCGCGATGGTACCAGCTCGGACCTCGGCTTCGACCTCAAGGTCACCCTCCAGGCGATTCCGGACCCGAACGCCCCGGTCTTCTCCGACGATACGATTGTCGGCACTTCCGCTGTGGCCATGGGCACCTACGCCTTCAGCCTCGCGGACTACGTGACTGACGCCGACGGCGACGAACTGGTCTTCTCGAAGGTCAGCGGCCCGGATTGGCTGACAGTTAACCCCGACGGCACGCTCAGCGGTACACCCGGAACCGGGGACATCGGCGAAAACTCCTTCGTCATCTCCGTGACCGACAACGACGAGGGCACGAGCACCGTCGTGCTGGAGATCACGGTCGGCGAGGCCGGCGAGCTTGCGCGCGCGCCGCTGCCCGGCAGTGACGAGGCGCTGGTCTTCGGCGTTATCCCCGACACGCAGGGTGGCACGAACGGCACGCCTCCGGACGAGGCCGCCGCCATCGCCCAGCGTTTCATCGGGCACGCCCCGGCCTTCATCATCCACGTCGGTGATGTAACCGATGGCAACAGCTCCAGCGGTGACACCAAGCTCTCCCAGCTCGAAGACCTCAAGGACCTGCTCGTCAACCCGCTGGCCGAGCACGGCATCGGCTTCTACCCGGTGCGCGGTAATCACGACTCCAATGCCTACGCCAACACCTCCAGCGGTGTCTCGGCCTGGGCAGCGGCTTTCCCGTACCTCTTCGAGGGGGAGGGCGCGGTGATCGACCCGACGGACGTTCCCGGCGGCAGTCCGTCTTCGCCGAACACCAGCAACTTCTGCTATGTGCTCGACGCGGGGCATGACACGTTCTTCGTCTCCGTGGACCAATGGAACGGCGGCTCCTCCGAAAACTACTCGAACTGGGTGGCCGCGAAGTTCGCCGAAATCCGCGCCGAGCATCCCGACGCGCACATCTTCGGCTACTCGCACTCGGGCCTGTACGCGATGGCCTCGCACCCGGCCATGAGCGAGTTCGTCTCCGGCGGTGCCGATCCCTACATCGCAGCGGGTAAACAGTACCAGATCGACGGCTGGTTCAGCGGTCACAACCACATCTATGACCGCTCCATGGCCGTCAACCTCAGCGACGACAACAAGCCGTACATGTTCGACTTCACCTGCGGCTCGGCTTCGGAGAAGTTCTACTCCCTCAGCCGTACCCCGGCCGAGGATCAGCACCTCAACCGCCTCGTGGACAGCAACACCGTGACGGGACGCCCCATTGCTTACCTGCTCGCCCAGGTCAACGGGCCCTTCGTATCCGTGGAAACCTATATGTCCCCCGATACCACCGGCGCCGGGACCTTTAACGACTGGTCGGTTTGGGACGCCTACACCTACTCGCGTAACGGCCTCCAGTTCACCGTCGCCGCCGGGCAGAACTATAACGAGCGCAATATCACCGATACCGCGCCCGAAGAGGATGGTTTCGTGGGTACGACGGTCAGCATGATCGACGGTGTGAACTCGGATACGACCACCTTCACCGTGGGCAGCACGAGCTTCAGCCCGTACCGCAATATCACCACCGGCTGGTGGACGCGCGACCAATGGTACGACGCGGGCTCGCGCCAGATCGTCTCCGACATCGTGAGCATCCACGGCATGCGCAACGTCTCCGATCGCAACCGCTCGGATATGTACACGCTGGTCATGAGCTATGATGCCGCCGCGATGTCCGATCTTCAACAGCAGCACCTCTCCATTGTGGCCTTCCTCGACGAGAACACCGCCGATGCCGACGAGGGCGAGTGGATCGACGCCGTGCAGGCCACCCTCGGCACACCCGCGAGCGAGCCGTTCATGCGTGCTCCCGCAGCCACCGACGAACTCGGTGCATGGGGGATCGATGTGGAGAACGGCGTAGTCTGGGCCCGCCTCGACTACCAGGGCGACTTCGCCATCGCTTCGAATGTGCCCGACACGGACGCTGACGGCCTGGCCGATGCCTGGGAGATGGATCACTTCGGCAATCTCGACCAGACCGCTGAGGGCGACCCCGACGGCGATGGACTGACGAACCTCCAGGAGCAGGCCGCCGGGACCAGCCCGCTACTCAGTGACACCGACGGCGACCTCTTCAGCGACGCTGTCGAGGTCCAGTACGGGCTTGATCCGGTGTCACCCGACAGCGAGCTCTCCGGCAGCGTGCTGGACTACCTGCGCCAGCACCCGGGGATGCAGAACTCGCACGGCCTGTACACCCGCGACAGCCTCGGCGCACTGACGGGGCAGACGCTGATGGAGGTAGACGGCAACGGCGACCTTCAGCTTCAGATCCAGCTCTGGGAAAGCACCGACCTGGAAAACTGGTCGCCGGTCGGCTCTGCCCATGGGCACACCCTCCCGCTGGAGAGCGGCGCTCCGCACTTCTACCAGTGGGGCATGGGCGGTACACAGGACTGACGCCTGTATCCGGTTTTCACGACACACCGCAAACAAGAGCGGGACCGAAATCGGTCCCGCTTTTTTATTTTTTAGCAGGATGACTGTGTCAGGCCTATTGGCCAAGTCTGGTAGGGTACATGCTTGAACCCGGCTATACGGTCAGCCTGAAGTGGTTCAACGCGTTGCGGGACAGTTTGATTCGATGTTTGCTCTGGCCCTTGGCCGTTTTTACCGTGACAGCGTAGTCACCGTAGAAGGCCCGGAATTGATTGGGAGCGCCGGACGAGTAGGGGAGGCTCGGGTGGGTTTGCCATTCGTTCTTGATCAGACGTCGCAGTGCGCGGTAGGCGGGTTTGGGCGTCATGTCATAGTTGACGAGACCCGCTCGGTATTGGTTCTCGCCGTGGGTCTCATCGCCGAGCGGGGCATAGGCGGCTGTATTGTCCACGAGGTTCCACCAGACGATACCATTGAGTGCAGCCTGGCTGAACCACAGGCGGTACAGCTTTTCAGCGACAATCTCCTGAAACGCGTCACCATCGCCGAGATCGCGACTGCTGATGATGCTGATCTCGGAAATATTGATCGGGATCCCCAGGCGTGCATACAGGTCGAAACAATCGAATAGGTTAACCGGGTCGAGGTACTGGTTGGCAAACGGCTGCGTTGCGTTGAACATGTGATACTGCAAGCCGAGGGCATCGACCTTGTACCCGCGCTCGATGAGGTATCGCATTAGCAGATAGACCGGCGTGTAGGTACGGCTGTAGCGGTACCAGATGCGGTCGTCGTTATACGTACGCACGCAGTTCGGGAAATACTTCGCGGCCAGCTCAAAGGCGTACTCGACGTGATCCTCGGGCACCTGCGTACACGGGTTATTAACCGTCAGTGTCTGCGCCTCATTACACACATCCCAAATGGGAATCCGGTCTGCGTAGCGTTCGGCGATCTGGGAAAAACGCCGGTCAATTTTCCGGCGCATCTCCCGCTCGTCGGTGGAGAGCCAGGTGGGCCGGAAAAGATGCCAGAGCAGCGGGTGCCCCTTGGGCGTGATGCCGTGCTCGTCACAGAAATCCAATACAAGGTCCGGTGGCGGACGGCGATAGATCGGCCTGCTATCACGGTTGAAGCGTAACTGTCCCTCCTCGGGTTCAAGGTCACTCCAGTAAAAGGGGACCACGGCGTGGTTGAACAGGTCGCTGAAAAGTTCGCGGTAACGGGCGTTCTTTTCCGCCTCGGGAAGCTGATCGAGCAAGAAGGCATTGCACCCGAAGTGGAACTCATGCCCAAGTTGCTTTAGCGAAACCTCCGCTGCCGGGACGGGGTCGCCCTGGGCGTCCGCCAGCTCGATCCGCCCCCAGCCCTTGCGGTTTTCCTCAATCCCGTTCTCGATCCGGTGTTCAATCTCCGGGTTGTCGAGCAGCAGAAAGTCCAGAAAATGACGGGCTTTGTCTGTAAAGGCTGGGGTATTCGGCATCGGTTAAATGTGTGATGTTGGTTGGGGCGTAAAGGACGACAGGTGGCTCAGAAATAGCCGCCCCGGTCGTGAATCTCCTCGGCGGTCAGGCCGGCGGCTACCCATTCCTTGATCTCCCCCTCGTTGCGCTCGATCTGCTCGGCCCGTTCCAGGACGGCCACGGCGATCTTGCGCGGGATGACCACGCCGCCGTCGATATCCGCCAGCAGTATGTCGCCGGGCTTGATCAGGATGTCGCCAACGAAAATCGGCACCTGATAGCCGACGATCTTGGTATGGGAAAGCGCGCCGTTGCTGGTGCGGTAGCGGTACCAGATCGGGAAGTTCTGGCTGAGAATGTCCTTAGTGTCGCGGATGCCGCCGTCGATGATCGCACCGCGGCAGCCGCGCTTGATCGAGGCCTGGGTCATGACGCCGCCCCAGTGAGAGGCGTGGTCGTCGCCGTTGGCGTTCCAGATGACGACGTGGGTGGATTTGAGGTCGTCGAGCAGTTTGACGCGGATCTCCAACTCCCCGCCCATCGTCGGGTCCTTGACCGCCTTGACGGTGAAGGCCTCGCCGCAGACGACCATGTCGTTGCTCAGGGGTACAATCGAGGTCGGCAGCCCCTGATTGGGCAAGCACATCTCGCGCAGCACGTCGTTGACCGCGCCGGTGTAGAGTTTTTCGAAGCGTGCGCACAGCTCCTCGATGGGTATCTCAAGCTCGGCTGTCTCGACGGTGTCGCGCATTTGCTTGAGTCTGTCCACGTCCATTTTCTGGCTCATGTCGGTATCTTTCTTTCCGGTGTGAAGGTTTGTTTGTGGTTTAAAGGCTCATGCCGCCATCGATATAGATGTTCTGGCCGGTCAGGTAACGGCCCGCCTCGCTGCACAGCAGCAGCGCGGTTCCGGCGCAGTCCTCCGGCTCGCCGATGCGCGCCGCCGGGATTTTGCCCAGGACGATTTTCTTATATGCCTCATCGGCCAACCGATCGACATTGCGGTCTGTACCGATGACGCCGGGGGCGAGATTGTTCACGGTGATGCCGTGCGGGGCCAGTTGCCGTGCGAGATTGCGGGTCATGCTGGTTTGAGCGCACTTGGTGGCGGCGTAAACGATCATGTCCGGATGGGGTTTGCTCTCCTGCACGCTGCCCACGGTGAGGATGCGACCCCAGCCACGTTCCTGCATGGCGGGAGCGGCGAGCTGCATCAGCTCAAAGGTGCTGCGCAGGTTGACATTCACCTGCTGGTGAAAGTCGTCCAGGTCCGTTTCCAGCCAGGGCTTGGGGATCTGGACTGAGGCGTTGCACACGAGGATGTCGAGCTTGCCGAGGGCAGACGTGACCTGCTCGTAGATGCGAGCAGGCGCGCCGTCCTCACCCAAATCGGCGAGCACGACCGAGCTTTTTACGCCGAATGCGGCGGCGGCATCGGCGACTTCGCGAGCCTTGTCACATGAGGCAGTGGCGTGAATGGCGACGTTGGCCCCCGCTTGGGCAAGGGCCAGGGCGATGGCCCGGCCGATGCCGCGGGAGGAGCCCGTCACGAGCGCGGTGCGACCGTGCAGATCAAAGAGGGCAGGGATATCCATAGGTGTAGTCAAGGTTCAGTCCTCGATTATATGCCTCCGACGATGGGATACCAGTCTGGACGTTTGGGGTCCTGATGGAAACGTGCGTAATAGTCACCACGCTTTTCGTATTCGCGCTCATATTTCTCCATCTTTTCCTCGTCGAGTTCGACACCGAGACCCGGGCCGGTCGGGACCTTGATTGCTCCGTTCTCGTACTTCATGAGGCCGCCAGCGATGATGTCGTCGGTCAGGTAGTGGTAATGCGCGTCCCCGGCGAAGGTCATCTCGGGAATGGTCGAGGCGGTGTGGAGCATGGCGGCCAGCTCGATGCCGAACTCGGCTCCGCTGTGCATGGCCACGCCGAGGTTAAAGGTCCGGCAAATCGCGGCCAGGTCCTTGACGCCGCGCGGGCCTTCCCAGTAGTGGATGTCGGTCAGGACAATGTCCACCGAGCCGAGCTTCACTGCGGGGGCGAGGTCGTCGAAGCGGGCAGGATACATGTTTGTCGCGACGGGGATGCGGATCTGCGAGCGGACAGCGGCATTGCCGTTTAGGCCCCATGAGGGGTCTTCGAAATACTCCGGAGCGATGGCTTCCAGGCGACGGCCGATGCGGACAGCGGTCGGCACGGACCAGACGCCGTTAGGGTCGATACGCAGGCCGAACTTCGGCCCGAGCCGCTCGCGGCAAAGCTCGAGGACGCGCGCCTCCTCGTCGGGATCCATGACCCCGGCCTTAAGCTTCATGGAGTTGACGCCCAGCGTCTCGTGCAGTTCGACGCACCAGTCCGCCATATCCTCGGCGCAAGTGTCGTCCTTGCCGTCGGGACGGTCGTAGCGCCAGAACAAGTACGCGATCATCGGGATGTTCTCGCGAACGCTGCCACCGAGCAGGTCGCTGAGCGAGCGGTTCATCGCCTTGCCCTGGATGTCGAGGCAGGCCATTTCGATAGCTGCGTACAGACGGGCATTCGACATGTAGTAGATGCTGCGTAGCACCTTCAACTTGATCGCTTCGAGGTGAAAGGGGTCCATCCCGACTATACGGGGCTTGAGCTTGGTCAGGGCCCCGCGCTGGTCGCCGCCGCCGACTTCGCCGAGGCCGACGATGCCCTCGTCCGTGATCAGTTCGAGGACCGTCCGCAGGAAATACCCCGGGTGGACGCCTGTGTTATGGCGGAGCTGACAAGTCAGCGGGATGGCGACGCAACGCACTTTGAGATCAACAATTTTCATGGGATGCTCTGGATTTTTGCCTTTACAGTCTTGCGGGTCAAATTGATATTGAGAATAAAATTATCAAATTTGATAACATAAGATGAACGCTACCCAAACCATTCCTGCCGTCCATAAAGCCGTCTCTGTCCTTCAGTATGTCGCCGAGCGTAATGAACCCATCGTGGTAAAAGAGCTCTCCTACGCGCTGAAAATCCCGCCTGCGACCTGCTACCGGCTGGTGCGTACGCTGCTGGAGCATAACTGGCTTCGGGAGGACCCGGCGGGCGGCCTACGGATCGCTTTTGGGTTGGCCAATGTCGCCCGTGCGTATTCAGAAATCGAATACGCGCTCAACGTGATTGAGACACCCCTGCGGCAGTTGGCGGACACGCTCAAGATGTCGGCCAAGATCAGTCTGCGCGAGGGGCACTACGCCACAACGGCGCTCCGGGCCGAGCCCGCCCGGCCCAATGCCATTACGAGCCCGGTTGGATACCGGTTCCACCTGGCGGTGGGGTCGGCAGCGGCGGCTCTGCTCTCCACGCTCGACGATGCTGAGGTCGAGCGTGTGATCAAGTCGGCCCCCGGCGAAGTCTGGCAGCGGCAAAAGCCTGAAGATGTCTGGCAGCGTGTACGCGAATGTCGCCAGGGCGGCGTGAGTCGCGACTTCGGCACGCAGCATGCCTCTATCTACGCGCTATCCGCGCTCCTGCAACTGACGGACACGACGGTGGCGGCGGTCAGCGTGGTCGGCTGGCCCGAAGAGTACGAGGGCAACAAGCCCGCCGCACTCACCCGCCAGTTGAAACAATCTGTCGCCGCCATGCACCAGGTGCTGGGAACAAAACCACCGGCGACTCGAAAGTGACGCGGCGAGGGCCGTGGTCAGTTACTGTCCGTAGTAAGCGTCTTTGCCGTGTTTGCGGGTGAAGTGCTTGCGCAGGAGCGTGTCGGGGGTGGGAGAGGCGCCGGGGTTGGCCGCGAGTGTTTTCAGTGCCATGTCGGCGACGATCTCCAGCGCCTGCGCGGTCTCCACCGCCTTGGCACCGCACGGCCCCCAGGCAAAGGGGCCGTGGTTACGCACCAGCACGGCGGGCACTTCGGCGGGATCGATGTGGGCGAAAAGCTCCAGGATGACTCGTCCGGTGTTCCACTCGTAGTCTTCGGATATTTCCTCCGCTGTCATCGCTCGGGTGACAGGGACGGACCCGAAAAAGTAATCGCTGTGCGTCGTTCCCAGGCAGGGCAGATCAATCCCGGCCTGCGCGAATGCGACGGCATTACGGGAGTGCGTGTGGACGATGCTACGAACACCCTTGTCCACGAAAGCCTGTAGCAGGCAACGGTGCGTGGGCGTGTCCGAGGAGGGGCGTAGCTCACCCTCGACGAGCACGCCCTCCAGATCCACGATGACCATCGAGGCCGGGGTGAGATCACGGTAGTCCACGCCGCTGGGCTTGATCGCGAATACGGCTTTATCCGCGTCGTACACGCTGACGTTGCCGAAAGTCAGATCGACGAGGCCGGTGGCCGGGAGGCGGCGGTTCGCCTCCCAACACTCTTCGCGGATGTATTGAAAGTTCATGACAATCAGAGGCCGCGCAGGCCGTAGTAGGTTTCGCCGACGCGCAGGTCGCGCTTGAGGGCGCGCAGGTCGGTGCTCTCGTCGATCAGTACGCACTCGATACCCGCCATCTCCGCGAAGCTCTCCATCTGCTCAGCGCTCACGCTGAGGCTGAAGCAGGTGTGGTGCGCCCCCCCGGCCAGAATCCAGGCGGCGGCGGCCGTCTGGAGATCGGGCTTGGCGTCCCACAGTACGCGGGCCACGGGAAGCTTCGGCATCGGCTCGGTGATCGAAACGCTCTCGACCGCGTTGACCAGCAGGCGGAAACGGTTGCCCAGATCGACGAGGGAGGCGTTGATGGCCGGGCCGGTTTGCCCGTCGAAGACCAGACGCACAGGGTCGCCTTTGCCGCCGATGCCGAGCGGGTGAATCTCACAGCGGGGCTTTCCCGCCGCGATGCTCGGGCAGATCTCCAGCATGTGCGAGCCCAGGCAGCGCGGGCCGGAGGGGTCAAAGTGGTACGTGTAGTCCTCCATGAACGAGGTGCCGCCGGGCTTGCCCGCGCCCATCACCTTCATCACGCGTACGAGCGCGGCGTGTTTCCAGTCTCCCTCAGGGCCGAAGCCGTAGCCGTCCGCCATCAGCCGCTGCGAGGCGATGCCGGGAAGCTGTGGCAAGCCGTGCAGGTCCTCGAAGCAATCGACGAACGCGCCGTACCCGCCGCACTCCATAAAGGCGCGAATGCCCAACTCGATGCGGGCGGCCTCGCGCAGGGAGGCGTGGCGGTCGCCGCCCTTGAGCAGCTCGGGCACGACCGTGTAGCTGTCGGCGTACTCGGCGCAGAGCGTGTCCACGGCGGCGTCGGACTGGTCGTTGACCACAGCGACGAGATCGCCCATGGCGTGCGTATTGACCTGCACGCCGAAGACGCGTTCGGCCTCGACCTTGTCGCCGTCGGTGACCGCGACGTAGCGCATGTTGTCCCCGAAGCGGACGACTTTGAGGTTACGCATTTCCTGCCAGCCGACGGCCACCGCCGCCCACGCTCCGAGATGCCCGCGCACGGCGGGGTCTTCCCAGTGCCCGACGACGACCTCGCGCGGAATGCGCAGCCGGGTCAGGATGTGCCCGTATTCGCGGCCCCCGTGAGCGGACTGGTTCAAGTTCATGAAGTCCATGTCGATCTCGCCCCAGGGGATGTCGCGGTTGAACTGCGTGTGCAGATGGCAGATCGGCTTGGTCAGCTGAGTCAGCCCGCTGATCCACATCTTCGCCGGGGAAAAGGTGTGCATCCAGGTGATCAGGCCCGCGCATGCGGGGGAGGCGCTGGCGTCGATACAGACCTTCCGGATCTCCTCCGGCGTCGTAACGGTGGGCTTGTAAACGACGCGGCAGGGCAGGCCGGGGTCCGCGTCCAGCGCGGCGGCGACGGTCTGCGCGTGGGCGGCGACCTGTCGGAGGGTCTCGGGGCCGTAGAGGTTCTGGCTGCCGGTGACGAACCAGATTTCGGGAGTATGGGCTGGCTTCATGTGTGTAGTGTTATTTGAATACGAAGGTGTGAAATCAAGCGCGGCGGCTATCTTCTTTGAGACACATAAGGTCTTTCATGACGTGGCCGAGGGCCTCCGTGCTGACGCCTCCGAAGGCGTCATGGATTTTCTGGTACAGTTTGAAGAGTTGATCGTACACGGCGTGGGCGCGCGGGTCGGGCTCGTAGGCAACGGGCTTGAGTCCCGTCATGGCGGCCTCGGCGGCAGCGAAGTCCGCGTACCCGCCAGCCTCGGGGCCAGCGACAACAGCTGCGGCAACGGCCGAGCCGAGCGCGCAACTCTGGTCGCTGCGGGAGACCTGGATGGTGCGCCCGGTTACATCGGCGTAAATCTGCATCAGCATGGTGTTTTTTTCGGCAATGCCCCCGGCACAGATGATACGCTCGACGGGGACGCCGTACTCGGCGATGCGCTCCAGGATCATCCGCGCGCCGTAGGCGGTGGCTTCGATCAAGGCGCGGTAGATTTCTGCGCGGGTGGTATGCAGGGTCTGCCCGATAATGAGCCCGCTCAGGCGCTGGTCCACCAGGACGGTGCGGTTGCCGTTGTTCCAGTCGAGAGCGAGCAGCCCGCTCTGGCCGGGCCGAAGGCGCGAGGCCTCGGCGGTCAGCTCGGCGTGCAGCGAGCCGTCACCTCCGCACACGCCCTCGACCCACCATTTGAACAAGTCCCCGACGGCGGACTGGCCTGCCTCGATGCCATAATAGCCCGGAAGGATCGCGCCCTGAACGATGCCGCAGATGCCCGGGATGTCGGCCACGTCCTTGTCCGCGGATACGACCGTGCAGTCACAGGTCGAGGTGCCGATGACCTTGACCAGCGCTCCCTCGCTCACGCCGCAGCCGATCGCCCCGTAGTGCACGTCCATCTCGCCGATGGCGATGGGGATGCCCGTGCGCAGCCCGAGGCGCTTCGCCCAGGCCTCGCAGAGCGTGCCCGCCGTGTGCGAAGCGTCATAGGCTTTGTCATAGAGACGCTCGCGCAGAGCGGCGATTTCGGGCGCGAGCATTTTTAAGAAATCCTCATCGGGCAGGCCGCCCCAGTCCTCGGCGTAAAAAGCCTTGTGTCCGGCGGCGCAGACGCCGCGCCGGATGTTTTCCGGCTTATCAACGCCGGCGAGCTGTGAGGGCACCCAGTCAGCCAGCTCGACCCACGAGTATGCTTGGGCAAAAGTCTCCGGATCGACGTTCAGGCAGTGCCAAATTTTGCTCCACCACCATTCGGAAGAGTAGGTGTTGCCGCACTTGGCGAGGTACTGCGGGCGGTGCTTGCGGCCAAGTTCAGTGATTTTCGCCGCCTCGGCGTGGCTGGTGTGGTCCTTCCACAGCCAGCACTGTGCGTTGAGGTTGTCGCGGTGCGCGGGGTCGCAGCCCAGAGCGCTATTGTCGGCCTTGACTGGCAGGGGAGAGGAGCCGGTCGAGTCCACGCCGATGCCGATGATCTTGTCGGGCGAAAAGTCCGCGTCAGCTGCCGCCTTTGCCAGCGCACCACGCACTGTTTCCTCCAGCGTGGTGAGGTAGTCGCCGGGGTGCTGCCGGGCGAGCAGATCGTCATCAGACGAAAGCAGCACGCCCTGCGTGCCGCTGGGGTAGGGCATCACGCACGAGGCCAGCTCTTTGCCGTCACGGCAGCGGACGATGAGGGCCCGGGCCGAATTTGTGCCGTAGTCGAGACCGAGGGTATAGGGCATGTTTTGATAATTTACCTTGCGCCGCCCGGGCGTAAACGGTCAGAATACTTGACAGTCAAGTATGGCCGATAACCGTTCGCGCATCACCATGGCCGACGTGGCCCGGCGAGTCCGTCTCTCGAAGAACGCGGTCTCCCTCGCACTGCGCAACGACCCGCAGATCCCGGAGGCGACTCGTGTGCGAGTGGCCCGTGTCGCACATGAAATGGGGTATCACAAAGACCCGATCGTGAGTGAACTGATGGCACGACTGCGCCAAGGTGGTGGCGCGGCCAACCGCTTGAACCTTGCGCTGGTCAACGCCAACGAGGACGAGTTGGCCTTCCGGCGGCATCCGACGATCCCGACCTACGTCGAGGGTTGTCGGCGACGGACGGATCACCTCGGTGCCAGTCTGGATACCTTTTGGCTGCACGAGCCGGGACGGACGGCGCGGGGCTTTATCCGCCTGCTGCGCGCGCGCGGCATCCGCGGGGTTATCCTGACCGGGATGATGGATACGAACCGCCTGCCCGCGTGGTTCGAGCCCGTGGTAGAGGAATTTCCTGTCGTCGTGACGGGGGTGCGCACGGCGGACCCGGCGCTTTCACACTGCTGTGTGGACCACTACATGCTGACCTCGATTGCCATGCACCGCGCGATCAGCCTGGGCTACCGTCGCCCCGCGCTGATCCTGCACGACCGTATCGACCGACTGGTGGACCAGCGCTACACGGCGGGCTTTGCCAATGCCCAGCGCTTGCTCCCGGCCTCGGGCCGGTGCGCTCCGCTCTATCTCAAGGACCATGAGGACGAGTTGACGCCTCGCTTTGTCCGTTGGATTGAGAAAGCGCAGCCCGACGTGGTCTTTACCCTCTATAACGTAGTGGTAAAATGGATACGAGAGATGGGGCTAGGCATTCCCGAGGACATCGGCGTAATCCAGCTCGAGTGGCGACCGAACCACCCGGAGATTGCCGGGATGAATCAGCACAACGACGTGGTCGGCGAGGCCGCCGTCGATATGCTGATCGGGATGATTCACAATGGCGAACGTGGCGTGCCGGCTTTTCCGCGCTCGACGCTGGTCGGGGCGACATGGAAGGACGGCCCCAGCGTGCGGGCGCATGATACGGTATAGTCCGCGAGAAGTTAATGGTAACTTGCTTTAGAATGGCAAGTGAGGTGCGCGGAGCTCGTATGAGTTGGCGTCGAGCGTCGTTGCCCATGCCGCAGCGTCGGCGGCGGCATCAGTGATGCGTAGTATCACAGGTGCAGGACTGCGTCCTGCCGCTAGGGCGGCTTATACGCCCTCGGGGAACGACGCGCCCGGGACCCAGTGGCCTTTGATGGCGATGGACTGAGGAAAGTCGGGCTCGCCCATGCGGTTACTCTGTAAGAGGGAGGAGAGCATGCCGATGGTGGCGCGGCCAACCTCGTCCGTATGCGGGTCGATGCCCGCCAGGCCGGGTTCGCCGCGCTGCACGAGGTTGATGAGTCGAACGTCTCGCGGGATAGCGATTCCGGCCTCGGTCAGCAGCGTGGCCACCTTATCCCCGGCGATGAGGATGACCTCGGGGCGGTACTTGTGGTACCACGCCAGCAGGTCGGCAGGGGCGAATTCGTTGGACTGAGGCAGGTGCGGGGGGATGCGGTGGCTGGCCGGACGGCGGAACTGGTCCAGCAGGTAGCGGGAGAGCCAGGCCTCGTCCGTGGAGCGGTTGGTGGACTCGGAGATGACAAAGCCGATGCGCTGGAGCCCGGCGGCCTGGACACGCTGGATCGCGTGGTCGATGTCGTAGGTGTAGTTGGAGGCGACCTGGTGAAGGTTCTGACGCGTGGTATTGTAGCCGATCAGGACCGTGGCGAAATAATCCCAGTCCAGCTCCGGGTACTCGGAGCGGGTGTCGTCGGAGCCCGGAAAGAAAATGACGCCATGGATATTACGTGAGATCAGGATGCGCGAGAGCCGCTGGTCGGAGAGCTCTTCGCGCCCGAGGTAAAACTCGTCCACCCCGAGGCCCTGGCGCTCCGCGTGTTCAAGGATGGCCGCGTAGAGCGTATTGTAAAAGGCGCCGGTCGTCCGGTGGTGTGGCAACTTCTGGCTAAAGCGGCAAATCAGTGCGAGGTGCTCCTTGTGCGTGCAGCGTTGGTCACGCAACTGGCTCATGAGCGCGGCCACGAGCGGATTCGGGCGGTAGTGGAGCTCCTCGGCGGCCTGCTGGATGCGCTCCCGCGTGGCCTCGGGGATGCTCGGGTGGTTGCGCAGGGCGAGCGAAACCGTCGAGCGCGCGTAGCCGGTGCGGTTCGCGATGTCCTGAAGTGTGATCGGGCGGTTAGGGGGAGCCATGGATGAGAGAGGGTGCCTATTGGGCGGACGCGGGAGAGAGGAGATAGGTGTGCGGGCTCGGCTGTGCGGCCTCGCGGATCTGAGCTTCGAGCGCGCTGACTTTTTCCCGGATCTGTGGCTCCTGCGGTTTGTTTGCGAGGTAGTCCTCGATCCGGGCGGCGTAGTAAGCTGCGTGCGGCTTGTCCGCGTCGGTGGTCTTCCACTGCTGAAGCTTTTCCTCCAGCTGCGGACGCGCCTGCTCGAAGTCCACCGGCTGTGGCAGGTCTCGCAACTGCGTGTGTTCGATCAGGGCTAGACCGCGCAGGGTGGCGACTTCGTTGCGCCACTGCTTGACCAGATCGAGCACTTTCAGTGCCTGCTGGTACTGGGGGGTATCGGTGAATGTGGCGAGGTTGATGCCTGCCGCGAGGGCCTCGGCACTGACCGTGCCGACGGGCTTCTGATCGATGCTGAGCTCGTAGCTGCCGCCAGGCAGGCCGGTGACGCTGAGGATTTCCTGGTTAAGCTCCTCGGTAAAGGGCACGTAATCGAGCGCGGGAGAGACCTCGTCGGCAACGGGGAAGGGCAGGGCCTCCTCCTCGCAAGTGAAAGCCAGGCCTCCGCCGCGGGGCGTGGCCACGTTGCTGACCCGGGCGCGGACCGTCTGGGTTTCGAGTGTCGCGGCGTCGATGCTGACGCGGGAAACCTCGGTGGGCGCACCCTGCGCGGTCAGCACCAGATAGGCCATGACAAAGTGCCCCGGCGAGCGCGGGTGCACGCGGTCGGGCCCGATCAGTGTAAAGCTGGGCTCGTCGGCCTGGAGCTCCTCGTTCAGCGCCGTCATGGCGTCGTGAAAGTCTATCACGGCCAGGTCTTCTTCGGCCGCGAGCTGCCGGACATAGTCACCGTACTCGCCGAGAGCCGCATTGACGCCGGTGAGGTTCTGCGCCTCGATCTGTGCGGTGTCGTCGTAGGGCGAAGGGGTGATCAGCGTGACGGTCACGCCGTCGTCCTTGAGCTTTTGCACCAGCTGGCGCATGTTGTTCTGGTACCAGCTCATGCGCTTGGCGCGATCCTCGATCAACTGGGGCGTGTCGTCCTGCCCGTAGAGGCTTCGGCCTACATCGTTCATCCCAAGCATGATGGTGGCCTGGGTTGGCGCGGTCGGTGCGATGTCCCAGTCGTAGCGGCGAACGGCACCACTGGAGGTGTCTCCGGATATCCCGCAGTTGGCCACTTCCAGCTCTTGCTGTGGAAAACGTGTGGTGTAGTAAAGGTAAACCCAGGCGTAGTACGAGCCTCCGTGCGTGATACTGTCGCCGATGGCGCTCCAGCGTGTGCCGTCCGGAAACATTTCCGCGGGGCGGGTATCTGCCCGGACGGAAAGCGCTCCAAGGCAAAGGGCGCTCAGCATGAAAGCGGCTGTGAGCCGCAAGGCGGAGATATTCAGGCGGTTAAAGGGAAACATCGAGGCAATCGGTTGGATGATACGGGTTGCGGGCCTTTTGAAGACAGGGGTCGGTCCGTTTTCAGGTGCCTCACATCATGGTGGGAGGGGGCGTTGTAATAAAGAATTTTCTATGTAAAACTAAACGTGTACAGTAACCTCGCGTTTGCCCGCGGGGTGGTTCTGAGGCTGCATGGGTTCAGCCCTATGATGTTAACCGCGTCCCCCTTCATCGTCCGCCCGCCCCGCCTGCCCGTTCGGGGTATGGTCAACCCCGCACCGGTCAACCCATGAGCGCCTCGCCGGGAGTGAAAGAGGCGGACCGGGTACCGGCGCCGCAAAAGTTGGCTTTCAGCATGGGCTACAGTGTAGACTACATGGCATCGGGGCTGACGACCGGTGTGCTGTGGATGCCGTTCTTTAATATCGGGCTGGGGATATCCCCGATAGTCCTCGGCGTGCTGCTGATGGTCCTGCGTGGCTGGGACGCCATTACCGACCCGGTGATGGGAAATATCTCGGATAACACGCGCACGCGCTGGGGCCGTCGCCGCCCGTATATCGGCGTGGGAGCGGTCTTGACGGCTGGCCTTTACCTGTGCCTGTGGCGGTTGCCTGAGGGCATGGACCTGACGTGGCAGTACATCCTGCTCGGCGGGTTGGGCGTGGCTTTTTTCACCTGCTTCACGGTCTGGTCGGTGCCGTATTACAGCCTCCAGATGGAGCTGACGCCTAGCTACGACGAGCGCACGCGCCTGGCGGCCTGGGTCGCCATCGTGGGCAAGCTCGTGTACCTCGGCGGTGGCTGGGTCCTGGCCTTTGCCACATGTAGCCTTTTTGATAATCCCGAAACCGGCGAGGCCGACATCGTCCACGGCATGCGGACGACGAGCTGGATCATCGCGGGCCTGATCGTGGTAATGGGGCTGCTGCCGACATTCTTTGTGCGTGAGCGGTACTACGCGGCCACGGTTCGCTCCGGCCACCGCACGCGGCTGTGGGAGAGCATTCGCGAGTCCTTTCACTGCCGTCCGCTGTGGTACCTGATCGGGATTTCGTTTTTCATGATCATCGGCTCGTCGATCAACAACACACTGGGCCAGTACGTGAGCATCTATGTGCTCAACGACGGCAAGATCGACGCAGCCTCCATGCTCAACGGATGGCGCGCGACCGGCGTGATGGTCATCGGCATCCTCGGCATCCCCTGTTGGGCGTGGCTGAGCGAGCGTCTCGACAAGAAAATCATCGTCACGATCATGCTCTGCGGCAGCGTCGTCGGACATATGCTGAATCTGTTTTGCCTGCGGCCGGACATGCCGTACCTGTGGCTGGTCTCGTCGGTATTCGAGGCGGGCGCGCTCGGGGCGGTCTGGATGTTCTTTCCCTCCATGAAGGCCGATGTGGCCGACTACGATGAGATCGACACCCACACCCGGCGCGAGGGTTCGCTCAACGCCTTTTACTCGTGGTTCGCCAAGGTCGCGGGTACGGCCGGGGCCGGCTTGGGCGGCTTTGTTTTGCAGATGAGCGGCTTTGACGCGCTCTTAGGCGAGCAAACACCGGAAGTGCTCACGCGGATGAAGTGGCTCTACATTTGCCTGCCGCTGGTGCTGTGGAGTTTTACGCTGCTGTTCATCTGGCGTTACCCGCTCGATCGCGGTCGCATGAAGTCCATCCGCAACGAGCTCGAAGCCCGGCGCGGCAGCGTCTAGAGGCACCATATCGGAAGGCCGGAAAGGACGGCACGGGAAGGTATCCTCCCTCCCTTTTCGGTCTCGCTGTGTTGAAGGTATTCATCTGTCAGGTGCTGCCATTCAGTCAGATGCAATACGTGGCGCTCACATGGAGGTGCCTACGTGCGGGGACGGGCCTCAACTGGCATGTGTGCCTACGATCTGTGCTTTCCGCGGTATCTGTGGTTAAGCATCGGATCAGTTGGTGTGGGTGAGAGGTGGTAGGGAGATTTGAAGGCGTGTCGCCGAGTGTCATCCGCGTCTGATCACCAACGGTGAACGGTCAAGCCTTGCACAAAAAACAACGCCTTCGCTTTCGCGAAGGCGCCGGTGTGCTAAACTTCAGGGTATCCTGAATAAAGGACTGCTTACTGGCCGAGACGTCGGGCGCGCTGGTCCATGAAGAGGGACTGGGGCTCGAGCGTCGCGCCTTCGCCAACGCCCTCGACACGGTCCACCGGATCGCTGACGGCTTTGCGCAGCTCGGGATAGTTGCCCTCGGTGTTCACGCCACTGACGGCCCCCTGCGTGCCGATGACGTAGCCCTCGCCGCCCTGGACGCTCCACACGACAAAGTCGTGGTAGCTGTTCGACAGGCCGGTGGTGTTCCAATAAACGCTCTGCGTCGAGGTCGTGTTGTGCTTGGGCTGGGACATCTTTTCGAAGTAGCGGTCGCGGGCCTCGAACCAGCTGTTGTCGGCGGTGCAGTTGTCAACGAGGTTGGAATGGCTGAACCACATGTGATTGTCGCTGCCACGTCCGGTGGTATAGTAGGGGTCCGCGGCCTGGGTAGCCGTGTCCTTGTCAAAGCACTGGTAGAGCACGTTGCCGGAGGTGGCCATGCCGGACAGGGAGTACCCATGGCGGGCGGCTTCGGCGTGACAGCCCTGAACGAGACATTCGTTGCTGTTGTCCAGGCGGAACATGTAGCCGTTGCCGCCGCCGCCGCCGTACAGCGTGTGCTGCATGGTGCAGTCGATGACCGACACGTTCAGGCACTCGTACAGGCGGATGCCATTGGAAAGCATGTGCGAGCCGCGCGCGTTGCCCTCGGGCAGGTAGCTTTCGACGTTCTTGACCCAGCCGTCCACGACATTGTAAAGCGAGATGACGTAGGAGGCGTGCGCGTCGTAGGCGCTTTTGCGCTGCTGGGCGAAGTTCGGGTCGAGATCGTAGCCTTCGGCGAGGCGCTTGGTGTAGGCGCTGTCAGGGGCGGCGAAGTCCAGCACGCCCCAGCCGTCCTGGCCGGGGTGTTCGACATTGGCGATGGCGAAGTCCTCCAGGCCGACGTTTTCGAGCTGGTAGGACTTCAAATGCACACGGGCGTTATCGCGGACCTTGAGCGCATAGCGCGTCGGAATGTCGATGGTGATCTCGTTCGTCTGTGTATCCACAGACTGGATACGGCGAAGGTAACGGATGCTGCCGAGCTTGTCCTCGTAGCCGAGCCAGCCGTCCTCCTTGTGCTCCTTGATCCACTCGGAAGTCGGGTCGGCGCGGATGATCACCATGTCGCCCGGCTTGAAGCCGCTGGCATCCTCCAGCGGGATAACGGTGGTAGGGCTGAGCAAGTCCCATGCGAGCGGGCTGGCGGGTGTCTCCTCGACCTTCCAGCTTCCCTTGCCGTCACCCTGCACGCGGATGATCTGCTTGCCGCGCATCTCGGTGGAGGTGTTGAGCAGGCGGGTTTTGTCGGGCCCGTCGCCGCGCAGAACGAGGTTGCTATGGCCAATGTGCAGGGCGTACTTGTCCTCGCCCTGGGGCTGGATGTGGTAGGTCCCGGCGGGGAGGTAAACCACCGTGTCGCCCTTGAGGGCGGAGGCGGTGTCGATCGCTTTCTGAATGGCGACGGTACTGTCGGTGGTGCCGGTGGGATCGGCTCCGTAGTCGAGCACGCTCAGGAC
This sequence comes from Verrucomicrobiota bacterium JB024, assembly GCA_030673825.1. Lineage (GTDB taxonomy): Bacteria > Verrucomicrobiota > Verrucomicrobiia > Opitutales > Cerasicoccaceae > Ruficoccus. The sequence continues at coordinate 369 of JAUTCS010000033.1, read as the reverse complement.
GGTCGCGTCCGCGAAGGTCGGGATCGGCCTTTCGCCGCGGGCATAGCCCGCGTAGGAATAGTCCTGGATAAAGGCATCCTCCTCAAACCATTCGTCCGACGGCGGTGTCCAGTCCTCCGGATACAATTCGCTGCGCCAGGTGGTGTCGACCTGGGCGGTTTCGTTGACGGGCGCCGGTCCATCCTCATTGAGACCGGCGCCTGTCGCGCTGCTGGAGCTGCATCCTGTCGTCCCCAAGGCGAATACCAGGGCGCAGATGCCAGCAAGATGTGTGAACGGAACCGTGGCCGGACGCAGCCGCAACTGGCCGGGTTTCCAGGTAGACCTGGAAAGAATCGTATGGGTCATAAGAAGACGGGGTGGTGTGGG
>JAUTCS010000032.1 GCA_030673825.1 Verrucomicrobiota bacterium JB024 | reverse complement strand
AGAACCTCATCGCAAAGCTCAAACACTCAAGAAGACTCGCCACCCGATACGACAAAAGGGCACGACACTACATCGCTTTCGCACAGCTGGCCGCTATCAAACTATGGATATGCTCATAGGTTTGCGTACAGAACCTAGGGGTAGCGGCCTTTCTGGCCGCGTAGGGGCGTAGCCCCTTAATGCCAGCGGGGGCACCCCGCCTGCCTTAGCGGCGGGTGACGACGAGCAGGCGCGGAGCGGTGTCGTTGGCCTTGGGAGAGACGAGCAGCTCCAGGTCGTAGTCCATCGAGGGCAGGTTCTCGGCCCACTGCTGGACGGCTTCAGCCTCCTTCTCGCCGCCCGTGTGGCCCGGGTAGATGACCACGCACATGCGCCCGCCGTGGCACAGGCAGCGGGCGGCGGTCTCGAGCGCGGGTACGGTGGTTTCCGGCACGGTGATGATCGTCTTGTCGCCGCGGGGGAGGTAGCCGAGGTTGAACATGACGGCCTTGACCTGCCCGTGCCAGGTCTCGGGCAGGGACTCGGCGAGATTTTCGTGGCCGGTCTGGACGAGCTTGACCCGGGTCAGCAGGCCGGCCTCGCCCAGTATCAGGTTAGTGCGGTGGTGGGCGATTTCCTGGATGTCAAAGCCGATGACGTGGCCGTGCGGGCCGACTTGATCAGCTAGGAAAAACGTATCCAGCCCGTTGCCGACGGTGGCGTCGATGGCGAAATCCCCCGGCTGGAGCACCTCGGCGATCATCTTCTGCGCGAGGGCGGTCATGGATAAGGGTAGAGAATGGGCGGTCTGGTTCATGTCCGGTACGGGTCGAGGGCCGACGGAAGCGTCCCGGCCCCTTCCAGATAGGCAGTGAAGACCTCTGCCCATCCGGGGACAAGACTATTTGCCTTCGACCCGAAACCGTTAAAAAGCGTTAGGATGGGGAATTGCTGGTGGCGACCGATGAGGGGCTGATTATCGCGGGTGCAGACGCGCACGCCCGCGACATGTCCGGTGACGCGCTCGCCCCGGTCCTGTGGATAGATGTTGCGGAAGGCCTTGAGCAGCTCCTCGCGTCCGGCGGCGGTGGGCTCCATGTCGAGCCGGTCGCGGGCGTAGGTAGCTCCCAGACGCAGCTCGCCGGTTGCCGTGGGCAGGAGCCACTTGCCCTTGTTCAAAACCTCGGCGGGCGGCGGGCCGGGGAGGGCGAGGTCGAGGATCTCGCCCTTGACCGGGTCGGTCGGGATGTCCCGGAACCACGGGTTGTCGCGCAGGCGCATGCCCTCGCAGAAGACCACCGTCCCGTAGCGCCGACCCTGCCAGTGCGCGGCGTCTTTCTCCACGCGCAGATCCGCATGGCGGAACTCCGCCTCCACCAGCGCCCCGGCCTCCCGCAGAATATGACGCAACGCCGCCAGCAGCGGGCCACTGGCGACGTAGCCCCCGCCCAGCGTTGTAAAGCTGCCCTGCGGATCGTCCACGCCCTCGAGTGAGCCGGGTGGGGAAAACTCGCCCACGTAGGGCGCGTAGGCGGGGTCTTCGCGACGCTTGGCGAACTGGGTGGCTTCCTGGGCGTTGCGCAGGATGCGCCGGATCGGCAACGGGTGAAAAAGCCGTTCGCCCGTGCGGGCTTCGAGCGCGGCGAAGTAGTCCCTCGCGGCGGGCAGCAGCCAGTCCGAGCCGGGGGAGAGGGCGAGCCGCTTGCCCGCCAGCGGGTTGACCATCCCGGCGGCCACGCGGGTGGAACTGGTGCGGTGCCCGTCGTCCACCACGGTGACGCGGTGCCCGCGCGCCAGCAGCTTGTCCGCCAGCACACTCCCGGCGATCCCCTGGCCGACAATCAGGATGTTCGCGTCACTGCTCATGCGGGCTATCTTCGGGGGCCGCTGACCCGTGCGCAAAGTTTTATCCCGCCTCACCCCTGATTTTTGTGAGGGGAAGATTTAACCACGGAAGGCACGGATATTTCTCTTTATCTGTGTTATCCGTGTCATCCGTGGTTGAAGAGCTCTTTCTCAATCGCTCGCCTCAGCCTCTTCGGGGATGACCGCGTCCTCGATGAACTTGCTCAGGTAGCCCTCGGCGAGGGCTTGCGCGGTGGCGGGCTTGTACGGGGCGAAGACCGAGAGGTGCATAACCTGGGCATTTTGGATGCGGTAGCCGTCCCAGGCCTGCTTGAGGCGACCGAGCGGCGTCCAGTCGAGTTCGCTGCCGTCGATGAGCAGCGGGCCGGTGGCGGTCTTGTTAAAGAACAGCTGTAGCACGATGTCGTCGCGCTGATAGACCTGGTGCTGCCAGGTGAAGCGCTGCCCGTCGATATCCATGACCAGCGGCGGGCAGTCCTCGCGCAGGGCGAAGTTCTGTGAGGGCAGGCAGGTCTCGGGCTGGTGGATGTTGTGCGCGAAGGCCGAGTAGGTGCTCCCGTCGAAGCTCAGCCACATCAGCTGCCAGAGCGCACCGTTGGGGTCGAGCCAGGTGTATAGGCGGGCGTCCTCGTAGGGGAGCTGCTCACGCACGAGCAGGGGGATATCCTGCTGGCGGATGTTCGGGTCCGGCAGCGTATCGACGAGCTTCCAGCCCGTGGCGTAGGTCATCGCCGGGGCGTGGCGCTCGTGCATGCGGTACCAACTCTCGGCCAGCACATGCGAGCCGACTGCCAGCACGATGACCAGCGTGAGGAAGAAGGCGTTCCCGTACGGGGCCTCGCGCACGGCTTCGCGGATGACGCCGTTTTCGCCCGCCAGGTGGAGGCGTCGAGGCTCCCAAGTGAACAGGCTCAGCAGCTTCGCCTCGGCGAACATGAGCGCGATGAACCCGATCTGGGTGATCCAGCCGATGCGGTCGTGCCACTGGGTCATGGCTTCCTGCGAATGGCTCTGGAGCATGATCGAGACCAGCGCGAGGACGCGGATGACATTGACCGCGTAGGCCGTCAGCAGACACAGGATCAGTAAAAGGATGCGTCGCTTGCGTGAGAGGGGGAGGAAGGCCCCCAGAAAGAGCCCGCCTACCAGCGCGAGGTGAAAGGAGCGGATGCCGCTGCACGCTTCTGCCAAGTGCGAGACGCCGTAGGCGGTGTGGATTTCGTAGCCGTTGGCCTGGACTTGGTAGCCGGCCCAGCCCAGCAGCGTCTGTGCGGTCTCGCCGACGCTCAGCAGCGAGTGCAGGGTGACGGCGTTCTCGATCTTGACCGGCCAGGGCAGCCCCACCAGCAGGAACAGCACGGGGAAGGCCAGCGTTCGCGCCCAGCGACGCCCGAAGAACCGGTCGATCATGAGTAGGAGAATGACGACCGAACTGCCCATGAACAGCGCGTCGAGCACGCGCCAGTCCGGGTTGGCCACCTGTACCACACGCAGGGGAATCCACAGCACCAGCAGCAGGAGGATGAGCGGGGAAATACCGGGGGTGTTGTCTGGATGGTAGCGTGGCAGCCGGTCCAGTCGCTGTACCGCCAGGATGCCCCCCAGCACCAGTACGAACCAGCCGAACCCGTACAGCGGATTGTGGTTCCAGTAATGGCTGAGGTTCAGCAGCGGCCCGGCCACGATGGCGGCGAAAGCGGCTAGCAATAGCAGAGAACTGAACATAGAGGGGAATCTATCGGCGTAAACCCGTCAAAGCTTACGCCTGATCGTTGAGCTTACTCTGTTGTGGCCTTTCGCCGGATTCAAAACAAAAAGCGGGATACTTTATTCATGGGACATTGACCGGCGGGTGAGCAGAGGCTGTCGGAGAGGGGAGAGCGTCTGGGGCGATTTTGGGGAATGCAGTGTTGCCCGCCGTTCCGGCTCGCTTTCGCCCCAACCGAAGCTTGCCAAAGAAAACGGACGGCTTAAGCTCGCGCTTTTATGATGAAATGTTTTCTGACGGGAGGTTTCGTGTGGCTGGCCGCAATCTCCGCGCTGAGTGCCCAGACCCGCATCACCCTGGCCGATGTCTATCAGCAGGTGGAGCAACTGCGGGCGCAGGTCGGCCGCCTGCAACTGGACATGGAAGCGCTCCAGCGCGAGAACGACAGCCTGCGCAAGGCTCTCGACATCCAGGGCAAGCAGCAGTCCGCGCTCGTGAGTCAGTGCAACCAGATCACCGCGCAGGTTAACAGTCAGCTCGGCATGCTGCCTCAGCGCGAAGCCGCGCTGAAGAAGGAAATTTACGCCGAAGTGACCCGGCAGATGGAGGATCTGGCTAAGCAGACCCAGACCGGCTTTGACCAGTTGACCAAGGCCCGCGCCTACGGCCAGAGCCAGACTCAGACCACGACCTTTGACCAGGATTACCCGCAGACCGGCGTGCCCTACGTCGTCCAGCCGGGGGACAGCCTCTCCAGCATCGCCCGCAAGCTCAACTCCACCGTCCGCGACATCCAGAACGCCAACCAGATCAGCGACCCCCGCAGCCTCAAGGCCGGGGATACCATCTTCGTGCCCCAGCGCTAATCCCAAAAACATGTCTCAAGCGAAAAAACGACTCGGTCGCGGCCTCGGCAGCCTCATCGCCGGTGGTGTGGCCAAAAAGGAAGCTTCCACTCCCGCCCCGGCCCCCAAAAAATCCAAGGGCAGCAAGAAGGAAAAGACCAGCGTCACGCCGATCAAGCGTGCCGCCCCGAAGCCTTCCCCCGCGCCCAAGCAGGCATCCGCCCCCAAGGCCGCCCCGGCCCCGAAGGAAGCCGCGGCCCCGGCTCCGGCCCCCGCGCCCGAGAGCCCTTACCGCGAGATCGACGTGTCCACGATCGAGCCCAGCCCCTACCAGCCCCGCCGCGACATGAACGGCGAGCAGGTCAAGGAGCTGGCCGAGAGCATCCGCTCCGAGGGGCTGCTCCAGCCGATCGTCGTGCGCCAGCGCGGCAGCAAGTTTGAGCTCATCGCCGGGGAACGCCGTTGGCGCGCCCACCTTTACCTGGGCCTGAAAAAGATCGCCGCCCGCATCATGGACGCTTCCGACAGCTCCTCGGCGGTTATTTCGCTGATCGAGAATGTCCAGCGCGAGGGCTTGAACGCGATTGAAGAGGCCCTGGCCTATGCCAGCCTGATGGGCGACTTTGACCTGACCCAGGAGGCCGTGGCCGAGCGGGTAGGGAAGGGCCGCGCCACCATCGCCAACGCCCTGCGCCTGCTCCAGCTCGACCGCGAGATCCAGGGCTACGTCGCCAAGGGCATGCTCTCTGCCGGTCACGCCAAGGTCCTGCTCGGGGTGGAAGACCCGGCCCAGCGCCTGCTGCTGGCCCGCCGCATCATCGAGAGCGGCATGAGCGTGCGCGAAGCCGAAAAGCACGTGCAGCGCCTCAAAAGCGACACCGGCGGCAAGTCCTCCCTTTCCCACCGCAGCCCCTCCGAGGCGGAGAGCACCATCGTGCGCGACCTCGAAAAGCAGATCGCCACCCGCCTCAACACCAAGGTTCACCTCAAGCACACCCCGAAAAAGGGCCGCCTGATCATCGAGTACTACGGTAACGAGGACCTTCAGCGCATTCTGGAGAAAACCGGCCTCCAGTAAGTGATCTCACCGGGGGCGCGGTAGTCCGCCTGCTTGAGCGGCTTACACCGGACTCCAGGGAGGCAAATCCCGGCCCGGGCGGTTTCGGCTTGAACCGGCGGCAACTTTTCCTCATTTTCGGCCTCTTTTTCAGAAAGTCATTCCATGAGCGGTTTAATCCTAGGTTTCTTTACAGTCGTCCTGATCCTGATCTGCGGCTTCATTACCCTTATCGTCCTGATGCAGCGCGCCAGCGCCAACGCCGGCATGGGCGCCTCCCTTGGCGGCGGCGCAGCCGAGTCCGCCCTGGGTGGCGGCGCCAGCAATGTCCTGGTCCGCGGCACCATCATCGGCGCTGCCCTGTTTTTCATCGTTTCTTTCGGCCTGTACCTCGGTTACATGGCCAGCTACGACGAGCAGCAGCTCGCCAAGGGCGCGGCCCTGCCGGGTATGAGCGAGTTCGAGACGGAAGCCCCGCTGCCGGACCTGACCGACATCCCCGCGACCACGCAAGCGGCCCCGGACTCCACCTCGGGCAGCGGCACCGCCGCCGTCGAAGTGACCGCCCCCGCCTCGGAAGCGGCCAAGGACGCCGCCACCACGGAAGCCCCTGCCGCCGAGACTACCGCCCCTGCCGAGACCCCGGTCCCGGCCACTTCCGGCGAGTAACCTTTCCTCTCTCCATCGGAACCCGGCGCCCGGCTGGTTGTCCGTGACGGTATGTTTTTCCCCGCAAAGTCTCTCTTCCGCAGCTGTGCACTCGTCGCGCTGAGCGTGGGCTGTTTCGTCGGCGTGGCTCAGGCGCAGGCCGCCAAGCCCGGCGAACGCGGGCGTAGCTCGATGGAGGTCACTCCGCTGACGCTGGAGGAGGGCCGCGACCAGCTGGATGCTTTCCGTAAGCAGCGCATGAGCGGGGACTACGTGTTCCGCTTCGAGCTCGTGCACTATCCCCGTCGCGGGCCGAAGGTCAGCTACGAGGGTTATCTCTGGGGAACCTGGAACCAGGACGGCCCGCGCAGCCGGATCGTAATCTGGGGCGACGACACCTCATCGACGCCGACCGTGGACATGATCGTGCAGAACGGTCCCTCCCCGAAGGTCTGGGTCCTCGGCAAAGACGGCCGCGCGGTCGAGCTGACCAAGGACAAGATGCGCGACCCGGTGCTCGAAGGGGTGGTCTTCACGCCCTTCGATCTGCTCATGCCGTTTATCTATTGGCAGGACTTTGAATACGCCGGGAGCGAACGCCGCTCGGGCCGCCCGCACGACACCTTTGTCATGCTCCCGCCTCCGGGTTGGGAAAAGAACGCGCCCGAACTCAAGAGCGTGTCCATCACCCTCGACCGCAATTTCCGCGCCCTGAACAAGATCGAGGAGACCGACCAGAACGGCGAACCGATGCGCTCCTTCAAGGTCGTCAGCTATAAAGAAGTGGACGACCAATACATCGTGAAGCAAATCGATCTCGTCGATGAGAAGACGCACGACAAAACGCGCTTCTCTGTGCTCGCCGCCGCCGTCGATGTGCAGCTACCCGCTTCGACCTTCGACCCGCGTGCCATCGGCCTGGGCCTGCCGCCGGTGCGCGGCCTGCCGTTCAAGGGCATCTAACCTTGCGCCGTCTGGCGGCGTAGTGGTTTTTCGGTACAGGCAGGAGGAGTGTTTTTTTCTCCTGTTGGAGGTGTGGTAGAACGCATGCGTTTTGTAGTGGAAAACCATGCGTGGGCACCGTTTCTACGAAAAAAAACTCATAGCGTGGACATTGCGTCAGTGTGCGAGAAAGGCTTGGTCGCTGGCGAAGTTTCCGGCGCATTGCGCCTGCGTGAAATGTCAGTCGCCCTCAAGCTGTGTACTGATGGGGCCTGGAGGGGAGAGCATTCCCGTGTATCGAAATCTCATGACAGGAGTGATGAGGGTCGGTCGGTTGCGGATTAAGCTATGTTTTTATCTTCCTGCGTGATGAAGATTTTTATTGCCTGTCAGGGGCGCTCTGATTTATAGGTGACTTGTCGTCGTTAGGGCATACCAACGGCGGCCATAAAAATACTATGACGGCAACGCACAAGCAAAAGACGTTCCCGATAACGTTCGACATCAGCCAGGATCAATTCCGCCAGCTTCAGAAGCTCAAGCGCGAATACGGTCTGACTTCGATCAGCGAGCTGGTTCGTCTGGCACTATCGCGCTTTAACTTTGCCCGAGTCCCCAAGTCGGCTCAGGAACACCAGCAGATATCGGTGCGCCTGGGCGAGGAGGACAAGGCTGTTTTGAGTACGACTTCTAAGGCTAGGAATATCAGCGTAGGAGGATTGCTCCGCTCTGCTTTGGATGAGCTTTTCTCGAATCTTCCTGATAAGGATACCGTCCAAACCCAAACTAGAACGAACATGCCTACTAAAAAAACAGCCAAGAAAAAAGCCGTCAAAAAGGCGCCCGCCAAGAAGGTGGCCAAGAAGGCCGTGAAGAAAGTCGCGGCGAAGAAGGTGGCCAAGAAGGCCGTAAAGAAGGTAGCTGCCAAGAAGGCCGTGAAAAAGGCCGTCAAGAAGGCTCCTGCGAAGAAGGTGGCCAAGAAGGCCGTCAAGAAGGTCGCCAAAAAGGCTCCGGCCAAGAAAGTCGCGAAGAAGGCCGTGAAAAAGGCTCCCGCGAAAAAGAAGGCTCCCGCCAAGAAGAAGAAGTAAACTTTGGTCAACTGACGGATCATACGGTACAGTTCCGGCTTCCATGCCGGAACTGTACGACACTCGCCTAAAAAAGGGTTTGCCTTGCGCTAGCAATTGGCAACCATCGCTGGTCACCGCTATTAACCAGCGTTATTTTTAAGGCAATGTCACAAGATCGTTTATCCGTCTGGGCCAAAGGCATATCCCCGTCCCCCACGCTTGCCGTCGATGCGAAGGCGAAAGCCCTCAAGGCCGAAGGCAAAGATGTTTGCGGGTTTGGAGCCGGCGAGCCTGATTTCGACACGCCCGATTTCATCAAGGAGGCGTGCGTTGAAGCTTTGCGCGCGGGGCAAACCAAGTATTGCCCCGCCGCCGGCCTCCCGGCGCTGAAAAAGGCGCTGGCCGAGAAGTACAAGCTGGACAACAACCTGACGGTCGATCCGTCGCAGGTTGTCGTCAGCCCCGGTGGCAAGTATTCTTGCTACCTGGCCATTCTCGCGACCTGCAGTCCGGGTGACGAGGTCATCATCCCCGCGCCGTTCTGGGTCAGCTACCCGGAAATGGTCAAGCTGGCCGGGGCCACCCCGGTCATCGTCAGTGCCGGCGAAGAGGCGGACTTCAAGATCACGCCCGAGCAGTTGCGCGCGGCCATCACGCCGAAGACGAAGCTCGTCATCCTCAACAGCCCCTCGAACCCGACGGGCACGATTTACGCGCCCAAGGAGATCGAGGCGCTGGTCGAGGTCTGCCTGAGCGCGGGTGTGCTCATCATGTCGGACGAAATCTACGAGTACCTGCTCTATGATGACGTCACGCACCTGAGCCCGGCCTCGCTGAGCAAGGAAGCCGCCGAGGCGACCATCACCGTTTCCGGTTTTTCCAAGACCTACTCCATGACCGGCTGGCGCCTGGGCACGCTGGTGGCCCCGAAGGCCATCGCCAGCGCCGTGGGCGACCTGCAGAGCCAGACCTCCTCGAACGCCACCACCTTCGCGCAGTTCGGCGCGCTGGCCGCGCTGCAAAAGCGCGACGAGGCCAAGGCCGCCATCGCGCAGATGCTGGAGGTCTTTGACCGCCGCCGCCTGAAGCTTCTCAACGGCCTCAACGCCATCGAGGGCATCAGCTGCCGCCGCGCGCAGGGCGCGTTCTATCTCTTCCCCTCGATGTCCAGCTTCGGGCTGAGCTCGACCGACTTCGCCGCCAAGCTCCTTGAGCAGGAACTGGTCGCGGTCGTGCCGGGTGTGGCCTTCGGCGCGGACGACTGCATGCGCCTCAGCTACGCGACCTCCGACGAGGTCATCGACAAAGGACTTGAACGACTGGCGCGCTTTTGCCAGCAACTCTAATCTATCATGAGCGAAAAAATCACCATTGAGAACGGCAATCTCATCGTGCCGGACAAGCCTGTCATCCCCTTCATCGAAGGCGACGGTACCGGCCCGGATATCTGGAACGCCTCGGTGCGCGTCTTCGACGCCGCCGTCGAAAAAGCCTACGGCGGCTCGAAAAAAATCGAGTGGCTGGAAGTGCTCGCTGGCGAAAAAGCCTTTAACCAAACCGGTGACTGGCTCCCGCAGGCCACCCTCGACGCCTTCAAGGACTACCTCGTCGGTATCAAGGGCCCGCTGACCACGCCGGTGGGCGGCGGCATCCGCTCCCTCAACGTTGCGCTGCGCCAGATCCTCGACCTGTACGTGTGCCTGCGCCCGGTGCGCTGGTTCGAAGGCGTGCCCAGCCCGGTCAAGCGCCCTGAGCTGACCGACATGGTGATCTTCCGCGAAAACGCCGAGGACATCTACGCCGGGATCGAGTTCGAGAACGGCACCCCCGAGTGCGACAAGCTCAAGGCTCTGCTCAAGGAAAACTTCCCGAAGCTCTTCGCCAAGGTCCGCTTCCCCGACACGACCGGCCTCGGCATCAAGCCCGTTTCCAAGGAGGGCACGTTCCGCCTGGTCAAGGCCGCGATCCAGTACGCCATCGACAATGAGCGCGACTCCGTCACGCTCGTGCACAAGGGCAACATCATGAAGTTCACCGAAGGCGCCTTCCGCGACTGGGGCTACCAGTGCGCGAAGGAAGAGTTCGGCGCGACCGAGCTCGACGGCGGCCCCTGGTGCTCCTTCAAGTCCCCGAAGACGGGCAAGGACATCATCGTCAAGGACGTCATCGCCGACGCCATGCTCCAGCAGATCCTGACCCGCCCGGCCGAGTACGACGTGCTCGCCACGCTCAACCTCAACGGCGACTACATCTCCGACGCGCTCGCGGCCTGCGTGGGCGGCATCGGCATCGCTCCCGGCGGCAACATCAACTACGTCACCGGCCATGCGATCTTCGAGGCGACCCACGGGACCGCCCCCAAGTACGCCGGCAAGGACCAGGTCAACCCCGGTTCGGTCATCCTCTCGGGTGAGATGATGCTCCGCTACATGGGCTGGACCGAAGCCGCCGACCTCATCATCAAGGGCGTCAACGGCGCCATCGGCAAGAAGACCGTCACCTACGACTTCGAGCGTCTGATGGACGGTGCCAAGCTGCTGAAGTGCTCCGAGTTCGGCGACGCCATCGTCGCGAACATGGACTAAGCGCCCGCCGCGTTTACCCGCTTTTACCAAGCCAGCCGGAGCGATCCGGCTGGCTTTTTTGTCGTGAGGGGGGGCAGGGATGACGACGGCACTACAGCGCCTTCACCATCATCCACACGGCCATGGCGATCATCATGAGGTTTTCGGTCAGGGAGATGAAACCCAGCGGGACGCTGCTGTCCCCGCCGACGCAGGCGCACTTGAGGGTACGCTTGTCAATGTATACGGCCTTGATGATCGAGACCGCGCCTATACCGCTGGCGATGAGCACGAGCGGGGCCACGATCCAGGTCAGCAGTCCGGCGATCATGAGGATGCCGCCGCCCGCTTCGATGCAGGCATAGACATAGGCGTACGGCACGTAGCGCTGCGCCACCAGGTCGTACTGGACAAAGCCGGTGGCGTAGCCCTTCAGGTCCTGAAGTTTCTGGATGCCGAGCGCGCACATGCTGAAGGCGATGAACAGCTCAAGAACTCGGATGACATTCAGCGCCCCGAGCATGGCCCAGGTGGTGGTCAGGGCCATCAGGAAGGTGACCGCAAAGATCGCGATGACCGGCTGGTAGGTTTCGCCCTCCTTCGGGTCAGGGTCCTTGCCGAGGTGTTCACGCAGATGGTCGTAGCCGCCGAGGTGTTCGCCCTCGATGAAGATTTGCGGCGTCTCGTCGTAACCGTGTTCCTTCTTGTACGCCTCGTTGGCGTCCATGGTTTTTAGATGGTGGTCTTCCACTTCATAGCCGCTGCGCTTGAGCAGATCCAGCGCTTTGATTCCCCACGGGCATAAGTGGTCGGGGGTAACCATTCGGGTGATTGTGGCATGCTTTTTCATGGATGGTGCCTTTCCGTCGTTACTGGAAGATTATCGTTTCTGGGGAGGGACTACTATAGCGCAACCTGCGGCCTATTGCGAATCGATGGGGGCCATCGGAAGGACGTGGCATCCTGTACAATGTGCTCGTCGGGGATAACCTCGCAGGGGTGTCGAGGACGGAAGATGGCCCAATGTTACAATTGGGGCCTGACCGGAGATTTCGCTTTATGTGACGCTAACGTTACGGAATAATGACAATTCCCTTGCGGAGCCCCGTGCTCCTTCCGCTTTGATTGTGCTCGTCCACGCGCGATTCGCTTCTTTTGTCTATCCATGCTTCTTTCGAGATGAAGGCCGATACCTGCATCCTGTTCGATTCCGAGGCGGCGGAGACGGTGTGCCTGGAGGGGCTGGGACGGTACTTTAGGCTGGAGCCCGGAAAGGCGGCGCAGAGCCGTCATGCCTATTTCGATACGTTTGACTGGCGGTTGTTTGCGGCGGGGTACAGTCTGGAGCTGGCTGCCGGAGAGCTGCGGCTGTGCTCGCTGCTTGATGACCGGGTGCAGGCGGCGCTTGCCTGGAAAGGGCGCAAGCCGCCCGCCTTCGCGACGGAGATCGACGCGGGCGAGCCGCTGCGCGAGGCACTGGAGGAACTTTGCGGCATCCGCGCGCTGATGAAGCAGGCCGAGCTGGTGGTCCGCAGCCGCGAGCTGGCCGTGCGCGATGCCGAGGGCAAGACCGTGGCACGCGTGATGATGGGCAGCTACGCCTTTCACGGTGGGAGCGCGCCTTTCCTGCGTGAGTGGCGGGTACGCCCATTGCGCGGGTACGCGGCCGAGGGGCGTTTCTTTCGCGAGCAGGCCGGGCGCACGGGCACACTGCGGGCGGGAGAGGGCGTTCATCCGCTGGCCATGGCGCTACGGGAGCGCCGGATCGACCCGTTCCGCTACGCGCCGAACCGCGATTTGGGCTTTTCACCCGAACTGCCCGCCTACCTGGCGGCCCGCAGTGTGCTGGAGCACGCGCTGGAGGTGGTCGAGGCGAACGAGCCGGGCCTCCTCGCCGACACGGATACGGAGTTTCTGCACCACTACCGGGTTGCTCTGCGCCAGGCGAAGTCCGCGCTGGGCCTTTTTAGCGAGGTGCTGCCACCGGACGAGACGAACGCGCTAAAGGAAACGATCAGTCGTCTCGCCCGGGCCAGTAACGCCGTGCGCGACCTGGATGTGTTTTTGCTCAAGCGCGGTTCGATCACGGCGCGGCTGCCCGGCGCGTTCAACCCCGGAGTGGATACCTTTTTTCGTCGATTGAAGACCGAGCGTCGCCGCGAGTTTAAGAAGCTGTGTGCGTTCCTGAACTCGGAGGCACTGCCCGCGGCCAAGCTCCAGTGGCGGACCTTCTCCACGCGACTCGCCAATCCGGACTTCTCGCCCGCGCCGGGACTGCCCGTGTACGCGGTGGCCTGCGAGAACATCTCGCGGCGCTACGGACGCATCCTCAAGCGCGGCGCGAAGCTCGGTCCCGGCTCAGCCGAGGAGCCATTCCACGCGCTGCGGATCGACTTTAAAAAGCTGCGCTACAATCTGGAGTTCTTCCGGTCGCTTTTTCCGGGGCGGGACATCCGGTTTTTTATCCGCCACTTGCGCCAGATGCAGGGCCTGCTCGGGGATCTGAACGACATCAAGGTGCAGCGTGACTTTCTCGCTGCACGGTTGGCCCGACTCGACCTGAAAACCCGCGACTCGGCCAACGTGGCTGCTGCGCTCGGCGGCATCATCGCACGGCTGGAGGAGTCCAGCTTGCGCCTGCGCGAGGGCTTCCCGGTCGCGTTCAAAGATCTCTCCAGCGGTCGCGTCCGCGCCATCGCCGAGCGGCTGTTTCGCTGAGGATGGCGTTATTCATCGTTATGAAATTTCCACACCAACTCTCGCTGGTTAAAGCGATCGCCCTTCTGGGTGGTCGTCTTTGCGCGGCGAGCCTGAGCCGATGAAAATCCTGACCCTCTACCATCTCAAGGGCGGGGTGGGGAAAACTGCCGCCGCCGTTAACCTCAGCTACCTCGCCGCCGCCGAGGGGCGGCGCGTGCTGCTGTGCGACCTCGACCCGCAGGGCTCGGCCACGTACTACTTTCGCATGCGCCCGGCCCGCCCGGTTAAGGTGGGCAAGCTGCTCAAGTCCGCCAAGTTCGCCGAAAAGCTCGTGCGCGAGTCCGACTACGAAAACCTGTTCCTCATGCCCTCGGACCTGGCGCTGCGTCAGCTCGACAGCAAGCTCGATGCGGGCAAGCACTCACGCACGCGGCTGAAGCGGCTCTTCGCCGGGCTGGAGGATGAGTACGATCTCGTCGTGGTCGATGCGCCCCCGGCCATCACGCTGCTGGCCGAGAATCTCTTTCGCGCCTCAGACCTGCTGCTGCTGCCGGTCATCCCGACCGTGCTGGCGCACCAGGCGATGCTCAAGGTGATCGCGTTCATGGACGATGAGGGGCTGGATACGTCGCGGGTGCGGGCGTTTTTCTCCCTGGCCGACCGGCGCAAAAAGCTTCACCGCGATTTCATGAAGGAGCTCGGGCGCGACCGGGAGCGTTTCCTTTCGGCTGCCATCCCCTATGCCAGTGCGGTGGAAAACATGGGCCTGGAGCGCCGCCCGCTGCTCGACTACGACCGCCGCAGCCCCGCCGCCAAAGCCTACCGCGCCCTGTGGGCCGAGTGCGCTACAGTACTGTAGCGCTGGGTGAGGATTCCGGGCGTGTTCCTCTCTTTTGTTAACCGCAGAGACGCAAAGGCGCAGAGGACAACGGCGAAGAGCGGGGGCCGAAGCCCATGCTTTGTGTCCTTCGTGGCTTCTTTGTGTTCTTCGTGGCCGGCTTACGCTTCTTTCGCGTGCGAGGCTTCTTCGGCGGAGAGGCCGGCGGCGTCCTCGCCCTTGTTCATCAGCATGGGGAGGTACTTGACCTTGAGCAGGCGCCAGAGCACGACGAAGAACGCCGTCAGCGGGATGGCGAGGATCATGCCGAGGATGCCGTCCAGGGCGGTGCCCCAGAAAAAGATCGCGATGATGATGACCATCGGGTGCAGGCCGGTCTGCTTACCCATGATGCGGGGCGTGAGGAAGTAGCCCTCCAGCGCCTGCACGGCGGCGAAGACCCCCAGTACCCAGATCACGGTGGAGATGCCGCCGCCGTCTTGCAGGTAGCCGATGGGCAGCGCCATACCCAGGCCGAGGATCGTGCCCAGGTAGGGGATGATGTTCAAAAAGCCCATCGCCATCCCGATGAAGAAGCCGAACTTGAGCCCGACGATGCTGAAGCCGATGGCGTAGCACACGCCCATGATCAGGCCGATGACGATCTGCCCGCGGAAGAACGACACTATGATGCCGACGAACTCGCGCACCAGAAAGACGATGTCGTCGCGGATCTTGTCGTTGACGAAGACGAGCTCGTGCTTGAGGTCCTGGGAAAAATCGCGGTCCGTCAGCAGGAGGAAAAACAGATACACCGGGATGATCGCGAGTTGGGCCGAGAGGGCGAAGAAGGTCATCAGGCCTTTGCCGGATTTTTCCAGCACGGTGGCCATGCTTCCGGCGCTGCTCTTGATCGCTTCGAGCACGCGGTTTGCCAGTTCGCCGCTTTGGTCCATCATGGCGTTCCACTTTTGCTCGCCGAAGATGTTTTGTCCCATGGCCATGAGGTCGGGGAACTTGCTGCGCACGGACGAGATCAGCTGGTCTAGCTGGTCGGGCAGTGTCTTGAAGAAGTCGATGATCTGCTGGTCGAAGAGCTCGACGATGGCGTAGATCCCGGCCCCGACGATGAGGATGCCGATCAGGTAGAGGAGGAGGATGGACGGGATCAACCCCAGGTGCAGTTTACGGCTGATCAGGCCGACGACCGGGCGCAGCAGCATGGCCAGGATGCCTGCCGCCGCCAGCGGCCAGAGCACCCCGCTGAAGGTGGTGACAAAGATCTTCAGCAGGTAGAAGCACAGGAGCACAACCGCGCACAGGAAGACCACGCCCAGGGCGGTCAGGGCAGCCACGACGATGCGCTTTTGCAGGTCGCTGAAAACTTTCTCCGGCTGCTTGTCGCCCATGAGGGGAAGCATGGCCGGGGCCGCTGCGGTGTCGAGATTTTATATGACGGCCTGCCGGTGTATCCGAAAAGGCTGACAAGGGTGGCGGGGTTGGCCTGCGCGGAAGAAACGTCACTACGCGACGTCAGCGTGGTTGCCTGTTTTCGGACCGTGGGTTGAAACCCGTGGCTAACAATGGATTGTCGCTACGCGACAGAGAAAACGGGAGGGTAGTGAATTGCCGTCGACCATGCCTTTGCTTTAAGCAAAGGCATCGCGATCCGAAGGATCGAGGGTGCAGGACTTATTCTGCGCCTAGTCGTCTTCGTAGTTGTCGGCGAGGCCGAGGTCGCGGCGGATTTCGGGCTGTTCGGCCAGCTCGTCCATAAGCTCTTCCACGCTGAAGTCCGCCACGACGAAGTCCCCGTACTCGAGGGTGGGGGTCTTGGTCTGGCCGCTGATCTCGATCATGCGCTGCATGTTTTGCGAGCTCAGGTTGACATCGCGCAGGTCCACTTCGACGGCGTGCTTCTGGAAGAAGGCCATGGCTTCGCGGCACCAGGGGCAGCCCCGCTTGATATAGAGGATGGGGTGTTTGGACATTGCGTTCAGGCTTTGTTATTGAATGACTTAAACCAATCACGGCAACCCGTTTACCGCAACCCTTTTCGGCGTTTTCCACCCGCGGGAAAACAAACGTCCCTGGGCTTGCGCGGGAGCGGGAATGGGGGCAGGTTTACAGGATTTGCCCAGCACCATGAGCGAGACCCACAGCGAACCGGACATCCACATCAAGGGCGCGCGCCAGCACAACCTGCGCGACCTGGAGCTGCGCATCCCGCGCGGCAAGCTCGTGGTCGTCACCGGCGTCTCCGGCTCGGGTAAATCGACCCTGGCCTTTGACACGCTGTACGCAGAGGGCTACCGCAAGTACATGGAAAGCCTCTCGGCGAGGGCGCGGCAGTACCTGGACCAGTTGCCGCGGCCGGACGTGGACTTCATCCACGGGCTGCCGCCGGTCGTGGCCATCGAGCAGCGCACGATCACCGGGGCGAACCCGCGCAGCACTGTCGCCACGGTGACGGAGATCGCCGACTACGCGCGGCTGCTGTGGACGGTCTGCGGGGAGCAGTTTGACCCGCTGGACGGTGCGCCCATCGAGCGGCGTTCGCTTGACGACTGCATTGCCCGCATCTTTGAAGAGCCCGAGGGGAGCCGCCTCATGCTGCTGGCCCCCGTGATGACGGCCAAGCCCGCCGTGCTGCGCGAGGAGCTGCCCAGGCTGCGGCAGAAGGGATTTTTGCGGGTGCGCATCGACGGGGAAATCCGCGAGCTGGCCGACGACAAGATCATCCCCTCGGGCAGCCGCGAGGTCACGGTCGAGGTCGTGGTGGACCGCATCGTGCTGGCCCCGGACCAGCGCGGGCGCATTGCCGACTCGCTGGAGCTGGCGTTCCGTGAGGGTGGGGACCGGGCGATTGTCATGGTCCAGCATGACAGGGATGCTCCGTGGGGCGAGTTCAAGCTCAGCCAGGCACTGGCGGGGACCCGCTCGGGCGTGGTGTACGAGCCACTCTCCACACGCCACTTTTCCTGGAACAGCGCGGAGGGCGCATGCCCGACCTGCGGCGGCCTCGGCCAGACCATGCAGTTCAGCGACGAGCTGGTCATCCCCGACCCGGAGAAGTCCGTGCGCGGCGGCGCGGTCAAGCCCTGGCGGATCGGCTCGAAGGCCATGATCATCCGCCGCAATGCGATCTTGAAACAACTCTCCGAGCAACTGCCCTTCGACCGCAATGTGCCGTGGAAGGATTTGCCGGAGGAGACGCGGCACCTGCTGCTGCACGGCGCGGGCGAGCGGCTCTTTTCGTTCAAGCTCAAGGCGGGCAACAGCAAGCCCGAAGCCGCTCCCTTCGCCGGGATCATCGCGGATCTGGAGGAGAGCCGACGCACGACCAGCAGCGACGGCTTGCGTGCCCGGCTCATGGCTTACCAGATCACCTCGCTGTGCCCGGATTGCCGGGGGAGTCGCCTCAACGCCCGCGCGCGCAACGTCCGTGTCGAGGGCGTGGCGTTCACGGACTTCATCGGGCTGGGCGTGGAACGGGCGCGGGAATTTATCTCGAAGCTGGGCGGGCGCAAGGGCCGCTACGAGCCCGCCGCCGACGCCATCCGCGGGCTGCGCGAGCGGCTCGGATTTTTAAACGAAGTGGGCCTTGACTATCTCACGCTCGACCGCGGCTACGCCACGCTCAGCGGGGGCGAGGCCCAGCGCGTGCGGCTGGCCACCCAGCTCGGGATGGGGCTGGTCGGCGTGGCCTACATCCTCGACGAGCCCAGCATCGGGCTGCACCCGGTGGACAACAAGCGCCTGATCGACACCCTCGTGGGCCTGCGCGACCGGGGCAACTCCGTGCTCGTGGTCGAACACGACGCCGACACCATGCGCGTGGCCGACCAGTTGATCGAGCTGGGGCCTGGGGCGGGTGACACCGGCGGGGAACTGATTTTCCAGGGGACGCCGGAGGCGTGCATCGCTTCGCCGCGTTCGCGCACCGGGCCGTACCTTTCCGGCAAGAGCGAGGTCATGCGCGACGCCCGGCGGCTGGAGCCGCGCCACGGGCGATTGACCGTGATCGGCGCGCGCGAGAACAACCTGCGCGAGCTCAACGTCGGCTTCCCTCTGGGCCTGCTGACCGTGGTGTGCGGCGTCTCCGGCTCGGGCAAGAGCACGCTCGTCAACGACATCCTGGCGCGGGCGGCGGCCTTCAAGCTCAACGGCGCGAAGGCCATCCCCGGCCTGCACAAGGAGATCGACGGGCTCAGCCACTTCAAGACCGTGGTGCGCGTGGACCAGGAGCCGATCGGGCGCAGCCCGCGTTCGAACCCCGCGACGTACGTCAAACTCTTCGACCAGTTGCGCGATCTCTTCGCCAAGTGCCCGCTGGCCAAGGTGCGCGGGTACAAGCCCAGCCGCTTCAGCTTCAACGTGCGCGGCGGGCGCTGCGAGAAGTGCCAGGGCGACGGCCAGATCAAGCTCGACATGCAGTTCCTCGGGGACGTGTTCGTGGAGTGCCCGAGCTGCCGCGGCCAGCGCTACAACCGCGAGACGCTCGAGATCCGTTTCAAGGGATACAACATCGCCGAGGTGCTCGACATGACCGTCGAGGAGGCGATGAAGCACTTCCGGAACCAGCCGAAGATTTTTGAAAAGCTCGCCACACTCGCCGCCGTCGGCCTGGGCTACGTCAAGCTCGGCCAGCCAGCCAACACCCTTTCCGGCGGCGAGGCCCAGCGCATCAAGCTCTCCCTCGAGCTTTCCCGCCGCCAGCAGGGCGAGACCCTTTATCTGCTCGACGAGCCCACCACCGGCCTGCACTGGGAGGACATCCAGAAGCTGATGGACCTGCTCTTTCAGCTGCGTGACGCGGGCAACACCGTCGTCATCATCGAGCACCACCTCGACGTCATCGCCCTGGCCGACTGGTTGATCGAACTCGGCCCCGGCGGCGGTAAAAACGGTGGCCACCTCGTTTTCGAAGGCACCCCAGAAGCCATGGCCCGCACCGACGCCTCTCCCACCGGCGAGGCCCTCCGCGCGGCGGGACGGGGGTAGCGGTGGGGGGGGCGCGCCCCCCCCCCCCAGCGCCGGGCCGGCCCGGCCCCGCCCCCCCGCCCGCCGCGCCCGCCCCATAGAATGTGGCCCACGCCGCAGGGCTGTTTTTTAAATAAGG
>JAUTCS010000031.1 GCA_030673825.1 Verrucomicrobiota bacterium JB024 | reverse complement strand
GAGAAGAGGGGTTAGCCATTTTTCCGCATCGCTGGATAATTCTGGCATAAAAAGAAGCATAAGGGAGTCCGTCTGAGGATTTACGGCCCAAACGTAGAAAAAGCCACTTCACGTATCCGGGGCAGGAGCCTTTTGGCTCCGATGGGGCGAAGCCCCATTACGGTGCGCAGCACCGAGGGTCCAGGGCATGCCCTGGAAAATGGGGTTGCGTGGGGGGAGGGAATGGCTACCTTGGCGCGCAAGATGGAACCCGTGAGCACCCCCGAGCGCAAGGCGGCCCTGCTGGGCTTGCTGGACGACCCGACCAAGGCCGTGCGCGCCGCCGTGCTCGATGCCTACAAGGGGCTGGGGGACACCGGGGTGCAGTGGCTGCGCGAGGCCGTGCGGGACGAGGGGCCGATGGCCGACCATGCCCGGCGCGTGCTCCACGAGCTGCGCGAGGATGACCCGAAGGCCGCCTTTATCGAGTTCATCCACTCCTACCGCTACGAGCTGGAAACCGGCTCGATCATGCTCAACCGCACTTGGTACCCGGACCTCGATCCGACCTTCTGCTGCCTGTTTCTGGACGAGATGGCCTCGCGCTGCGAGCAGCTCTTCTGCGAGCCCTCGACCGACTTCGAAAAGTGCCGCATCCTTAACCGCGTCATCTTCCACGAGTACGGCTTTAGCGGCGACCAGGACGACTTTTACCACCCCGACAACAGCTTCCTGCACCGCGTGATCGAGCGCCGCCGGGGCCTGCCCATCACGCTGGCGATCATTTACCTGCTGGTGGCCTACCGCTGCGGCCTCGCGCTGGAGCCGGTCGGCTTTCCGGGGCGCTTCATGGTCGGCTGCTACACCGAGGGTGAGCCGTTCTATATCGACGTGTTCGAGAGCGGGGTCTTCCGCACCGCCGAGGAGCTGGAGGCCATGCTGGAAATCCACCGCCTCGAATCCGACCCGGCTATCCTTGCCCCCATCACGGTGGGCGAAGTGCTCGTGCGCTGCTGCCGCAATCTCGTCAACCAGTTTACCCGCGCCCGCGACCCGGAATCGGCTCGCCTCTACGCCGATTTCGTCCATGAATTCGAAAATGCTTACAAGCGCAAAGCTTGATCAGGACACCGTTTATACCCTGGAAGATTTGGACCGCTGGCCCCGCGAAGGCGTCTCGATGGCCGTGCTGGGCGACCCGGTGGCGCACTCGCTGAGCCCGCGCATGTACCACGCCGCGCTGGCCTGCATGGCGCAGACGCAGCCGATGTTCGCCGACTGGCACTATGTGAAGATGTTCGTGCCCGAGGGGCAGCTCGGCCCCGCGCTGGAGAGGCTCTGGGAGGCGGGCTTTCTCGGGATGAACCTCGTGCTCCCGCACAAGGTGGCGGCGGTCTCGCTCGCCGCTGAGCTCGACGCCAACGCCCGCGAAGTCGGCGCGGTCAACACCCTCCTGCGCCTGCCCACCGGAGGCTACCGCGGGTACAACACCGACACCTACGGACTGGAGGAAGCCGTCCGCCGCGACCTCGACGCCACGCTGGCCGGTGAAGACGTGATCCTGCTCGGAGCCGGGGGCGCGGCTCAGGCCGTGGCGCACCACATTTTACGCAGCGGCTGCAAGTCTCTGTGGATCGGCAACCGCAGCCAGGAACGCCTCGCCCGTGTGCTGGAGGGCCTGCAACCCATCGCGGGCGAAGGCCGCCTGCACGGCTTCGACCTGACGAACCCGCCCACCGAGTTGCCCACGAGCGGCCTGATGGTCAACGGCACCTCGCTCGGCCTGCACCGGGGCGACCCCGCGCCGGTCGATCTGGCCCGCTTCGAGGATTCCCTGAAAATCTACGACATGACCTACGGCCACGCCAACGCTCTCTGCCTGGCTGCGCGGGATCGGGGCATCCGCTACGCCGACGGGGCTTCGATGCTCGTGTGGCAGGGCGTGCGCGCGATGGAAATTTACAGCGGCACGTCCGTGCCTGCCCAACCGATGATGAACGCCGTTTGCGCCGGTTCCGGCTGCCCTGTCCGCCATGTTTGATTATATAGAAGAAGTGGACGCGCTCGTGCCGTGGTTTTTCCCGGTGGTGGTGTTTGTGTTCGGGGCCTGCTGGGGCAGCTTTTTAAATGTGGTCATCTACCGGCTGCCCGCCGGTAAGTCCGTGGTGCGGCCCGGCTCGCACTGCGCCTGCGGCCAGCCGATCGCGTGGTACAACAACCTCCCGATCCTCTCGTGGTGTCTGCTGGGAGGAAAAGCGCGCTGCTGCGGGCAAAAGTTCAGCGTGCGCTACCCGTGCGTGGAGCTGCTGACCGCGCTGCTGTTCCTGGCGGCGTGGATGCTGCTGCCGGTGCAGGTGGCGGTGGCGGGCTTCGTCTTTATCGCGCTGCTGGTGGCGGCGACCTTCATCGATCTCGACACCATGACGCTGCCCGACCAGATCACGGTCGGCGGCTGCATCGTGGGCGTGCTGCTGTCGTTCGCGTTGCCGGAGCTGCACGGCTTCGGCGGGGACGAGCCCTTTTTGCTGCGGGCCATGCGCTCGGGCATCATGGGAATGATGGGCGCGGCGGTCGGCTCGGGTGTCATCCTGTGGATCGCCCTGAGCGCCGAGACTGTCCTGCGCAAGGAGGCCATGGGCTTCGGTGACGTCATCCTGATGGGCTGCATCGGGGCCTTCTGCGGCTGGCAGGGAGCGCTCTTTGCCATCTTCGGCGGGGCGCTGCTGGGAACGGTCGTGGTCATCCCACTCATGATTTTGCAGAAACTCTTCGGCTTCGCCGTGCCGGGACCGGGTAAGGTCGTCAAAGCCGGCAAGGAAGGCGTCTCCGCCGCTCTGGACAAGGAAGAAGCTGAAGCCCGCTCGAAGGCTGCTACCGAGGAAAAGGGTGGGGAAAAGACCGGAACGTCCGCGGCCCCTGTTCAGCCCGCTACGACTTCCTCCACCGCGTCCGCCACCTCCGCCGACCGCCCCGAGGCCGTGGCCGGATTGGCCGAAGACGGTGAGCAGCCTCAACTCGGCATGGGGGTGGCCATCCCCTTTGGCCCTTGGCTGGCGTTGGGCGGGCTGGTGTACTTCCTCATCATGCGCGGCCCGACAGACGCTTATCTGGACACGCTCACGACGATTATTTTTTCGCCGCTGGGGCTGGCGCAATAGGCGGTTTTCGGGTAGGCTGAGCAAAGTTTTTACGGGGTCGGCTGATCCCTTCCCTTACTTCCTGCTGCACCGGCTTGCTCTATAACCTGTCCCTCTTCCGCGATGAAACTCCTTCCGCTCACCCGGAAACAACGCCTGCGCCTCCTCGGGTTCGCGCTGGTCGTGCTGGTGACCTTGCCGCTTTCGGCGCTGGTACTGATCGTGGTTGCGAAACGGGAAGTCGAGGCGGCGGCGCAGGGCCGGGTGGCGTCCACGGTGGACGAGGTGCCGCCGACGCCGGTGGCCCTCGTGCTGGGGTGCTCGCGTACGCTGGAGAGCGGCGCGGAGAATCCGTTTTTCGCCAACCGCATCGATGCGGCGGTCGAGCTTTACGAGGCGGGCAAGGTTGAGGTCCTGCTCGTCAGCGGGGACAACTCCCGCCCCGACTACGACGAAAGCTCCGACATGAAAGCTGCGCTCATGGTCCGGGGCGTGCCCGCGAACGCTATTGTGTGCGACTACGCGGGCTTCTCCACGCTGGACTCCGTTGTGCGGGCGAAGGAGGTCTTCGGGCAGACGCGGTTGGTCGTGGTCTCGCAGGGCTTCCATGTGCGACGGGCGCTCTACATCGCGCAGGCCCACGGGATCGAGGCCACCGGCTACACGGCGGACCGCGTGGGCGGGGCCGGGGGGCGCATCGTGCGCCTGCGTGAGTCCTTGGCCCGCGTCAAAGTCCTCCTCGACGTGCGGGTGCTCCACCGCGGACCGAAGTTCCTCGGAGAGCCCGTCGCCATCGCCACGAAGTCCTGAGCGGCGAACCTCTCCGTGCGACTTGCGGGCTGTTCTCTTTTGATCACACCTGAGTTCTCAACCATGAGCCCCGTCGTTAAACTGGTCCTGCTGCTGTGTTGCAGCAACGTCTTCATGACCTTCGCCTGGTACGCCCATCTGAAGGAGCTGAATAACCGCCCGTGGATCATCGCGGCGCTCATCAGCTGGGGGATCGCGCTGCTGGAGTACCTCTTTCAGGTGCCCGCTAACCGCATCGGCTACACCGTCCTGAGCGTGGGCCAACTCAAGATCATTCAAGAGGTGATCACGCTCTCGGTCTTCGTGCCGTTTTCGGTCTTCTACATGCGCGAGCCGCTCAAGTGGGACTACCTTTGGGCCGGGCTCTGTCTGGTGGGCGCGGTCTATTTCATGTTCCGCGACAAGCTCGCCTGAACTGATAGCCCGGATTTTCGGCAACGGGCAGGCCGTCCATAATCGGCTTGCGTGGGGGCGGGGCGGGGGCTTTTCTATGGGGTTTCGCACCCGTTCGCCATGGAGCCTGCCTTTTCCATCATCATCCCGTTTTACAACGAAGAAGAAAGCGTCGTCGCGGTGCTGGAAGAGGTTCGCCGCTGCCAGCCCGAGGCGGAAGTCATCGCCGTGGACGACGGCAGCTCGGACGCGACCTGGGAAAAAATCAAGTCCGTCCCCGGTGTGCGGGGTCTCAAGCCCTCGGCCAACCGCGGCCAGAGCGCGGCTATGTACTACGGGCTGCTGCGGGCGCGCGGGGCGGTCGTCGGCCTGATGGACGGCGACGGACAGAACGACCCCGCCGACTTCGCCAAGCTTCGGGCCGCGATGACGGACGGGGTGGACGTGGTCGTGGGCTACCGGGCCAAGCGCAAAGACACCTTCAGCCGTCGCGCCGCCTCGAAGATTGCCAACCGCATCCGCCGGATGTTCCTGGACGACGGCGTGCGCGACACCGGCTGCTCGCTGAAAATTTTCCGCCGCGAGGCCGTGCAGTACCTCGTTCCCTTCAATGGCCTGCACCGCTACCTGCCGGCGATCTTTAAAAAGGCCGGGCTGACCGTGGCCGAGGTGCCCGTCAATCACCGCCCGCGCGCGCAGGGGATTTCCAAGTACACGAACTGGGACCGCGCCCTGCGCGGCATTTACGACCTGATCGGCGTGGGCTGGCTGCTCAAGCGCAAGGTCCACTATCCCTCGATCGAGGAGCACAACGCATGATTGACTGCCTGACCTTTCTCGCCGCTGCCACGGACACCGTCGCGGCCCAGCCGGGTTTCATGGACCGTCCGCTGGTCGAATTTTCCAGCCTCGGGCTGACCATCACGATGTGGAAGATCATCGGCTACTTCGGGGTGGCGGTCTTCGGCTCTCGCTGGCTGGTGCAGGTCTTCGCCACGCACCGGGCGAAAAAAGTGACCATGCCCCGCCTGTTCTGGTACATGAGTCTGACCGGCAGCCTCTGCCTGATCTCGTACTTCATCTGGGGCAAGAACGACTCGGTCGGCATCCTCTCGAATCTCTTCCCGGCCACCATCGCCTTTTACAACCTGATCACGGACATCCGGCACGCCAAGTCCCAGCAGGCCGCCGCCGAGGAGTCGCTGGAGGTTTGAGTAAGACCTGGTCAGGTCATCCGTGCCCCAGGACCCAGAAGCCTGTCTTGATCCACAGGGGGATGGTGACCATGCCCAGCAGATTGCTCGTGGCTGCGGCCTGAAAGGCGAGATTGGCCGAGCCGCCGTAGTGCTTGGCCAGTACGACGGGAAAAATCCCGCAGGGCATGGCCGCGTGCACGAGGATCACGTCCCGCACGCTGGGTGAGAAGGGGATCAGCCAGGCCGTCCCGAGCATGAGTGCAGGCAGCAAGGCGTGCCGCATCAGGATCGTGCCGGTGACCACGGCGGGGCGCAGCTTAGCGCCGCTTTCACCCGCCAACTCGCAGAAGGCCACCCCGATAATAAAAATCCCGATCGGCAGGGCGGTGGCCGCGAGCATATCGATCAGGTTCAGCAGGGCCACCGGTAGCAGCTCCCGTCCGCCGAGGAAGTTCATCGGAAGCCCGACGATCACGGCTATCACCGGCGGGGAGAAGGCCTTCTTCAGGTTCTGGCGGTTGAAGCGACCCGAGACCATGGCCACGCCGACGGACCAGATGGCGAGGTCCACCCCGACGTTGACCACCAGCATGACGCCGATCATCTCGGCGGAAAAGATCAGCGCCGCCACCGGGATGGCGATATAGCCGTAGTTGAAGGTGGCCGAAACAAAGGAGAAGGTCCCGCGGTCACGGGTTTCGCGGATGCCGAACAGCGGCGCGATCACCGCCACCAGCATCGCGCTGAGCGTGACGAACAGAAAGCCGGTTGCCAGCGCTTCGGCCACGATCGCGCCCTCGCGCAGCAGTTCGTTGCCCAGGAGGAACCGGAAAATCAGGCACGGGTACAGCACGTACACGACCAGGCGCATGACGTCCTTTTCGCTGCTGGAGGAAAACCATCCGCGTGCGCGCAGCAGCCAACCCAGCCCCACGAGAAGGAACACAGGCAGCACCGCTGAAAAGATTGTGCCGAAACCGACCATGACAAGCCCTGTATTATTCGCTTCCGTCTTCCGCCTGTCTAGGCCGTTTCGTGACTATTTGTCGGGGGGCGGCGGGGAGTCGGCTTGTGATATCCTGAGTACGCCGCTTTGCGAAGCTTGGCCGCCCGGCAGTTGAAACGTCGCTGACGCGACGTCTATTTTCATTAGGCGCAAGGTCCCGTGGGTTAAAACCCACGGCTATCCCCACAGCATCGCTACGCGATGCGTTCTGCGATTCCTCCGATCATACAGTGGGCTAGGCCGTGTACGCAAACTTCGCTATCTTACAATCGTAATATATTGACTATTAGCGTGATGCGATTAGTCTGATTGGTGTGAAGCAACGCTATCGCCGCACGCTTTCAGACGAAGCCTGGAAGCCCTTAAAAAAAT
>JAUTCS010000030.1 GCA_030673825.1 Verrucomicrobiota bacterium JB024 | reverse complement strand
ACCGCAAACACGTGGCGCCAGCATCCAAAATCCAAGCTGGCTGGCCGCGGGTGTGGGCTGCGTAACCCCCGAAAACCCCAACTCCCTTCCCGCCCCTACGCGAGCTTGAGCAGCTCGTTGGTGGTGGGGACGTCGCGGATGATCTGCGAGGTGCCGGGGCCGACGCCGATGTAGCGCAGGTTGGGCTGTTCGACCTTGTGGCCGTTGCGTTCGGCGACGGCGAGCAGGCTCTTTACGCAGAAGGCGACGTACTGCTGGGCGGCGGCAGGCAGTCCGGCGAACGAGCGCACGCCGGAGATGTCCTCGGTCCACGTCGGCAGCTCGGCGTACACCGGCTGGAGGGCGCGGCGCACACGGTCGTCGCGCGGGACTTCGCAGTAGGCTTTGCCGGATGCGTCGCGGTAGTGGGTGCAGACCTGGAGCTTGCCGAGGCTGCCGTCAGCATCGGTGAGAGCGTCGAGCTTGTTCAGCACGAGGTCTTCGTACCCGCCGAAGCGCAGGGCGTCGCCCTTTTCCACGGCGTCGAACCACCCGACCATGCGCTGGCGACCGGTGCTGGTGCCGAACTCGATGCGCTTGAGCCGTTCGCCCAGCGGGTGATTATCCGGGAACTTAGTGAGGAAAATGTGGGTGCCGACCTTGGTGTCGTACGCCTTGCAGCAGCCGACGGTGTGCACGAGCTGCACGGGCAGGCCCGCCGACTGGAAGATCTCGGGCGAGTAGGTGTGCGAGGCGGTGACGTTCGGGGCGAAGCCGTGGCGCTTGTCCAGCCAGTAGGACTGGCCGAACTCGCCGACGATGGAGCGCCCGGCGCCCAGCTCGGCCAGGAGCCGTTCGCGCAGGTCGATGATGTTCGCGGCCAGGGCGTGCCCGGACTCCCAGTAGGCGTCGGTGAGGGCCTTGAGGTTGAGGGAAAAGGGCTTGTCCCCGCGGAAGCGCGTGAAGTCGAACTCGCTCGCCGGGAAGATGCCCTCGTCGATAGAGGACTGGTTGGCGCGGGTCTCGGCGGTGGTCAGGATGTCGAAAAACTTGTGCCACTCCTCGGCGCTGACCTGGCAGACGTGCTGGATCGTGCGCACGGCGCGGTCGGCGCGGGCGGCGAGCTTGCGGGCGTAGGCGTCCTTGTCCCCGCGGAACTCCGCGTAGCCGATCTGCATCTGGCCGACCTCGTCGAGGTAGGCGGGGGTGATGCCGCGCCCGGTCGAGCCGCGCGGGTCTTCACCCAAAATATTCGAGCGGTAGCTCTCCCAGGCCAGGTCGAGCAGGCGGTGGCAGACATCGCTCACGAGCGTGCGCTCGTCGATGGCCAGACGCGAAACCACGTCGTAACCGGCCTTTTCGAGCGGCTTGGCCTCCCACCAGAACTTGCGCGGGTCGGCGACCACGCCCATGCCGATGGCGAGCAGGTCGATGTCCGGATCGATCACCCCGGCCGGGAGCAGGTTCAGCTTGAGCCCGCCGGCGGTGTGGCCGCTGTTGGCCCCGCCGTTGACCTTGAGCACGGCGGCTACGGGCTTGGCGAGCCCGGAGCTCTCTTTTAGCTCGGCGATAAGTTCGTAAACGACGCGGCCCTTGCCTTCGTCGCCCATGCTGATGCCGACGTCAGCCAGCAGTTGACTTTTAAAGGGAGTCAGCGCCATGAGGAAATTCCGGTGGTAAGTATGAGGTGATCGGACATGAACAAACCTAGCAGCTTGTCGATACTCCGGGGTAAATGCAACCCCAAGCCTTACCCGCGGGCATCTATTCTGCGCAATCTGCCGCTGTGGCGCGTGGCAGGCCTGCCCAGTCCGCTCCCGGAGGATTTTCCCCAATTGGCCCTGATGTCATCTCGTGGGATCGCAGTAGGGGCAAAAGTTTTTTTTCCGTAGGCGGAAATAATAGGGGGGTGAAGGCATCCTACTAGGGTATATCTAACACCACCTTCGCCCTATGGCTGACTTCGTTTTGACCTTATTCCCCCGCTTCGGCTGCTGTGGAGATGTCCCCGCGCCAGCCCGGACGCGTGGATACAGGCTCAGGACCGGCGGGCTCTGTACGCCGCGCGTATCCCCCTCACACTTTGCCCAATCTGAAGCTACCCTCGCGTTTGGAAAGGAGCTCCTGCCTCTGCCGGATTTTTAAAGATACCCCACCCGTACTTCACCGCGGTTGCGCCCGTGCGCGCTTCCTTTAGCAGCGGTGACGGACGGGCCCCGCGCCCCGGACGGTGAGTGACAGTCCGGGCCGGAGCCATCCGCCCACCGCTTTATCTCCTGAAACACGATGTTTCCGGGCACGGATTGCTGTGTCTGTTTCCCCGGAAACACCGCCCTGACCACCGGGCCTCGTGCCCGCCCGTCACTGTGCAAACCCCAACTAGAACTCGTATGATAAATCTGTTCAGAATTCGACCTCTGGCCGCCGCCACCGCGATCAACGCCCTGCTGGCGTGGACGCAGGCCGCCGCCGCCTCGGACACGCAACTGAGCGTGAACGTGGCTGACAACTGGGGCAGCGGTTTCACCGCCAACGCCTCGTTCACCAACACCACCGGGAGCGCCCTCAGCGGCTGGTCCCTGACCTTCGACGCGCCCTTCACGATCAGCAGTATCTGGAACGCGCAAATCCTCAGCCACGACGGCTCCACCTATGTCATCGGCAATGCTTCCTGGAACGGGGCTGTAGCCGCCGGAGGGAGTGTCGAGTTCGGCTTCAGCGGCGCGGGGACGGCCTCCTCCAGCCTGACCGCGACCCTCTCCGGCGAAGCCGGGACTGGAAGCGGTAGTGGAAATTCCAATACAGGCGGAAATGGATCGGGCTCCGGGTCGAGCATTGTCTTTCCGCTGGTGGACGCCGATGGCACCGCCCTGCAGGTGACGATTGCCCAGGGTGCGAACAGCATTGCGCTGGAAACGGCGGGTAGCTACGTCGTGGCCACGAACAACCCCGACGTGCTCGAGCCCGGCCTCTCCGGCCAGGCCGTCACCCTGAAGGGGCTTGCCGCCGGTCGCGCCTCGCTGCGTATCGAAAATGTCGATACGGGTGACGTGCGTTACCTCGGTGTGCGCGTGCTCAATGCCGACGGCTCCGTGCCCGGTATGCCCGAGTACCTCGCCATCGGCTCGGTCAGCGAAGATTCGACAGCGGACCTGGATTTCTGGAAGGATTTTGAAAACCCCGACCAGAACAAGCGCGTGGACGTGCGCTACATCTACCTCAATGGCGGCGCCACCAACAGCATCGGCAGCGGGTGGAACTGGCGTTCCGACGGCGCCGACGGCTCGCGTGCGACCGGCTACGTCGAGGAGAGCGTCAAGCTCGGCATGATCCCGTTCTTCGTCTGGTACAACATCCCCGACGGCGGCGAGAGCTACTACACCGACAAGCAGCACATCGAGTCCGCCTCGTACCTGGAGGGCTACTTCACGGACCTGAAGTACGCGCTGGAGATCACGAAGGAGGTCGCCGGTGATGACGTCATCGGTTGGGTGCTGGAGCCGGACTTTCTCGGCTACTTCGCGCAGAACAACACCGCCAGTCCCGATGAAATCTACGCGGCCACCAGTTCCGCCTACACCGCGGGCGTGCTCGACGCTGCCACCGATCCGGTCTTCCCGGATACGCTGCGCGGCCTCGTCGAGGCGATCAACTACACCTTCCAGAAGTACCAGCCCAACGCCTACTTCGGCTGGCAGTTCAACCTCTGGGCCTCCCCCGCAGGCGGGTGGACCACCCCCGTCGGCGCCAAGGGCGTCGTGCGCCTGACCGATTCGCTCGGGCTGGCCGACGGCCGCCAGGCCGTTTACAATGAGGCTTCCGCGATCTCTGACTACTACGTGGACGCGGGCGTGCTCACGCACGGGGCGAGCTTTGTCAGTATCGACAAGTACGGGCTCGATGCCGGTTACGAGGGCAAGAGCGCCGACCCCTCGGCCAGCACGTGGTTCTGGAACGCGACGCACTGGACGAACTACCTGATTTTCGTCAACGCCATGCACGACACCACGGGCCTGCCCGTCGTCCTGTGGCAGCTCCCCGTCGGCCACATCAACACGACCCAGGCCGTGAACCCGTACAGCGTCGACGGCTCGTTTGAACCGCTGGCCAACAACAGCCGTCACTACGAGGACTCGACGGGTCCGTATTTCCTGGGCGACAGCTTCGTCCCCGGTAGCGCGACGCGCCTGGCGTACTTCGGCGCGGAGGATGACGGCACGTCCGAGGTCACCGTGAGCGGCGACACCGTTACCTGGGGCTCGCACCTCGCGCTGGCAAAGGATGCCGGTGTCGTCGTTGCGCTCTTCGGCGCGGGCGTGGGTGACAGCACCGACGGCGTGGGCTCGCCCCCGACCGACGACTACTGGTTCATCTCCAAGGTTCAGAGCTACTACGACAACCCCGTCTCCCTCGCAGGTGGTGCGGCTGGCATCGATCTGCCCAGCGGCTCCGGCTCGGGTGACAACGGTTCCGGTAGTGGAAATTCCGGTACAGGTGGAAACGGCTCGGGGACGGGCTCCGGCACCGGCAGCGCGGACATCGTGGTGGCCTACGCGGTCGGCAGCGACTGGGGCAGCGGCTTCATCGCAAACGTCAGCTTGACCAACAACGGCACCGCCTCGGTTTCGGCGTGGACGCTCAGCTTCGACCTGCCCGTGACCATCTCGGGCTTCTGGAGCGCGACGGGCGGCACCCGCAGCGGTGACACCTACAGCTTTGCCAATGAAAGCTGGAACGGCACCATCGCCCCCGGACAGACCGTTACCTTCGGCTTCCAGGCCACGGGCGACTCCTCCGCGGCCATGACGAACATCACTGTCAACGGCGTAGCCGTCGGCGGCGACTCCGGTAGTGGAAATTCCGATACAGGATCCGGCGATGACGGTTCAAACACCGGTGGCGAAGATACCGGGACCGGCACCGATGACGGCTCCAATACGGGCGGAGACAACGGCACCGGAACCGACAATGGCTCGGGCACTGGCACGGACGACGGTAGTGAAAATCCGGATACAAGCGCCGCGCTCGTGGTCACCGTTTCGAGCGACTGGGGCAGCGGTTTCACCGCCAGCGCCGCGCTGACCAACACCACCGGTCAGGCCCTTGACAACTGGACTGTGAGCTTCGACTGGCCCTATACGATCTCCAGCATCTGGGACGCACAGATCGTCTCGCACACGGGTAACACCTACACCGTTTCCAGCCTGAGCTGGAACGGAGCGCTAGCTGCGGGCGCGAGCGTGAGCTTCGGCTTCAATGGTTCGCCCGGCAGCGTGTCCAGCCAGCCGACCAATGTGACCCTCAACGGCGTCAGCGTCTCCGACGGCTCCGGTGCGGGCGGTGACACCGGGGCCGGCACCGATGACGGTAGTGGAAATTCCGATACAGGCACCGACGACGGAAACACCGGCGGTGATACCGGCTCCGGCGATACCGGCACCGGCACGGACGACGGTTCCAACACCGGCGGGACCGATACGGGCTCGGGTGACAATGGCACGGGCGGCGACACCGGCAATACCGGCGGCGGCAGCTCGACCACGAACACCGGTCGCGTGGTGGCCTACTTCCCGAGCTGGGGCATCTACGCCCGCGGCTACGAGGTCGCGGATATCCCGGCGGAAAACCTGACCCACATCGTCCACGCCTTCGCGCGCATCAGCACGAGCGGCACGATCGAGGTCATCGACACCTGGGCGGACCTGGAGAAGACCTTCGGGGACGACACCTGGGACCAGACCCTGCGCGGGAACTTCAACCAGTATCAGGAGTTGAAGGCACAGTACCCGCACCTCAAGGTGATGATCGCCGTGGGCGGCTGGTACGACTCCGGGCGCTTCTCCGACGTGGCGGCTTCCGCCGCGGCGCGGGCGAAGTTCGCGCAGTCGGTGGTGGACTTCGTCGTGAAGTACGACTTCGACGGCATCGACCTGGACTGGGAATACCCGGTCGTGGCCACCGACGCCAACACGAACGTCCGCCCCGAGGACGGTGCCAATTACGCGCTGCTTGCCCAAGCTTTGCGTCAGGCGCTCGATGCCCAGGGACAGATCGACGGCAAGCACTACGACATCAGCGCCGCCGTGCCCGCCGGTTATGACAAGTACGACCTGATCGACCTGTCGGCCCTGTCCGCGCAGCTCGACTGGTTCAACCTCATGACCTACGACTTCCATGGCCGCTGGGACAAGACGCGCACCGGGCACAACGCCCCGCTGTACGCCAACTCCGCCGACCCGATGCCCGAGTACAACGCCGCCTCCGCGGTACAGGGCTACCTCGATGCGGGCGTCCCGGCCTCGAAGATCAACCTCGGCATCCCGCTCTACGGTTATGTCTGGACGGGCGTCCCCTCGGCCAACAATGGCCTGTACCAGAGCGCGACCGGTCTGGGCGCGGGCACGGTCGAGACGGGCATCATCGACTACCGCACGATTGTCGAGCAGATGGCCGCCGACCCGGCCAACAACGCCGAGCGCTGGGACAGCCAGTCGGAGGTTTCCTATATCTACAATGCCGCCACTGGCACCTTCACCTCCTACGACAGTCCGGCCACCGTTACCAACAAGCTGGACTTCGTCGAGGCGATGGGTCTGGGCGGGGTCATGTTCTGGGAGCTCTCCAACGACGTGCGCGACTCCGACAGCGACGCCTCCATCCTCAAGCTCGTGGGCGAACGCTACGCCGAGAGCATTGGGGCGAATTAAGTCCTTAAGCGCATGAGGAAAATGCCTATAAGAAACTAGGCCCACGTGGCCGTTCCGGCACATCCCATGTGCCCTGTTTCTCCCCAACACACTGCCGGGGGCGGGTTTTTAGCCCGCCCCCGGTTTTTTTGTGAATAGGCAAGACCGGTCCGTTACGGGCAAGACGGTCTTTTTCCCGCGAAGAAACGCGAAGGGAAAAAGAAAGATACTATCCACCAATGACACTGATAGGACGGCAAAAATCTGTGCCAGTCTGTGTCATCGATGGATAAATGATAGGTCTCGTTCCTGCCGGCAATCGCTACTATATCTTCTCTACGCTTTGCGCGACTTCGCGTGTCTTCGCGGGCAGCTCTTGGCGATCTCAGCCGGGCCGGACCTCAGGAGTGGTCCTTGGTGGTCTTGACCTCGATGACGTCGTGCGGGGAGGATTCGCGCTGGCCGGCGGGGCTGACGCGGATGTAGCGGGCGCGTTCGCGCAGCTCGGGCAGGTTGCGGGCGCCGAGGTAACCCATGCCGCTTTGGATGCCGCCGATGAGCTGGGCCAGCACCTGGTCCACTGAGTCGGAGACTTCCTTCACCGCCTCGACGCCTTCGGCGGCGACCTTGGCGTTCTTATTGGTGGTGGAGTGGCCGTAGCGGGCGGCGCTGCCGGCCTTCATGGCCTCCAGGCTGCCCATTCCGCGGTACTGCTTATAAAGTTTGCCGTTGATCTCCATGATCTTGCCGGGGGCCTCGGGGCAACCGGCAAGCAGGCCGCCGCACATGACGGCGTTGGCCAGGGTGAGAGCCTTGACGATGTCGCCGCTCTTGGTGATCCCGCCGTCGGCGATGATGCGGACCCCGGCCTTGGCGGCGGCGCGGGTAGCCACGTAGAGCGCGGTCAGCTGCGGGATGCCGACTCCGGCCACGATGCGCGTGGTGCAGATCGAGCCCGGCCCCTGGCCGACCTTGATGGCGTCGGCTCCGGCCTCGGCCAGGAAGCTCACGCCCTCGCCGCTGGTGACGTTACCGGCGATGATGGTGAGGTCGCGGTACTGGCTGCGCAGCAGGCGTACGGCCTCGCCCACACCGGAGGTGTGTCCGTGGGCGGTGGAGACGGCGATGGCGTCCACGCCCTCCGCGACGAGCGCGGCCACGTGGGCGAGGAACTTGTCCCGGTCGATCACGCCCTCGGCGGTGCGGGGGGCGGAGACGGCGGCGCCGCAGAGCAGGCGGAACTGCGCGTCGCGGGCGGGCTTGACGTTGGTGCGGCTGTCCTCGGTGATGCGCTCGATGTCGCTGAGGGTAAAGAGCCCGGCGAGGTGGTCGGCGTCATCGACGACGAGCAGCTTGTGGATGCCCAGGTGCTCGTTAAAGAAGCGGTCGGCGGCGGCGATGGGGTTGCCGTCGAGCTCGGACTGGCGGATGGTGAAGACCTGGTCGCGCGGCTGCATGGCCTCGTGGACGGTGCGGTCGCGGTAGCGCTGCTTGACGGCGCGGCCCGGCAGCAGGCCCAGGAGCTTGCCGGTCTCATCCACCACCGGGAAGGTGCTGAACTTGAACCCGCGCTCGTCCATCATGTCGAGCACCTCGGCGATGTGCATGCCGGGCTTGACGCTGATGGGGTCCTGAATGAGGCCGTGGATGTTGTTTTTGACGCGGGCGACCTGCTTGACCTGCTCGCGTTCGGACATGTTGTAGTGGATCAGGCCGATGCCGCCGTTGTTGGCCATGGCGATGGCCATGGGGGCCTCGGTCACGGTGTCCATGTCGGCCGAGACGATCGGCACGGAGAGCTGGAGCCGGTCAGAGAGGGAGGTCTCCGGGTTGGTCATGCGCGGCAGCACCTCGGAGTACCGGGTGGCCAGCGTGATGTCGTCATAGGTCAGGGCGACCTGTGCATTGTCCCGGAAAAATTTATCCGCGGGCTTATAAAAGACGGAATCAGTATCTTCGCTCATGGCAACGGTTGTTGCCGTTGGGAATTATGGGGTCCCGCGCGGGGCCGACAACGAAAAAACACAGGGATCGACACTTTGCCCGAGTCCTGCCAAACTTCCGCCCACAAACCGGCATCCGCCGGTTGCATCTCCCACCGCTTCCGCCCATGGAACACCACCTCGCCTGGAAACCCTACTGCCGCCCCTTCCGCACGCCGTTGCGGACGGCCTATGGCGAATGGGCCGAGCGTGAGGGCCTGCTCGTGCGCCTGGAGGCGGACGGGGCCGTGGGCTACGGCGAGGTTGCCCCGCTGGAGAGCTTCGGTACGGAGAGCGTGCTGGATGCGGCAGAGTTTCTGGACGCACTGGCCGAAGACCCCGATCTGGAGGTCCCCCCCCAGTTTGTCTGCACGCGTTTCGCGCTGGACTGCGCGGGCGGGGCTTTGCGAAAGACCCCCAAGCGCACGCTCCACGTCTCCGGGCTGCTTCCGGCGGGGATCACCGCCTACGCGGCGCTTCAAACGCTTTTGAACCAGGGGTTTACGACCTTTAAGTGGAAGATCGGAGTCGAGCCGATGGAGGTCGAGCGCCAGTTGTGCGCCGAACTCTTTAAACTCCTGCACGGCAAGGGGATCCTGCGACTCGACGCCAACGCCGGGCTGAGCTACGAGGAAACCGAGGAATGGTTGGAGTTTTTGGAAGACTATCCGGTTGAATACCTGGAGCAGCCCATGGAGCCGGGAAATGAGGCGTCCATGGCGGTCTTGGCCGAGCGCTACGCTGTGCCCATCGCGCTGGACGAGTCCCTCTGCGGGCCCGGTGCGTTGCTGAAATTCGCGGAGTTCTTCCCCAAGGGCCCGTTCGTGGTCAAGCCCTCGCTCATCGGCTCGGTAGAGTCTTACCAAGCTTGGCGGTCCTTCCACTCGGGGGTGCGGGTGATCTACTCCTCGGCCTTTGAGACCGCGATCGGTATCGAGGCGGCGCTCCGGTTGGCTGCTCAGGATGAGTTTAGCTCCGAGGCGGTCGGCTTCGGCACGCTGGAGGCTTTCCCGCACGACGATGTACTCGGCGGGCATCCCTACGGGCCGACCCTGACCGCCGGAACGCTGACTTCCGGGGACTACGAGGCGATATGGAATCGACTGTAGCGGCTTTTCGGGAGCGTTTGACGCAGCCTTGGCTGGAATCCGCCGCTCAGGAGCGCGTGCGGGTCTGCTTCGAGGCGCGGTTGGCCGAGCTGGCCGCTCGTGGCGAGGGCGATGCGCCTGCCGTTCTGCTGGCCGAGAGCGAGCCGGAGGCCTTTCTCGGAGGGTTGCTGGCGGCGGTGGCGGCGGGCGCGCCGGTCTTTTTGGCCAACCCGGCCTGGCGCGAAAACGAATGGGCCCAGGTCGCCGCCCAGCTCAAGCCCGCCCGGACCTGGGGCGAGGTGCCGCTGCCGACAGTGGCGGACGGGACGGCGCTTCGTTTATCGGGACCTGACCTGAGGCCTTTTGCCGGGCATATCCTGATCCCGACCGGAGGGACGGGCGGGCGTGTGCGCTTCGCCGCCCACACGTGGGAGACGCTTGGGGCCGCCGCCGGGGGCTATGCGGCGTTTTTCCATGCACAGCCGGTCCACGCCTGGTGCGTGTTGCCGCTGTGGCACGTCAGCGGGCTGATGCAGGCGGTGCGGACATTCCGGACAGGCGGGCGGCTGGTCTTGGGCGATTACCGGGAAATGGCCGCACCCGCGCCGGGCATGCCGGGGCGGGAAGCCTTTCACCTTTCGCTGGTGCCGACACAGTTCGGCCGTATCCTCGCCCGCGAGGGTGGGGCGGACTGGCTGCGCGGCTTCGGGTTGATCCTGCTCGGTGGGGCCGCGTTGCCGGAGGACCTTCAGGCAGCCGCCCGCGCCGCCGGGCTGCGGGTCGCGGGCTCGTACGGGATGACCGAGACCGCCGCGATGGTCGCGGCTCAGCGTCCGGAGGACTTCCTCGCCGGTGAGCCCCTGGCGGGCGAAGTTTTCCCCCACGCGCAAGTGACGGTCGAGGACGGGGAGATTACCATCCGGGCCGCTTCGCTGTTCCGGGGCTACTATCCGGAGCACCCGACGTTGCGGGCGGAGTTCCGGCCCGGCGACGAAGGGCTCCTTGACAGCCAAGGCCGCCTGCGCGTGATCGGGCGACGCGACCGGCTGATCATATCTGGCGGCGAAAAGATCGACCCCCTTGAGGTGGAGGCGGCGATTCGGCGGCTGGCCCCGGGGGCCGAGGCGCTGGTCACGGGCGAGCCCGATCCGGACTGGGGGCAGCGCGTGATTGCGCTGGTGGCCGGGGTGGATGAGGCTGGTCTGAAAGCGCTCGAACAGGCCCTGCGCGGGCACTTACAGCCCGCTTGTTTACCGAAGCGCTGGGTCCTGGTAGAAGCGCTTCCGCTCAAGCCCAACGGCAAGCTGGATCGCATGCGACTGGCTCAGCTCTTGGAGACCGCGTCCTGAATAAAGAAGAACCAGATCAGGACAACCCCGCCAAGCGTCATGATCGAACCGGTCACTTTCAGGAAAACCATGTTGCCGGTCGTGATTTCCAGGTCGCGCACGCCAAAAAGGCTGCTGGCGATCGAGGAGCATTTCTGGCGGGACATGGCCAACAGGTAGATACCCCCCACCAGCAGCAGGGTGACGAGCCCTGTTTTCAGGATAAATTTAATCAAAGTAATATTCAGCATAACGAATGCCTATTGGCAGAGTACACCTAGCTCAAAACGTTCTGAAGC
The DNA here is from genome assembly GCA_030673825.1 of Verrucomicrobiota bacterium JB024. Classification (GTDB taxonomy): domain Bacteria; phylum Verrucomicrobiota; class Verrucomicrobiia; order Opitutales; family Cerasicoccaceae; genus Ruficoccus. The sequence continues at coordinate 28,331 of JAUTCS010000030.1, read as the reverse complement.
ATAGATGAGTCAAGGAAAAACAGCATTGGCTTTGGTTCGCATTATCTCCACTTTTAACGGCAAACGCTACGACTCTGTATTAATAAGATGACACGCCCCTTACAACCTACTGCCTATTCCTTCGGTCATAAGCTTGGCCGGATTGCCTGGGGTGTGGTGTGGTTTATCTTCTATCGGCCGACTCCGCGAAACCTTTATGCTTGGCGCAGACTGCTGCTGCGTCTCTTTGGCGCGAAAATCGGTCCGGGCGCCAAACCCTGCTCCGGGGCTCGCATCTGGGCCCCCTGGGGCTTGACCATGGAGGAGGGGAGCACCCTGGGCGATTATGTCGATTGTTACACCCAGGCCCCGATAATTTTACGCGCCCACTGCACGGTCAGCCAGTACAGCTTCCTCTGCACAGGCACGCACGATTACCACCGGTTGGACCTGCCGCATCGGGCCGCCCCGATCGAGATCGGGGCGCACGCCTGGGTGACGGCGGACGTCTTCATCGGGCCCGGGGTGACAGTGGGCGAGGGCGCCGTCGTCGGCGTGCGCGCCAGCGTCTTTGACGACGTGGAGCCTTGGACCGTCGTGGCCGGGACCCCGGCGAAGTTTATCAAAAAACGCGAAATCACCGATCAGCCGTGACGCTCACTCCCCGCCACCTTCAGAACCAGATCGACGCCGAACTCGAAGCCCGGGAGAAAGTCCTGTGGCAGGAGATGCCCGTCCCGCAGTTATTCACCCCCGCCTCCACGGGTGCTTTCCTTTTCGGGATCCCGTGGACGGCCTTCGCGCTGTTCTGGATGTGGGGCGCCTCGGGTTTCGGCAAGTCCGATATGGACGGGCCGGCCTCGTTCTTCTTTCTCTTTGGCCTGCCCTTTGTCCTGATCGGTTTCGGTATGCTCTTGTCCCCGCTGTGGACCTACCGTAAGGCCCTGCGCACCGTTTACGTCATTACCGACCGCCGGGCCATCACCTTCGAGGGGGGCCGTGGGATGACGATCCGCAGCTATCCGCCAGCGAAGCTTCAGAACATCTACCGCAAGCAGCATAAAAACGGCAGCGGCGATGTGGTGATCGAGGTTAATGCTTGGCGTGACTCCGATGGTGATAGAAGGTCGGAGCAGCTCGGCTTCCTGCGTGTGCGCAACGCCAAGCAGGCCGAAACCCTTTTAAAAACCCTGGCCGAAGCGGCCACTCCTGTTTCCCAACCATGAGCGTATCCGTCCTGATCCCCGCCCGTCTGGGCTCCACCCGCCTGCCCCGCAAGGCCCTTATCGACATCGGCGGCAAGCCCATGCTCCAGCACGTCTGGGAGCAGGCTTCGCGGATGCGCAAGGCCTCGTTCGTGGCCGTGGCCACCGACTCCGAGGAGATCTACGAACGCGCCGAGGCCTGGGGCGCGAAGGTCTTCATGACCAGCCCGGATTGCCAGAGCGGCACCGAGCGGCTGGCTTCGCTCCTGCCGCAGCTCGACAGCGAGTTTTTCCTCAATGTGCAGGGCGACGAGCCCTTCATCCAGCCAGACCTGCTCGACAGCCTCGTGCAGGTCTGGGAGAACACCCGCTGCGACCTCGTCACCGCCGTGTACCGCATCCGCACGCACCGCGAGATCCTCGACCCGAACCTGGTCAAGGTCGTCCGCCGTCACGACGGGCAGGCCATGTACTTCTCGCGCAGCCCCGTCCCGCACGTGCGCGGCGTCGCCCCCGAGGACTGGGCCAACGGCCATGCTTTTTGGGCGCACATCGGGGTGTACGGCTACACCCGCGAGACCCTTGCCCGCTACATCGAGCTCGCTCCCGGCACGCTTGAGCAGTGCGAAAAGCTGGAGCAGTTGCGCTTCCTCGAACACGGGCTCTCCATCCAGGCCGTCGAAACCGCCTACGAGCCGCTCGGTATCGATACCCCCGAGGACCTCGAACTGGCCCGCAGCCAGCTCCACCGTCTCGGTTGAGGCCCGGTCGCGTCGCTATTAACAGAAAGGGCTTTGTCAGCCCGAGCTGGGGGACCTGCTGCCTATCCGGCGCAAAGCGTTTGCCTTTTGGGGCAGGGGGCGTACATTAGCCCTTTTTATCCACGCGCGCCATGAACGAAACGGACACCATCCACAATCTGGTCGAGGGCATCGCCCGGCAGGCCCGTGCGGCCGCCCTGCGCACCGCCACGCTCAGCACCGAGCAGAAGAACCGCGCCCTCCAGGCCTTGGCCGACCTCATCGAGGAAAACGAGGCCATGCTCCTGAACGAGAACGCCCGCGATCTGGCCGCGGCCCGCGCGCTTGAGCTGCCCAAGCCGATGATCGAGCGGCTGACCTTTTCCACCCCCCGCATCAAGGCCATGGCCGACGGCGTGCGCGAAGTCGCCGCGCTGCCCGACCCCGTGGGCGAGGAACTGGAGCGCACCGTCCGCCCCAACGGCCTGGACATCCGTAAGGTCCGCGTGCCCATCGGCGTGGTCGGGATCATCTACGAATCGCGCCCCAACGTGACCATCGACTGTGCCGTGCTCTGCCTCAAAAGCGGCAACGCCTGCATCCTGCGCGGGGGCAAGGAGGCCTTTCACTCGAACATGGCGCTGGCCGACCTCATCGCCCGCGCCCTCAAGCAGACCGGCCTGCCCGAGCACGCCGTCCAGCTCATCCCCACGACCGACCGCTACGCCCTGAGCGAGCTGCTCAAGCTCAACGAGTACGTGCACTGCATCATCCCCCGCGGCGGCGAGGGACTCATCCGCTTTATCACCGAGAACAGCCGCATCCCCGTGATCAAGCACTACGATGGCATCTGCTCGGTCTATGTGGACAAGGCCGCCGACCCCGCCATGGCCGTGTCCATCACCGTCAACGCCAAGACCCAGCGCGTCAGCGTGTGCAACGCCGCCGAGAACCTCTTTATCCACCGCGACTGCGCCCCGACACTCCTGCCCCAAATCGCTCAAGCCCTGCGCGAAAAAGAAGTCGAGCTGCGCGTGGACGATAAAGCCGCCGCCATCCTCAAGGAGGCGGCCATCCCGACCGTGCCCGCGACCGAGGAGGACTTCCGCACCGAATACCTCGACACCATCCTTTCCATCAAGGTCGTGGACTCGCTGGAGGACGCCGTGGCCGACATCAACACCTACGGCAGCGGCCACTCCGAGGCCATCGTCACCGCCGACGAAGCCGCCGCCAAGGCGTTCTTCGCCGGGGTGGACTCGGCCACGATTTACCACAACGCCTCCACCCGCTTCACCGACGGGAACGAGTTCGGCCTGGGGGCGGAGATCGGCATCTCCACCGACCGCCTGCACGCCCGCGGCCCCATGGGCCTGCGCGAACTGTGCACCTACAAGTACCAGGTCCACGGCACCGGCCAGATCAAATAGGCAGGGCAGCAGGGCCTGCCCTGCACCCTAGATGCTTCGCATCTGGATGGGGCTCCGCCCCATCGGCGCCAGACAGGCGCCTGCCCCGTGAATGCCGCGTTTGCGCGGGAGTTATCCAGCGAAGGCATCAAAAGTGCAGGGTCCGGCTGGACCAGCCCAGAAAAAAACTCCCCACCCCTTACCGCTTCTCCAGCGCCGGTTCGGCGGGAACTGCGTCGGGGTGATCGACGAGGCGGCGGAGGTAGGCCCTGCCGGAGATCAAGTCGCCCGCGAGGATGTCCTGTTCCTCGAAACGGGCCATGAGGATTTCCCGTGCGCCGTGGCGGTCGCGGTCGTAGATCGCATGGATAACACTGTCTTCCGAGCAGGTGGCATCCGGGTAGGACACCTTTTCGCGCTCATCGAGCAGCAGGCGGTGAGGCCAGGTGTGGCCGTCGTCGTCGGAGAGCATGGCGGTGAGGTGGGAGCGTTCGGTAAACCCGTAGTGTCCGATAAACAAAAGCCGTCCGCTCGGCAAGCGCCGCACATGAAAGCGCGTGTCCGGGCTGCCTATGTCCGTGGGCAGCCCAGCGGACCAGGTACGCCCGCCGTCGAGCGAGGTGCTCTGTCCGATGCCATAACGGGTGCGTACCAGCATCCACAGTGAGCCGTCCCGCCGCTCGACAATCATGTGCTCGTCGAAGTGGCGATGCGGGATGTCGGCCCCGCCCAACCACGTGAAGGTCTTCCCCTCGTCACCGGAATGCAGCACACTGGAAAGCGCCTCGCGTTTAAGCTCGGGGAGCACGGGCGGTATGGCCGCCCAGACGGCCACCGGCAGCAGCCAGTCCCCGTTGCGCAGCACGAGCGGTTTATTCATCATCACGCCGTTGGCGATGCGCCGGGGTTCGCTCCAGGCAGGTTCATCCGCATCCGGGTCGTCACAGTGAATGCACCAGACGCCGCCGCGCCCGTTCCACCAGGTGTGGCACTGCGCCCAGAAAAGCCAGAGCCGCCCCTGCGGGTCCGCCCACAGGACCGGGTCGTAGGCCCGGATGTCGCCGGGAGGATCGATGACCAGTTCCGGCGCGCTCCAGTCCTCGCCGTCGTTATCGCTGTGCGCGAGCAGGACGTAGTTGGCCGGGCCTTCCTTGTCGCCGCCGCTGTACCAGGTGGCATAGAGGCGGCCCCGAGCCGTCATCTCGATGCCGGGGATGCCTTGCCACTTTCGCTGCGCCGATCCGTATTGCGGGCCGGGGTTGAGCAGGACGGGCGGGGGCTGCAAAGAGTCTTCGTGGATGTTATCGTGTGTCATAGGAAAAGCAGATGAGCCCGCACGGGCGCGGGGAGCGTTACTTCAAGCGTATGTCCGCCGCCAGCGAGGCGCTGGAGACCGCGCCCCGGTAGGGCGTGAAGCGCAACTGGGCGACGAAGCCCGGCTTGCTGTTGAAGCTGCGGTTGTCCTGGATATACAGGCTGAACGAGCCGCTGAAGGTGAGCGGCCCCTTGGCGGTGGGGATCGTCAGCGTCTCCACGGGGGTCTGCTCAAAGAGCCGGGTCCGCTCGTAGCTTGCCGGTAGCCGCAGGGGCTGGCCGTCGATGAGGAGTTCCTTGCCTGCGAACAAATCGCCCGGCAGGTACAGCTCAAGTGCCAGGGTGGAAGTCTCCACCGGCTGCTCGGCGCTTACCTGCGCCTCGTAATGCAGGGTGCCCGCCGCTTCCGCCCGGATCGTTTCACTCAGGTCGAAGAGGTTGTGAAAGCGCGCCTGCGTCGTCCACACGCCGTCGCTGGTCTGTGGGTAGCCGAGGGAGGCTTTGCCCACGTCGCGCTGATGGCGGTAGCCCTTCCAGTTTGCTTCGAAATGGATGATGCCGGCCTGCACGCCGCCGTACTCGAAGGCGCCGGAGCGGTGGATGACGAGCGTCTCGGGCAGGTTCGCCGCCCGCGCCCCGGCGGGCGAGAGCAGCGGCAGCGCCACCAGCGCGAGAAGGGAAAGTCGGGTCAAGGTCTTCATGGTGCCGGGGCTTGGATTAAAGGTTGCGGGAAATCTCGTAGGCAAAGGTGGCCCCGGCCTCGGATTTTACGGAGATGTCGAAGACGAGCTCGTCGCCCGCCACCGAGCTGGGCACCCGCTCGACCCGGCGACCGGAGAGATCGACGCGCCACACAGTGTCGTTGGCGGGATCGTCGCGGCGGAGGGAAACCGTCGCCGTCCCGGCGCGGGCCAGGTGCGGCAGGTCGCCCCAATCCTCCAGCACGGTGCCGGTCTCGTCATTGTAGATCATGCCGGAGTTCTGCACGTTCGTCAGGTGGAAGAGCACAAGCCGGTCGGCGCTCTCGACGGGGGCGTCTTCCAGCGCGCTGACGCTGATGACGGCGAAGCCGCCGGTCACGTCGGAGACATGCAGGGCGTCGCCGTCCACCTGCGTCTCGCGATTGACCACGATGCACTCTGTGCGCGGCGTGATGACCGCAAAGGTCCCGTTTCTGGCATCGACAGAGATCTCGCCCGTGTCGCTCTGGAAGCGTCCGTCCTTGGGGTCGAAAATACCGTCTCCGAGCAGGCCGGAGGAGGCCAGGCGCTGCGCGAGCATGTCGTCGGGCTTCAGCAGCGGGCGTCCGTCCCACGCGGCGGTATCGAAATCCTCCAGGCCGACGGCGGCGGGGAAGCCCGCGGGCAGGTCGGCGTTACCGGTCAGGTTGACACTGCCGATCTTCACCACCAGCCCGAGCCGGGAGTACTGGTCGGGCACGCGGCCCGTGCGCCACTCGAAGATCCCCGGCTGCTCAAGCCACTTTTCGCTCATGACAAAGGGGATGCTGGTGGAGGATTCCTGCACGTCTCCGCGGCGGAAAAGCAGCACCGCGATGCGGTCGCTCAGCAGCGAGACGGCGTCCGTCACGATATCGAAGTGCCGCAGCGCCGCGGGCTTCTGCGTGGGCTCGGGGTAGTGCGCGTAGGCGAAGCGGTGCACGATGTTCCAGCCCTGGAGCGCGGCGTAGGCGCCGACGATCGGCCCGGCCTCGGCGCGGTACCAGTTAGGCCCGCTGAAGTGGTACTCGGTCAGGGCAAAGGGCTTGCCAAAGATGCGCGTGGGCATGATGGAGGCCGGGACGATGGCCCCGTCAAAGACCACACTGCGGTTGGTGAAACCCAACGGGGGCTGGTGGTTGGCGGTGAGGTACTTCGGGTGGTCCCAGTAGATGTGGTTTTCGACCAGCTCCATGCGGCTGCGGATCAGGTTGAGCGCGATGTGCGGGTGCATGTTCAGGTCGGAAATGAGCGCCTGCACGCCGAGCTCGTCCATGAAGGAGCGGCCCCGCTCAAACATGCGCATCTGCATGTCGTAGAGGAAGCGCTCGAAGCGCGGGTTGTTCGCCCCCTGAGAGGCATCGGCGACCTCCTCGTCGGTGGCCCCCTGCGCGCGCAGCCAGTCTTGGAAGGCGTCGAGGTAGAGGTCCTTTTGCCGTTCCCAGAAGGCGTAGATGTTGGCCTCGTTCCAGATGCACACGGACAGCAGCGCGGGGTCGTCCTTCCACGCGTAGCCGGTGTAGGGGTTGCGGTGGTTGAGCAGATTACTGACGAAGGTGCGGTAATTCTCCTCGGTGGCCGGATCGACCGCCGCCATCATCTTGTAGTTTTTGATGTAGTCGTAGAGGTAGGCCTGAGGATCGCTCCAGCCGTCGATCTCTCCCTCGCGCGGAAGGCGCAGGTTGTACAGATCGAAGGACAGGTAGATGCCCCGCTGTTTGAGCGCGTACACGAGGTAGTCGAGCTTGTCCAGGGCGTCGGGCTTGAGCTCAACCGAGGTTTCGCCGGGTCCCTGCCCGAGTTCGCGGTCATAGTGGTGGATGCGGATCGTGTTGTACCCCATGCGCGCCAGTTGGTCGGCCAGCCGGTCGGCGTCTGCGGGGTCCTGGTAGTTGGCCATCATGCACAGGTTCGCACCGTAGAAACGCACCGGCTCGCCCGGCCGTTCGGAAAACTCCAGTTGCCCGGACTCCGTTGCCACGACCCGCCCGTGCGAACCGGCGGGGCCGTCGTTGAGGAACGAAAAGTCGAAGACGGTCCCGGCGTCCCAGGTTACCCGGTGATCGAGCGAGAGCCAGTCGAGCCCCTCCTTGATCTCGTAGCGCTTGAGCGGCTCGATGCCGGGCTCGCCGTCCTTCCACGGGGTCAGCGCGAAGTCCAGCTGCTGGTCCGCCCGCTCGATATCGCCCCGGAAGGGCGAGAGGCGGAAGCGCAGCAGGTAACCCTGGCGTTGGCGGTAGCTGCGGTTGTCCTGAATAAAGAAGCTGAACTCACCGCTGACGCGCAGGCGGCCCGCCTCGGTCGGGATGACCACCTCATGCACCGGTGTCTTTTCAAACGCGCGGGCCTCTCCGGCCTCGACCGGCAGGGTATAGGGGTTGCCATCGATCAGGAGCATCTGGCCTTCGTACTGGATGCCGGGCAGGAAGGCCTCCAATGCGAGCTCCTCGGTAAAGACGGTCTCGCCCGGCTGGGTGGCTTCGAGGCGCATGTCGTGGACCCAGGCCGCGCTTTCGCCTTCCGCCGGAGGTGTCGGGACGGAATTTTGCCACAGGTGAAACAGCCCGGCGAAGCTGCCGCTGATCTCGTCGGGGCCGCGGGGCGTCTGCGTGCCGGCCGCCGCCAGCGCATCCGGCCGCAGGACTTCTTTTTGCAGCCGGTAGCGGTTCCAGTTTTTGTCAAAGTGGATCACGGTAAACTCCACGCCACCGACCGTGAAGGCTCCTGAGGGGGAGAGCTTGAACGACTCCGGAAGAGCCGCCGACTCCGCCTCGACCACCGTGGTCTGGCAGGCAAAGGCCGCCATCCAGGCGACCATGGCCCCGGTGCGGAGAGGAGAAAATGAGGTATTGCGCAGTTTCATAATGAATTATATACTACAGTAGAATTATTTAGTCGCTTGTCAATGTCAATGTTTGCGGCGGCATATCCCATTAATAAAAGGGAGAATAGGTGGTTGTGAGAAGATGGTATTTAAAAAACGATTGACTTGAAGGTAAAGTTTTATCAAATACTACAGAAGTTATACAAACCCCAACCCAAACACACATGCATTCCTCCCTCAAAATCCTCGGGGGGCTTGGTTTTGGCCTCGCCCTGTTTGCCCAGCACGCATTGGCCGCCGTGGTCCCGCTTGACGAAGGCTGGTACCAGAAGTCCGGCTCTACACCCACCGCCGTCACCGATGTCCGCTTCACGGGCGGGGAGGCGGTTCAGTACACCGGCGGCAGCAATGTCCCGCTCTACGGCTCCCTGGGGGGCAGCCTTTTTCTGGAGAATACGGGCGACTATATCACGGTGAGTTTCGAGTTTCTCAATACCACCAACAACACCTACATGTTCGGTCTTGTCAGTGCGGACGCCGGGACGGGCAGCAAGGACCCCATCAATGCCAATGGCGCGATCGGTTTCAGTGACGATGGAGGTTATTTCGGGCGCATTCCCGAAGGTTCTTCGTCTTTCACCCGCATCTACAAGGATGCCGGTGTCGCCGGTACTGGTCTGATGGCCGGATCGGACTATGCGGGTATCGGTACGGACGGCGCGAATGCCAACTACGCCAGCGCAAACGTCCAGACCGCCAGCATTACGGTGTCGCGTACGATCAGCGGCGTCAGCATCAGCTACTCGGTCAACGGTACAACCATCCTGACCCGCGATGATACCTCTGACCCGATTTATATTTTTGACGGGTTGGGCGTGAATCACTTCAACTCGACGACAACCCTCCTGCTCGGCAATGTCGTGGTGGAGGGTGTTTACACCGTGATTCCCGAGTCAGCCCACTTCGGCCTGGCCGGTGCCCTGCTGGGCCTGATCGCCCTTGCCCTTTATCGACGCGCCCGAGTCTAACTCGGGCCGTCGCCCCCCAAAAAACAAACACTCCTCCCAGCGTTCGGCTTCATCATGTCACCCGCTTGGCATTTATACCCCCTTTGCTCCCGGCGCAGAGGCGTAGCCCGTCGCGGCTTTTCGCTGATCGAGCTGTTGGCCGTCATCGCGGTCATCAGCTTGCTGGCGACGCTTTCTTTCTCGGTCTCCGGGAAGATACGCCGGGCGGCCCAGTCCACCACCTGTGTTTCCAATCTGCGCCAGCTCGGCGCCCTCATGCTGCTCTATGCTCAGGAAAACGGAAACCGCCTGCCCCCCAGTTACAACCCGTCTCTGGACAACTACCACTCCTGGCCCTACGCGCTGCTCCAGATGGGCGGCCACGAGGTCATCGGCATCGACAGTTCCTACCCGACCTGCGCCTACCGGGACCAGGACGAGACCGAGTTCAAGTGCCCGACCCTGAGTGCGCTTCACCCCGCCGGCTGGCTCACCTACTCGATGAATCACTCCTACGATGCCGCCACCGGCCGCAATTACTTCCGGGAAGGCCTGCCAGTCGCTATGATTGCGCAGCCCTCGCAGCAGATCGTCCTGGTCGATGGGGCGAAAACCGCGACCTACTTTTCCAGCACTCTCGATAACCTGAGGAACATCGGCACGTTTCACGGGGACAGCGACGCCACTCAGTCCGGCGCGTATCAGCTCGGCCAGGGAGAAGCCCACATCCTCTGCCTGGACGGGCACGTGGACACGCTTACCCGCGAGCAAATCTCGACCGGAAAGCACAACTTCATCTTCAATCCGGTGCTGAATAACTGACCGGCGAGCCTGCCGTGTCCGCAAGCGGGACTTGCTTCAGTATGGCAACGGGGGAGAGCACTCCGGCGGCCCGGAGTCGTTCGCTCAACTAAACCTTTTTGCGAAACGGTGCTACACGCCGGTGGCGGGAGCGACTCCATGCTTACCGGCGACTTCAAGTGCCAGGCGATCCGCCATCTGCTGGGCCACCTCGCCCAGGCTGGCGCGTCCGCCGCAGGACTCTCTCACGATCATGCGCTCCCGGAAGACCGGGTTATGCGTCACCTGGCGCTTGTCGATGGCGGCTACCGCCTGCTCGACCAGCCTCTCGGCCAGCCGGTCATAGCCGAACTCGATCGTCGTCAACGGCGGATCGGATACCTGGCCCAGGGCCACGTTGTTAAAGCCGATCAGTGCCAGGTCCCGGGGCAGGTCGAGGCCGCGTTTATGCGCGCTGGTGATCAGCCGCAGGGCACAGTCGTCGTCGTAGCAGATGACGGCCAACCCGCGCTCCTGCTCCGAGGACACGCACAGTGGGGCCCACTCATCGAGCCCCTCCAGCACCTCCGCGGAGGAGGCTTTCACCAGTCGTACCCGTGTGGCCAGGCCGGACTCGTTCGCCAGCCGCGTGTAGGCGAACAGGCGGCGGCTGACGGTGAGGTTGCCCGGCTCATACGGGCCAAAAAAGGCGATGCGGCGGTGCCCCAGTTCCTGAAAATAGCGGAACGCGATCTCGATGCGTACCAGGTCGATCCACCCGGCTTCCTTGCCCGGCGCGTCCTTTTCGTGCAGATCCGGGCTGACGACCGGCACGGACACCGTGCGCTTCAGGTTCCAGAGGGTTTCTGTAAACTCTCCTTGTCTCGCCCACGGCACGATGATGGCGCGGCAGCCATGGGCGATCATTTGCTGGACGGTTGCCACCGCCTCGTCTCCGAAATCGCTGACGACGCGGATCATGATCTGTAGCCCGTGCCCGGCAGCCAGGTGATGGAGACGATTGAGCAGCTTGGTGGCGAAAGCGTCGTAGTCCGTCAGGCAAAGCACCCCGAGCATGGGGACCGTGGATTCAGCGACATGATCCTTATCCATTTGACTGGCAAGGGCTTGATCCAGGTCATCGCCTCCCAGGCGCACAAACGAACCCGAGCCCACGCGCCGCTCGATCACCCGCAGGTCCGCCAGATCGGCCAGGCCTCGGCGGACCGTTTGGTGGTTCAGGCGGAAGCGCTGCGCCAGCTCCTTTTCGGAGGGTAAGCGATCCCCCGGGCGCAACAACCCCTCCCGGATCATGCTCACAATCTCGTCCCGGACTTTCTCGTAGGCGGCCCGTCGGGCCATGCTGGATTCTTTGCTCATCGCTAGGTAAGCCTAAAAACTACACAAGTTATCGCGAAAGGGAATCATATATTCAGAATGACTCCTCCCGATCTGGCTGGATTCAGGGGACAATGGGCTTAGCGCTTTTGCAGCGCTGCGATGAGCGCCCGGGCGGAGAAGTCCTGCACGGTGATGGCGGCGATGCGGGCCCCGGCTTCCATGGCGGCGCGGAGGGTGGCGGCATCGGTTTTCCCGGACAGGGCGAGGTTGGCCATGAGGGCCCCGGCGAAGCTGTCCCCGGCGCCGGTGGGATCGACGGGCTTGTCCACGAGCTGTGCGGGCACGTGCCAGTCCGCCCCGACAGTGAATCCGAGGGAGCCGCGCGAGCCGAGCTTGACCACGGCGAAGCGCGGCCCCAGCTCCAGCAGGGCGCGTCCGGCCTGGACGGGGTCGTCGCGGCCGGTGAGGGCGGTAGCCTCCTCGTCGTTGAGCAGCATGAGGCTGGTCCGTGCAATCATCGCCAGCAGGTCGTCGCGGCGTTCACGGATCCAGAAATCGATGGTGTCGAGCGCCACGAAGGGCTCGCCCTCCATCTGGTCGAGCACGCGCCGCTGGCAGTCCGGGCGCATGTTCGCCAACAGGAGAAAGGGACAGTGGCGTTCGACCTCACTGAGCGCGGGCCGGAACGACTCCTCGACGTTGGGGAGCAGTTCCAGTGTCTTGCGCTTGTCCGGGTCTTGGTGGTAGCGGCATTTCCAGGCGAAGGTGTTTTCCCTGGCGATCACGGCCATGCCCGCTGTGTCCACGCCGAGTTGCTCCAGCCGCTCGCGCTCTTCCGCCGGGAAATCCCCGCCGACGACACCGAGCAGGTGCGGTTTTAAAAAAAAGGCCGCCGCCAGTGAGGCGAACCACCCGGAACCGCCGATCTCGCGGCGCTCCTGCCCGTCGGGCATGACGAGCGTGTCCAGCCCAAGCCCGCCCGTGACTAGGAGCTGCGGGGCGCTTGAGGGGGTGGCATTCATGGCGGAAAGGCTCAGGCTCAGGCGTCGAGCAGCTGCCGGATCGCGGCCCAGCGGGCGTGCGGGATGGCCGCGCCCATGACCTGGACGACTTCCGCGCCCAGGACCGAGCCGTAGTGCCCGCAGGTGGCCAGCGGACGTCCGCGCAGCCAGCCATAGAGGAAGCCCGCGGCCCACAGGTCGCCCGCGCCGGTCGTGTCCACGGCCTGATTGACCAGCACCGGAGAGATCTTTTCCAGCTTTTTGCCCTGCTGGATGAGCGAGCCGGCCTTGCCGAGCTTGACCACGGCCACGTCGCACAGTTCGGCGAGCTGGGCGGCCATGCCTGCATAGTCGCTGCCGCCGAACATCGCGCTGGCCTCACCCTCGTTGGCGAAGACCAAGTCCACGTACTCGCCCAAAATGTCGGGCAGGATGTCCTTGGTTGCGCCCACCACCTCGAACGAGGCCAGGTCAAGGCTGACCGTGCACCCGGCGGCCTTGGCCGAGTTGAGCACCTTGAACATCAGGTCGCGGTTGAAAAGGATGTAGCCCTCGATATGCGCGTGGCGGCACCCGGCGAAGTCCTCCGCGCTGATCTCGTCGGGCGAGAGCGTCATGGCCGCGCCCAGGTCGGTGCGCATGGTACGCTCGGAGTCCGGCGTGACCAGCGAGAGGCAGCGCCCGTTGGGCACCTCGCACACCTTGAAGCGCGAGCCGTCGCCGCCCAGCTCCATGAAGCGGTCGCGGTAAAATTCGCCGCCGGCGTCTGTCCCGATCTTTCCGAGGAAGGTCGTGGGCAGCCCCAGGTGGGCGACCGCCACGGCGGTGTTTCCGGCGGAGCCGCCGGGGGCCTCGGTCAGGGGGGCCTCGACCTTGGCCATCAGCTCGCCCATGGTGGCGGCATCGACCAGCTCCATCCCGCCCTTGTCGCCGGGGATGGAGGAGACGAAGGCTTCGGTGACCTGCGCCAGGCTGTCCACGATCGGCGAACCGACGCCGATCAGATCAAAAGTATGCTTGCTCATCGTGACTGGGGATTGCCCATCGGGGCTACAACAAAAGAGGTCACAAGCAGCGGCTCGTCGTCAACTTCAATCGCGGCAGCGTAGTCGCCGGGCTGCTGAAAGGGCACGTTCTGGAGCTGGTTGATCAGGTGAAGGCGGTGCAGCGGGCTCTTCGACTCGAAGGGCCGTTCCACCGACATGATCGGCTCCATTCCAGGCATTCCGAGGCTGAGCCGCAGTTGGTGCTCGCCGATGCTGACGTCCGTCAGGCTGACGAACCACACCATCTGCGGGTGCATCATGGGAAACTCCCGCGCCCGCAGGCTGGAAAAAATGCCCATCAGGTAGTGCTTGCCCGTGGTCGGCTCGATGTGCACGCCGTCGCAGGTAGCGAAAATCAGAAGCTGTGGCTTGGATTGCATTGGCGGCCACCCTGACAGCCGCTCCTGCGCACCGCAACGTATTTACTGTCGTCCATTTTCGGACACGATGCGCAGCATCGAAAGTCGAGTGCGGACACGCACCGCAGAGCCCCCAAATCTTATTGTGAGAACATGGTTAACAGGAGCCTAAGCTTGCTCCAACTCGTCGATCAGGTCGGTGGCGGCCTGGACGCTGGCGATCATACCCGCGCCGAGGCGGTTTTTCACGATAAAGTACGCGACCATGGCGGGGATGCCGATAACCAGCCCCGTCGCTGTGGTGATAAGCGCCTCGCCGATGCTCCCGGCGAAAGCCTGCGGCTGGCCCATGCCGACGCGCTCCATGGTCTGAAACGCGCCGATCATCCCGCTGACCGTACCCAGCAGGCCGATCATGGGCGCGGTGGCCGCGATCACGTTGAGGTAGTTGATCCACTGGGCGAGGGCGTTCTCCTCGGCCTCCAGGGTCTCGACCAGCAGGGCCTCGACGTTGGGCCGGTTCGCGTCGGGCAGCTCGGGGCGGGCCTTGCCGAGGGCTTTCTCCATGGCGCGGCCGAGCACGGTGTCGCTGGTACTCAGGGCCGTCCGCGCCCCGTCGATGTCGCGCTGGCGCAGGCAGGCGGTAGCTTGTTCCAACTGTCTCGGCTGGACGAAGCGGTGGCGGGCCGTCTCGCGCCAGGCGTAGAAAAACAGGAAAAACATCGCCAGCGAACACGCCCCCAGCGGCCACATAGCCCAGCCGCCCTCGCGGATCAGCGCCCACAGGCTGCGGCTGTCGGCGCCCGCGGCGGTCTCCTGCGCGTAGGCGGGCAGCGTGCACAGGGCGAACAGAAGAGTGGCGGTCAGGCGGCGCATGGCTCAGTGGCGTAAAGTCGGCAATAGTTTCGGGTTATTCGGCCTCGGCGTCAAACCCGTCTTGCGGGGCGGGGGCGGAATCAGCGGGCGTGTTGGAGGGGGCGAGCAGCGTACGGAATTGCTCTGCGCCGGTTTCAAACCCCCCGCTCATGGGCCAGTCCAGCTCGCGGGCCTGCATCTCGACAGCCAGGGCGCGGGCCTCGGTCATGTCGTCGAGAGCGACTGCCGAGAGAATCGCTACCGCGTAGGCGTGGGCGAGAAACGCCATGGGATACTGGCTGGAGAAAGTGACCGGCTCGAGCGCGGTCTGGAAAGCTGTTTCGTAGTTGCCCGCGTCGTAGTCGAGCCGGGCGAGGATGTACCAACCCAGCGCCGAGCGGCCATAGCGGGGATGGCGGGCGATCCACTCCTCGGCGAGCTGGCGCGTGTCGGATATTAACCCCAGCCGGTAGTAACCCTCCAGGATGATGGCCTCCAGTTGCTTGGTCACGGCGGGATCTTGGGTGGTTTCCGCTAATAAACGAGCGAGTCCGAGCGCAGCATAGGGATCGCCACACTCCATCTCGGCCTGGACCAGTAAAATGAAAAATGACCGCTCGCTCTCGGACACGAAGGCCATGTATGGCCCGCGCTGCTCCAGCAGCATGCGCAGGATCGGAAGCGCCTCCTGCGGGTTGTCGGTGGTGACCAGGCGAATGGCTTCGGCTTTCTGTGCGTTACCCGGAAAGTCGATCCGCTCAACCTCTTCGGGAGCGAAGGTATACTCGGCTTGGCCGCCCGCTTGGGACTGGATGAAAATCAGTTGCCCGTCGCGCAGGGCAATGGGGCGGCCTTGGTAAAATTGGCCATTGCGCAGCACGACCGTGCACGGCCCGTTCAAGCCGTTGGCTGGGATACCGTCAGTGTCCGCTGCATGGCTTCGTCCGGGCTGGATACAAATAAGCGCCAGCAGGCAAAGCGTCCAAAAACGAACAAGCTGCTTCATCGGGCGACCTCCTCGTCGGACGTAGTGGTATCCATGGTGGTAGGTGTTTTTACGGCTTCAGTATCGGATGCCGACATGGGGGGCAGCTTTGCCTCCAGCTCGGCGCGAAGCGCGAGCGCTGGCGCGTACTCGGGCGTATCTGCCAGGCGTGGGTCGTCCGTCATCTCGACCAGGGTGCGCAGGGCGGCGGGGTCGTCGCCGAGTTGCTGGAACATCTGCGTGCTGTGCCAGTAGGCCTGCGCGAGCAGGTCCGGCCAGGCGCGGTAAACCGTGTACACGCGCTGGTCACAGGCGATGGCCCGTTGCGGGTTTCCCTGATTGGCGGCGATGGCTGCCATCAAGAGCAGGGCCTCGGCCTGGGGGCGTCCCCGGAAAGCCGGAGACTGTAGTTGATTTTCCAATACAGACTCAGCCTCTGCGTACTGCTTCATGTCGGTCAATACGCGAGCATGCAGCAATGCGGCCAGCGGGGCGGCGGCATGGTACGGTGTTTCGGCCTCGAAGCGGCGCAGCCATTGGTCGGCACTGTCCTTGTCACCGGAGGTAGCGGCTAGCCGGGCCATTCCGTAGAGTGCCGCGCCGG
Source organism: Verrucomicrobiota bacterium JB024 (assembly GCA_030673825.1). GTDB lineage: Bacteria > Verrucomicrobiota > Verrucomicrobiia > Opitutales > Cerasicoccaceae > Ruficoccus. Next base: position 12,163 of record JAUTCS010000030.1, on the reverse strand, counting down.
TGCGAGGGTTTTGGGAAAAATGCTCCAGATGGTACAGGTAATACTCGGCGGCGGTGGGGGCATTGGCAGCGGCGAGAGTGTCGCCCAGGGTGATCAGGGCCTCCGAGTCGAGCCGTTCGGGCGGAACTTGCACCATCATGTCATAAAGGATGGCATCAGCCCGGTCGTCGCGTCCGCGCTGGCGGTATAGTTTCGAGAGAGCGAGTCCGTAGCGGGAGGTACGGGTGAGCTCATTCTTTTCGAGAGCGGCGGCTTGCTGAGTCTCCAGCCAGCCTTCGAAGGAGTCAGCGGCGAGTAGCTCTGCGGAGGCTGGGTCGTCTGCGCTCAGGGCGATGTCCCCTGCTTGGGCGCGGGCATACAGCGTCTCCAGCGCCTGCAGGAGCGGACCGGTGTCGCCGGATTGGGGGTCATTCCCTGTCCGGGTGAGGGCCTCCATGAACTGCGGAAAGCCCGCCGCCGGGTCGCCCTGCCGGGCATGGGCCCAGCCGACCCAGTACAGCGCCTCGGCCAGGCGGGGGCGGGTGGGGGTGTTGGTCTCCTCGGCGTAGGCGGTGAAGTGCGCGATCAGCGTGTCATACTTTTCGGATACGCGGTAAATTTTTCCAGTTTGGAAGACGGCATAGGGATAAAGCGCCCCGGCTTCCGGTCCGACGCAGGCGAATTGCTCGGTAGCCGTGTCGAGTTCGCCCAGACCCATTAGTGTGTCGCCCAGCAGGACGCGGGCGGCAGGAGCGTTTTTATTTTCGGGATGGTTTTTGAGAAAAGCTTCGAGCGCCTGTTGCGCCTCCGTGTAGTTTCGCATCGAATACAAAGTCGCGGCGCGCCGGTAGTCAGTTTCCGCTTCGAGGGGCGTTCCGGTGACATCCGGGAGAAGTGTGTCGAACTGCACGAGCGCGTCGGCGTAGTTGTATTCAAAAAAGTATGACAATCCCAGCCATAGCCGTGCGCGCGGAGCGAGGGGATCGCTCGGGTAGGCATTCACGATGCTGACGAAATCCTCCCGGGCTTCCGGGTAATCTTGCGCGAGCGCGTAGGCGTAGCCCCGGCGGAAGCGCCACTGCGGTTGCCGAGAAGCATCGGGATATGTCTCGATGAGTCGGGTCAGCGCGTCGATGGCTTCGCTGTAGCGGCCCGATTGCAGCAGGGCCTCGGCGATCAGGGTGAGCGTGGCGGGGGCGAGCGGATCGTCCGGATAGTTGGCCAGAAAGGCATGCGCTCGCTCCAGCGCCAGGGGCCAGTCTTCACGGGCCTGTGCGCAGAGGATCCAGCGGTAATGGGCCGGAGCGCGCAGCGTGCCCGGCAGAGCGGTGTTGGCGGCCAGTTCGCCGAAAAGCAGCCCGGCCTCTCGGCTGCGGTCGTCGCGCAGGAAGGCCTCGCCGAGCCGCATCTGCCAGGCGGGAGTGTAGTCTTCCATCACTACAAGCTCGTCCAGCTCGGCTCGGACTTTGTCGATGATCCCGCCGAAGTATTCTTCCCAAAAAGCGGCGATTTGGATGCCTTCGGGGTTGGCCTGTGTGCGCTCGCGTTTGATCTGTTCGAGCTGGGCGAGGCGCTCACGCTGGAGGTCCACCAGTATGTGGTGTGGGGGTACGTTGCGGTAGGCGAGAATGGTGTCGGCGGTGCGGCCTTCTCGGGCGAGAAAATCTCCCGCCCGCAGGCTGGCGAAGGCGAGGATGGCCAGCTCGGGCATGGTGGTGACGGCCCAAGGGTCACCGAGGAGGATGTTCGCCGCGCGGGCGTCCTCGCCGTGGGACTGGGCGGCCTGGACGGCGCGCAACCGCGCCTGCGACCGGAGCGTGGGCGGCACACGTGGATCGGCGGCAAAGGCCAGCAACTCGTCGATGCCCTTGTCCGGGGTCCCTTCGGCGAAAGCGAGGTCAGCCTCGTGCAGCACGCTCAGAAGCGCCTCGGGCCGGTCGGGGAAGCGTGCGCGGTAGCTCTGGTAAGCCGCCGCGGCGCGGGCATTTTCGCCGAGCGCCTGACTGGCCTGGGCGAGCCCGAAGAGGACGAAGGGAGCCTGCGCGTCGTCGTTGGGATAGCATTCGAGAAAGATTTCGTAGAGTTCGGCGGCGCGGACATTGTCGCCGGTCAGGCGGCAGGCATGGGCCCAGACGGGGAGGAGGCTTTGCTCCAGCTCGTGGTAGGCGGGCTCGTCAGCATAAGTGGTTTCGATGTGCGCGAAGCCTTCGGCGGCGCGCGCATAGTCGGCTTGTTCAAAGGCGGTGACCGCCTCCTGCAGCGTGGCCTGTAGCCCCTGCTGGCGCGAGACAAGCTCCGCGCGCAGGCCCGGCCCCGCCAGTACGATCAGCGGCCAGAGGATCAGATAAAAAGCTGTGCGCAGGCGTAACACAACGCGATCAGCTTTATCCGTGCCAGTGCTCCCGGCAAGCGGGAAAGCGCCGGTCCCTGGCGTCAGCGGGGGGCGGGGTTTAATGAAGATGCGAGGCCGGGGCCCAGCGCAGCAGGAGCGTGCCCTCGAGCGTGAAGGAGTCGTAGGGGATGAGCACTTCGTGGCGGGCCATGCCGCCGGGTAGCGGCGTCACCGTGTGTGGGTAGTCGCTGAGCCAGTCGTCCTGCGGCAGGCCCGTTTGCCAGCCATGTTGGGACACGCCAAAGTGCTCGATATATTCGAGCGCGACATAATGATTATCGGCGGTGCTGAAGAGGCCCGCAGCGTTTTCTTCCAGGCCCCCGCGCCCGACCCAGCTGATGCTGAGCCCGTCGGGGGTGGCCTTTAGCTGCGGGGCGACGCCGTGGTCGGCCCGGTCCGGGTCGGTCTTGAGGTACCACTCCAGGAGGTTGCTCATGCCGTCGCCATCGGGGTCGTTGTAGTGACCCTTATAGCCGGTGGCGGTATGGTCATCGATCCAGTACTCGAAAGGCTCCTGCCGGTAGAGCAGAGGGGCGGTGTCCAGCTCGGAGCTGAACCATTGGCCGTTGCTCTGCATGAGCGAGACCTGCAGGCGCAGCGTGCTGTCGGCGGGAAGTTCCTTCATGTCCAGCGGGGAGAGGAACAGTTGGTAATCCTCGTCGCTGTCGTAGTGCGCCAGGCCGACGGTCTTGACGACATTACCGGACTCGTCAATCAGCTGGGCGACACTCTCGGCGATGGGTGGGGAAAAGCTGCGACGGCTGTCCGGCTCGAAGAAGACATGGCGCGAATAGGGAAAGCCGCCTTCGGTGCGCAGGGTGTGCGAGGTGAGGGTCAGCCGGTAAGGGCCGGGGGCGAGGTCGGTGCCGAGGGTGGCGATGTCGCCGCTTTGCGGGTCGTCGCTGAACGGGCCGGTTTCGACTTCGTTGCCTGCGCTATCGCGGACGGAGTAGGTGACGGCTTCGGCCTGCGGGCCGGGCTCGACCATGAAGCGGTGAGTCCATGGCGGACTCTGTGTGCCATCGTCGCAGTAGGCCACGATCTTCAGCAGGTGGGGGCCGGTTCCCAGGCGCAGCTTGCTCAGGTCAATCGTCTGCGCGGTCGGTGTATCGGCGTTCCAGGCACCGCTGGCGATCGAATATCCGTCCACCCAGGCCTTATAGGAGGTGGGTTCCCGGGCGGCGAGGGCACCGGGGAGGAGAAAGAGCAGCCAGGGCAGGAGCTTTTTCATGGGTGGGCCTTACTGGTCCTGAGTGGGCTCGGGAGCGAGCGTCAGGCGCACGGTGATACCCTGCGAGGTGGTGGAAAAGTGCGGTGCTTCCACCGAACTGATGCGGGGGATGTTGGGCAGGCCGGCGAGGGTATAGGGCTCACTGCCCCCAAAGGGTCCGGCGTCCTTGCCGGTCTGGTTGATGTTGATCGCTGCGCTGCCGGGCTCGGGGATGAATATGCGTTCGCCGTAATAGTCTAACGCGTCGCTCAGGTCATTCACGAGGCGGGGGTAGACATTCTGCATGGGCACATCGAAGACGTTACTGCCTTTATTTTGGGCGGTGTAGGGGACATTGCAGTCTTGGAGGAACAGGTTGTTATCGCACTGGGCCGACCTCCACGCCCAATTGTATCTCAGGTCCACATCGCTGAAAACATTGTAGGAAAACGATATAGAACCCTCACTCTCATTGATCTCTGTATCAGCGATAAAGTTATGGATCAGAGTAATATCGCCGTTCCGATAGAAGTCTTCAACGCGTGCGGATAGCAGGATGTTGTGGGTGATGATTACTTCTGAACAACCATCAATACGAAAATTCATTTCACGGAATATGTTCGAGTAATCATCGTAACCATAAAGTAGGTTCTGTGCGAAGAGAACATACCCGACATTATAGCAGTCGATTTCTTCGGTGATACAGTTAGACCTGATGTATACCGAACTGACGTTATTAATATCGAGATTGTTAATTGTCAGGCCCGCGATGAGGGTGCCGTCGCCCCCCTCTCCTATGGTGATGCTAAAGACTCGCGCCGGCAGGGTCGAGCCGCCGCTCTGGAGCTTATTCTGGGCCAGCAGGTAGCCGGGGCCGTAGATGAGCAGCGGCTTATCGATACGCACGGGGTCGATTTGGCCGTAATTCTCAGTGCTCCCGGCGATGTAGATAATGTCTCCTTCGTTGGCGGCGGCAATGGCCTCCGGCAGGTCGGTGAAGTCCGCCCCGACGGTTTCGTCGGCGTTGACGGTCCAGACGGTGGGCTGGGCTTGGGCGGCGGGGGCGAGCGCCAGCAGCGCGAGTGAAAACAGCGTGGGCAGGATGGCTTTCATGGGTGATGGAGACATTACCCCTTTCCGTGATAAGCGCAAGACCGGAGCTTGCCGCGGGTGCTGCTGTTACCGGATCTTAACGGGGACATTAACCCGCATGTGTGGCGCGGCGCGGGTCGATTTTTGCCATTACTGCCTACTGCGTGTACACGTACACGAAGAGATTCACGCCGAGTTGGGTGTAGAAGCTGTGGGCGTAGTCGCTGATTTCCTGCGTGTAGTAGTAGCGGAAGACGCGCCAGTCGTCGTCGGGTTCGTGGACCCAGGCGGGCATGGCCTCCTCCTGGGTAAAGATCTGGTCCTTGCGGCCGTCCTCACGGGTGACCTCGAAGCTCGTGCCCGTGTAGGCGGCCTCGGAGAGGCGCTCGGAGAGGCCCTCGGCCCCTTCGCGGATGCGGAAGCCGATGAAGGTCGTCCACTGGCCCAGGTCGTTCTTGCCCCAGCCCATGGCGAGGATGGGCATGGCCAGGACGGCGAGCCGACCGTTGACAGTTAGCCCCATGGCGGAGTAGGTGCCCTGCGGCCACTTCTCGTTGACGACAAAGTCGCGCACGGTGTCGGGCAGGATGGCGGCATCCGGCAGGCCGGAGTAAAAGGCGCGGAAGAGCGGGTGCGAGCGCGGCAGCGGCAGGAAGGCCTTGTCCGGGTAGATCGAGGCGAAGGCCTCCTCCAGCTCCGGGGTCACGCTCCACTCCGCGAAGCTATGGAACTGCCCGTACTGGGCGCTGTCGCGCAGGAACGACGGGGTGATCCCCGCGTCGATGAAGATGAACCCGCCCCGGTCCAGGTACGCTTTGAGGGCTTCCTTTTCGCCCTCGGAGAGCGTCCAGTCCGCACGGTCGGCGTAGTTCACGTAGATAAAGGGGTGCTCGAAAATGCGCGGGTCGTCAAAGGTCTCGATGTAGAGCGGGTCCGGATCGAGCGCGAGGGAGGTTTTCTGGTTGAGCTCGCCCAGCAGGGAGGTGAGCCCGTCGGGGTAGTTGCGGCGCAGCACTTCACCCTGCACGAGCTGGATGACTTGCACCGGGTCCGGCGGGGTGAGCTTCGCGGGCGAAGTGGCCGCCGACGCGGGGCTGGCGGCTGGCTGGCCCTGTGGCGTGGTCAGGCTGGGCGGGCTCGCTTCCGGCGCTGGGGCGTCCGACTGGGCGCGGGCGGCATGTCCACCGAGAAACAAGGTGGCGGCGAGAGCGGCGGCGGTGAGGGAAAAGCGCGTCATAGGGACTCCTGGCGAATGGCGGGAAAAGCGGAGGGGTCCTCCAGGTAAATGCGCAGCAGCGGGACGAGAGGGGAGTTCGGGTGGCTGTCGATGTAGGCGCGCAGCACGCGGTTGCCGTCGGGCATCTGCGAGCGCATGATGAGGTCGGCGGCGTGGCGCTGGATGAAGATGTCCTCGTCATCGAGGGAGGCGGTCAGGATGTCCTCCCAGCCGTCCATACGGCGGCGGACGATCTCGCGCAGGCTTTGCTGGCGGATGGCGGTCTCCTCGTCCAGGAGCAGGTCCAGCAGGGCGTCCTCGACGGCGGGGTTTTTCATGCTGGAGGTCATGTAAACAAGGGTCAGGCGCACGTCCGGGTAGCGGCTGGTGAGCATGGCTTCCAGCAGCGCCGGGTCGATGTCGCCGCTGCGGCGTTCGTAGTACTTGAGGGCGGCGGCGCGGACTTCGGGGGAGGGGTCGGCGATAAAGGCGGCGACCTGATCGGGGTTGTCCTGTGCGTAACCCATGTTGAAAAACAGCTCCACGGCCTCGCGGCGCAGGAGCGGGTCGTCCAGCTGCACAAGGATGTCGATGTGCCCGGCGACTTCGCTCGGGTGCAGGCGCATGAGCTGGAGAAAGCGCAACCCCTGCTCCTGCTTGAGGCGGCCCTCGCGCAGGCGGGTCAGGAGCCGGTCAAAGGTGTCGTCCGTGCCCAGTGGGCGGAAGCGCCCCAGGAGCGCTTCGGCGGCGATCTCGTCGTCCTCGTCCTCGGCGAGCTGGCGCAGCAGCTCCAGCTGGGCGGGGGTGGGCTGGCGGGCGAGCTCGCGGGCCAGGCGCAAGCGCTCGGGGCGGTTGCCGTCGTTGATCCACCGGAGCGCCTCGCGGGCGAAGGCCTTGGGCTCGGCGAAGCGGGCGGCCAGGCCGACAGCCTCCAGTCGTACCTGCGGGTCTTCGTCGTTCATGAGGGCGAGGAAGGTGTCGCCGGGGACGGGCAGATTGAGGTAAAAGGTGTTCGTGAGCAGGTTGCGCCGCACGATGACATCCTCGTCCAGATAGGCGTCGATGAGGATCTGGTTCACGTCGTCGGGCAGGGGGGCGACGGTGCCGGGGCGCAGGATCTCCATCGCGTTTTTGACCGCCATCATGGAGGGGATGGCGGCGGAGGCGGTGCGGCGCAGCTCGGCGTCCTCGTCGCCGACCAGGCGCAGGACGGGGACGACGGCCTCCACTGGTGCGCCGCGGTTCCACTCCATGACGGAGACCAGCGCGGCGCGGCGCACGCGCGGGGTCGGGTCGGCCAGCGCGGCGATGACGGCCTCGCGGGCCTGTCGGCTCTCGTACTTGCCCAGCAGCATGACGGCCCCGGCGCGGAACTCGCTGTTCTCGGACTTGAGGTCGGCCAGAGCGCGGTTGATGGTGGCCTCCTCCTCGGGGCTGAGCTTGGGCTCGGGCAGGAGGCTGGGCGGAAAAAGGTTGCGCGGGATGGCCTGGGTGCGCGTCTGCGCGGCCAGCGGGAGCGCGGCGGCGGCGAGGGCCGCACCGAGCAGGAGAAGGTGTCTGGAGGTTGTCAGGCGCATCAGTTCAGGCCGGCGCGGCGGCGCAGGAACCATTCGGTCCCGGCGGCGAGCGCGAGGAGGAGGGCAAAGGCGAGGTTGCGCGTCCAGTAGATGCGCGTTTCGCGCAGCGGCACGTCCGCGCGCAAGGGAACTTGATCGAGGCCGTCCACGTCGCGCCAACCGATGTAGTCGCCGCCGGTGACACGGGCGAGGTCGCGCAGCTCGCGTTCGCGGAAGGCGAGGTCGGCGTTTTCGCGGCCCAGGTGGGCCCCGGCGAACCACGCCTCCTGGCGCAGTTCCTCACCGTCGGGGAAGCTCACCCGGTACTCGACGCGGGCTTCGCCGGTCTGCTCCAGCGCGGCGGTGCCCTGGTAGCGGCCGGGCCGGGAGGGGTCGGGCACGAGGTTGACGGGGGCGGCGGGCCTGCCGCCGGAAGGGGTCAGGATGGCGCTGACGCGGGCGTCCTCGGCGGGGCGGAAGTCCGGCCCGCGCACATCGACATCGAGCGCGACCGGCTCGTCCACCGGGACGATGGTTCCCTGCAGGGGCATGTCGAGGCGGGGCTTGCCGCCGCTGCCGAGCCAGCCCAGCAGGTAGCGCCAGTACAGCTCGTGCTGGCGCTGGCCGTGCTCGCTGCTCAGGCGCCAGCGCCAGGTCGAAGCGGTGCCGAGGTAGGCGACGCGCCCCGCGCCGTAGGCGTGGACGGTGAGCAGGGGCAGCCTGCCCTCGCGGGTGGCCAGAATCGTGCGTGCCCCGCGCGAAAGCTCGGTCGCCGGGTAGGCCGTGCGGTCGCCGGGCAGGAAGAGCGGCGGCGGGCGAAAGAGCGTGCCCCCGGCCAAGTCGGTGAAGACCGGGTCGGGCGTGATTTCCAGAGCCAGCTGCTGGGGGCGCTCCAGTGTCTCGCTCTGGCGCACGGGCAGGAGGTAGCGCAGGTCGGCGGGGAGGTTCTCCGGCGGGCCGAAAAACAGCACACCGCCCCCGCGCAGGGTGAGGAAGTCCAGCAGGGCCTGACGGGTGGGCTTGTCCATCTCGGCCACGGCGGCGGTCTCGACGATGAGCACGCTGTGGTCCACCAACTGGTCCGCCACCGCCGCGAAGCCCGCGGTCTCGTCTTCCGGTTTCTGGTCAAAACCCAGGGTGGTAAAGCGTTCGGCATCGAGGCGGATGACCGCGTGCAGGTTCCAGTCCGGGTCCGCCCGCAGCGCCTCGCGCAGGAAGCGGAAGGTGTCGTTGAGGTGGCTGCTGAGGTAAAGAGCCTTCATCACACGAGGTTCGCCCACGTCGGCGGCGGCGAAGGCGAGGTCGTTGCTCTGGTTGCGGTCGCCGGGGACGGGCGTGGCCAGGCGGGCGCGGTAGCTGTGGAAGCCAGCCCGCTCGGGTTCGGCGGTTGCGCTCACGCGGGCCGTCGCGCCGGGCTCCAGCCGGACTTCCTGCCGGGCGAGCACGGTGTCGCCGTCGGCGATTTCGACCGTGGTGGTGACGGGCTGGGCAAAGGTGCTGGTGACGGTCGCCTCCAGCTCCAACGGTTCGCTCACGAGCGGCTCGGCGGTGCGTACGGCCAGCTCCAGCGCGGCGTCGCCGCCCTGCGTGGAGTCCCCCACGCCGACGACGGTGACGGGCGCCCCGGCCTCGCGGGCGGTGCGGGCCGCGTCCATCAGGGGCGTGCCTTGGAGCGAAATCCCGTCACTGAGCAGGACGATCCCGCCCAGCGGCCCTTGGGCGGGGTCGAGGGCGAGGGCTTCCTCCAGGCTGGTGCCGATGGCGGTCTGGCCGCTTTCGAGGGTCAGGCCCCCGGCGGGAACGGCGTGCAGCCCATCGCTGAAGGCGTAGGCCCCGAGCCTTGGATAGCGTTTACCCAAGCGTGCAAGCAGGCTCTCCGGCGCGGTCGCGTCCATCTGGGCGGCGGCGAAGTCGATCCGGGCGGTCCCGTCGAGGTCGCGGGTGTGCATGCTGCCGGAAGCGTCCGCGAGCACGGCCAGCCGGAAGCCCTCCGGGTCGGGTTCGCGCCTGATCCAGTACGGGTTGAGCGCGAGCAGCGCCACCAGCGCCACAGCCAGCAGGCGCAGGACGAGGCTCGCCCACCCCAGGCCGCGCGGGAGCTCGCCGCGCTGCGCCCGCGCCAGTCGCCAGAGAGCGGCGGCCAGGAGCACGGCGGCCACGGCGATAGCCGCGACGGGGATGGGCGTGTCGAAATGCATCAGGGTTCTTCGGCCAGGTTTTTAAAGTATTCCTCGACCAGGGAGCGGTACTTGTCGGGCGGCGGGGCGGACTGGCGCTTGTAGCGCACGCGCTCCTCGACCATCTGCATGCGCAGGTACTGCTGGAGCACGGCCTCAGCCTGGTTGAGCAGGCCGACGGCCTCGCCCGCCGACTCGGCGGAACCGCCGCTGCTGGAGGGGGCGCTCATGCGCTCGCCCAACTCGGCCAACTGGTCGTTTTTCAAAATCTTCCCGGCCTGCTGGAGGTCGCCCCCGAGCTTGCCCATCTGCTGCGACTTGCCTTCGCTTTGGCCGTCCTTGCCCTCGCCGGATTCGGCGCCCTTTTGTTCGCCGGACTGGCCTTTGGCCTCCTGCTGCGCCTGCTGGCGGGCCTCCTCGATGCGGGCCATGAGCTGCTGGAGCTGGGCGGAGGAAAGAGCGGGGATCTGGTCGCGGGCCCCGCGCAAGCTCTCGGCCAGCGCGTCAAGCTGCCCGGCGGCCTCGCCCTGAAGCTCGCCCGCCTTGGCGTAGCGTCCGTAGAGCAGGGCGTTGGCGGAACGCTGCATGGTGGCGTCGGTGCGGGCCTTGTCGGCCTCGCGACTGGCGCGGGCGAGCTTTTCCCCGGCGGCGGGGAAGGACTCGCCCATCTCGACGGCGGTGCGCTCGATCTCGGCCATGAGCTGCGTGTACTCCTCGTTGAGCTTGAGTTGCTGCTCGCGCAGCGCGCCCTTGGACTCGCCCTCGCCCCCGGCCTGATCGGCTTCGCCGCTGGCCTGGGAGGCCCCGGCCTGGCGTCCGGCCAGGCTCTCGGCCTGCGAGACGAGTTCGTTCATGGCTCCGGCGGCGGCCTGGCGGATGCGCTCGTCGAGCATCGCGGCGGCGTTGAGGAGGGACTCGTTGGCGCGGGCCCCGGCATTGGCGGCCTGGGTGGGCTCGCCCTCACCGATGGCCCCGGAAGCGGCCTGCATGGTGCGGCCCGCCTCGGAAATCTCGTGCCGGATCTCGGCCATGCCGGGCTCGCCGCGCAGGCTGTCGGCGGCCTCGCGGGCCTCCTGGCGGAGCTTGTCCTGCTCCTGACTGAGCTGGCGGCGCTCGCTCTCGCCGGGCTCGAAACGCTCGGCCCGCTCATAACGCTGGGTCTGGGCGGCTTGGTCTTCGGCGAGGCGGTTGAGCTTGTCCATGAGGGCGCGCATCTGCTGCACGGTCATTTCGGTTTCGTTCTGGCCCTCGCCGTCTTTGGGCTCGCCGGATTGTTGCGCGTTGGGCTGGTCGGAAGGCTCGCCTCCGCCCCCGCCGCCGGAGGGCGGGAGGGTGGCCTTTAAAAAGCTCTCCAGCTGCACGAGGTTGCTCAGGGCCTCCTCCTGGAGCGGGATGGAAGTGTCGGGGCGGTCGGCGTTGAGCTCCTCCTCGGCCTCGGCCAAGCGCTCGAGGGCGTTGTTCATCATGATAAAGAATTCGCCGCCCTCGACCTGCATGAGCAGTTGGCCGATCTCACCGAGCAGATTGCGGGCCTCGGTCTGGACCTTGTTCAAGTCCGCGCCCAGCTCCTGGCGGGCCTGGTCGCGGGCGTCGCCCTCCAGCAGCCCGCTGCGGTAGGTCTGGCGGATGACGCGCTTGAGCTCCACAATGAGCGCGCGCAGGTCGATTTCTTTCTTTTTCGCCTCGTCCTGCTGGCCGTTGGCGTCGGAAGGGGGCGCCTCGGGCCGGTCGAGGTCCTTGACCACCTCGACGAAGTACAGGTCGCTCTGGGTGATGTTGGCCTTGGGCTCGCGGTTGTCCACCACGCTGAAGTAGTACGAGACGACGTCGCCGTGCTCGACGCCGAGCCGGGGGATGTCGAGCTGGGTGAGGAAGTTGTTCTCCAGCACCGGCTCGGCCCCCTTGCGGGCGGCGAAGACCTCAATCGGTCGCCGCGGCAGCCCCGAGACCGAGACGTGCAGCAGCACGCGGGCCACGCCGAAGTCGTCCGCCGCGTACAGCTCCAGCGGCAGGAGCGTGTCGAGCTTGGCGTTGGTGTCCTGGCCGGGGTCGATCACGTCGGCCACGGGCGGCTCGTCCGGGGTGACGTCGATCTGGTACGTCTCGGTCACGGCCTTGCGGTCCTCGGCGTTGGTCAGGGTGAGCTGATAGTTGGTGTCCTTTTTCGCGGTAAAGGTCACGGTCCCCTCAAAGGGGATGGTCTCCTCGCCCAGGCGCAGGGCGGTTTTGACGCGGGGGGCGGTTTGCGTGGTCAAGGTGATCTGCGTGCCCTCGACCGGGAAGAGATCCAGCAGCTTGGAGAACTCCAGCGCCTCGCGCCGGGTGTAGGCCGGCGGGGCGAGCGCGAGGTGGACGGAGTCCAGCTTCGGCGGGTCGTAAACGGTCACGCTGTACGCTGGCGAGCGCAGAGAGGAAGTCTCGACGCGGTAGGTGGTGTCTTCCTGAAGGTCAAAGAGGGTGAACTGGCCCGCGCCCTTGTCGTCGAGCATCATCGGGTAGCTGACCTCGTGGCCGTCCTCGCGCAGGAAGATGCGCGGGTCG
>JAUTCS010000029.1 GCA_030673825.1 Verrucomicrobiota bacterium JB024 | reverse complement strand
AGGCGGGCATCGGCGTGATCAACGGAAACAACTCCGGCCCGGACTGGACCAACAGCGACCAGCTCCGTGATGTCGGCCCCCAGCTCGTCACGCAGGACTTCGCCATCCCGCAGGCCGACACGGCCTTTATCACCGGGGTGGTCTTCGACGATGACGACGGCGACAAGACCTACGCCCCCGGCGAGGGCGCGGGCGGCGTGCGTATCGACGTGGACGGCAGCGTGTACTACGCGATCAGCACCGCCAGCGGCGGCTACTCCGTCCCCGTGTATGCCGATGGGATCTATACCGTAACCTTTGAAGCGCCGGGCTACCCGACCGTCACCCGCACAGTGACCATCACCGGGATGCAAAACGTAAAGGTGGACTGGCGACGGCTGCGGCTGACCGTCTCCTCCATCACCAACAGCCCAAGCGACCTGACGAGCATCATCTTTCACGCCGAGAGCGAAAGCCCGACTGCGGCCTTCTCACTGCTCAAGTCCAACACGCCCGGCGGCCCCTACTCCGAAGTCTCCGGCGCGAGTCCGACCGGCCCGCTGGGCGACGATGAAGCCTACACGTACACCTACCAGCGCAGCCCTGGCGAGGAGGTCTTTTTCCGCGTGCGGGTGGATGATTAGGGCGCGTCGCTGACGGGCGAAGGTACTACGGCTAATCGTCCTTACGGCAGTCCTCACAAACGCCGTAAAGCTCCAGCACGTGATGAACGTCCTCGTAGCCGAGGTTTTTGGCGAGGGCTTCGAGCTTTTCGGCTTCGCAGAAGTCGAGCTTTTCGGCCCGGTGGCATTTACGGCAGATGATGTGGTGATGGTGGTGGTTTTCCTCCACCAGCTCGTAAAGCGCCTTCCCTGATTCCAGATTGAACCGCTGGACGATCCCGGCCTTTTCAAACGCTTCCAGGCTGCGGTAAACGGTGACGAGGTCGGCCTTGTCCGCACCGACCATCTGGTGAATCTGTTCGGCCGAGAGCGGCTTGGACTCCTTGACCAGCACCGCGAGCATCGCTTTGCGCGGCTCGGTGATGCGGTAGCGCTCGCGGCGCAGGACGTCGATGGCGTCGTCTATCCGGGGCTTGTCGTGTGGCATGGAAATAGGAAGCTAGGGTGTTGAGGAGCTTGTGAGGGTCGCACGCCCGGCCATCACGGCCAGCCTGCTCGGCACCCCGTTTTTCTCCAACACCCTTCCAATATGGAGCCATCCGCCCCGCTTGGCAAGGGCCGGAATCCTTTATTTGTAATCGTTCCAGAAAGCACCCACCGTGCGCCTAACCTTAGACGGCTATGCGCACGCCGCGGCGCAGGAAGGTGGGCACGTCCAGATCCTCGCCCTCGAAGAGGTTGCGCTCGGTCTTGTCGAAGTACCCGCGCTGCTCCTCCTCCGAGACGAAGAGAAACTCCTCCTGGGATTCGGTATCGGCGCCGCCCTCAGAGCGCTTGAGCTTCGAGCGGTGCACGGGGTGGACCGTCTGCGTGGCCGAGGCCGTGCGCAGGACGGGCTCCTCCTGCTCCTCCTCTTCCTCCTGCACGACGGGCGGGGGCGTGGGGGCAGTCTTCCGGGCAGGAGCGCGCACGTAGCGGGTGCCGGTCACATCGGTCGTGCCGATGACGCAAATATCCACCTGCTGTTGGCGGCTCTCGTCGATAACCGCGCCGAGAATCGTGTTCTCGCGGCTGCCGAACTGCTCGGTCACCACGGACATGATCTCGTTGACCTGACGGATGCCGAGGTCTGTGCCGCCGACGATGTTGACCAGGATGCGGTCTGCCTTGCGGGCGTATTCGGGCAGATTGAGCAGCGGGCAGGACTTCAAATCCTCGATGGCGGCGGCGACGCAGTCCTCACCCTCGCCATGGCCAAGGCCGAAGAGGGTCTTGCCGCCCTGGTTGCAGAAAGCTTTCCGGAGCGTGGCGAAGTCGAGGTTGATCAGGCCGGTCTGGGTCAGCATGGTGCAGATCGAACGCACACCGCGGTCGATCCAGATGTCCGCCTGGGCAAAGGCGTCGAGCACGGTGGCCTTGTCGTCGAGCATCTGCATGAGCAGGTCGTTCGGAAGCGGAATGACCGCGTCGCAACTCTTGCGCAGGTCGCCGAGGGCGTCCTCGGCCTGCTGGTGGCGCTTGGCCCCCTCGATGGTGAAAGGCATCGTGACAAAAGCGATGACAAGCGCGCCCTCCTCGGCGGCGAGCTTGGCCACGACGGGCGCGGCACCGCTGCCCGTGCCCCCGCCCAGCCCGGCGAGGAGAAAGACCAGATCCATCCCGTGCAGGAGCTTGCGGATGGAGTCGGCGTCGGTTTCGGCGGACTTCTTGCCCAGCTCGCATTCGCCCCCGGTGCTGAGACCGCGGGTCACCTTGCGACCGATCATGAGCTTTTCCGGCAGCGGGGAGCTGGCCAGCGCCTGGGCGTCGGTGTTGATGGCGGCAAGTTTGACCGAGCCGCTGCGGTCGAGCTGGAGCCGGTCCACGGCATTCGTTCCCGCGCCGCCGACTCCGATGATCTTGATCCGGATCGACTCCTCCGCGAGGTCGCCGCTGAACATCCCGTTTTGTTTGTTAAAATTGTCTGCCTCCATGACGTGATCCCTTCGTTGCGGCTTAGAGTGAGAACAGTTTGCTGACCTTTTTCATGAGGCCCTTTTCCGGTGGCGGGGCCGTGAACTCCTCCTGGTGCTGGCCGGTGAGCGCGTAGTGCATCAGCCCCAGCGCGGTGCTATAGCCGGGGCCGCGCAAGTCCTCGCGCACCCACTCGGGGTTACTGCCGATGCGCACGGGCAGGCCGAGGATTTTTCCCGCCAGCTCGGGCAGTCCGGGCAGGACGGAAGCCCCGCCGCTGAGCACGACACCGCACGGAAGCGCCTCCTCCGAGCAGAATTCGCCGAGCTGCTTCTTCAAGATCGTAAAAAGCTCCTCCAGTCGCAACTGCATGATCTGCACAAGCGAGCCGCGCGAGAGGCAGCGGTCACCGATCATCTGGTCGCCGACCATCCAGACGTTTTCGCCTTTGTCCTGCTTTTCCACAAAAGCCTTGCCGAACTGCTTCTTGAGCTTTTCGGCGTACTTGCGGTTGACGCGCAGGCCGAGGGTAAGGTCGTTCGTGAGGTGGTCGCCGCCGATGGGGACGACCCCGGTGCGCTGGATGACGCCGTCGCGATAAATAGCCCAGTCGGTCGTGCCCCCGCCCATGTCGAGCACGAGCGCGCCACGGCGCTTGTCCTCGGCGGTGGCGACCATGCTGGCGGTAGCAATGCTGGAGAGGATCATGTCCTCCACCGGCAGGCCGAAGCCATTGATAATGTGAATGTGGTCACGCACGCGGTCCTCGCTGCCGTGGACGGACCAGTAGCTCACCTCAAGCTTGCTGCCCTCCTCGCCCAGAGGCTGCTCCACCGGTTTCCCGTCGAGGCGAAAGCCATGCTTGATGTGGTGGATATAGACGCGCTCGGCCCCGAGCTCCTTGCCCTTGGCGTCGTCGATCACGCGCTGGATGTCCGCGCGGGAGACGCAGTTGTCCGACGAGGAGACGTTGACCGAGCCGACATGGTGAAAGCCCTCCAGGTGTTGCCCGGTCTGCGAAAGGTAAACCGCCTCGACCTGCACGCCCGCGCTCTTTTCCGCCCCCATGATGGCGGCATGCACGCTGTTGCTGGCGGCGCGGAAGTCCACGATCTCGCCCTTTTTGACCCCCGAGCTCGAGCTCTCGGCCATCCCGATCAGGTTCAGGCTGCGCCCGTTCACGATCTCCCCGATCAATGCCACCACGTGGGTGGTCCCGATCTCGACGGCTCCAACGATTTTGCTCTGGCTCATAGGATCATGCGTTATCGGTTAGCGAATCAACGGTAGCGGCTGCGGCTCTGCGCCTGAGCCAGTTTGATAATGGGCTCCTGAAAGCTGAGGTCAATACGGCGTACCGGCCCGACGGACTTTTCTTCGAGGTGCGCGTAGATCTTGCGCAGGCGCGCCAGCTGCGCGTCGAAATTGTCCGGGGCAAAGACCAGTTCCTCCTTGTCCTTGGTCACGACGTGGATGGTCGCGCCGAGTTCCTGCTGGTCGCCGGTGAAGTCGCGTACCGAAATAATGCGCCACTGGTCGTAAATCTCCGGGTAGCTGCCCTGGGCCAGCGTCATCAGCCCATGGACCGTGCTCATGCCGGAGATGGGCGCGTAACCATCGCCCTGACGCTTAACAGTGGACACATCGAGGAACGGCAGCGGCTCCAGTTGGTCCGTCGCGTAGTGCGCGCCCTGATACACAACGCCGGAGGCGTCCACCAGGCGCAGACCACGGCGGCCCGAGGCGTCCACAATAACGAGCTTAAGGATCGGACGGCGCTCCTGCACGTTGACCACAATGGCGTCGGGGAAGCGCTTCTCCACCGCGACGGAGGCGACCTGGCCCTCGGCTGCAAGCTGGGCGCGGATGCCCTGGATGTTCACGTCGGCTAGGGAAACGTCGTTGGGCAGGTCGAGGCGCTCGACCAGCCAGTCGCGCGTGAGCACGCCGTCGGTCTGAAAGTAAATGTTGCGCAGCGGGCCGCTCGCACCGACCACAGCGAGCTTTTCCGGCTTGGAGTTGAGGAAGTACAGGCCACCGCCGATGCCGCCGAGCACGAGGAGCACCGCCAGCACGGCCCCGGCCATGCGCGCGCTGATTGCCCAACGGCGCTTGCGGGCGACCTTCGTCTGGCCGCGCCCGGCCGAGCTCTGCTTAATGCTGTGCCAGGAGGAGGATTGGTTCTTTGCTGCTTTTTTCTTGGCCATGGCTCAGGTGAGTTGAGTTTTTTTGCCGCGCCGCAAGGCGGGCTCGATCATCCGGCGCGCCAGCGTCTCGAAGTCCAGCCCGCAACACGAGGCGCTTTTGGGCAGGAGGCTGGTCGGCGTGAGGCCGGGGATGGTGTTGATTTCGAGAAAATAGGGAAGCCCGTCCGGGGTCAGGATAAAGTCCACGCGTCCGAAGTCGCGGCAGCCGCAGGCGGCGAAAGCGCGCTCGGCGTAGGTGCGGATCTGCGCGGCCAGTTCCTCGGGCACCTCGGCGGGGAAGCGATACTCGGTCGCCCCGGCGGTGTACTTGTGCGCGTAGTCGTAGAGGCCGCCCTTGGGGACGATCTCGACGATCCCCATGGCCTCGCCATCGAGGATACCGACGGTCATTTCGCGGCCTTTGATAAAGGTCTCGGCCATCCACAGGCCCGGTGTGAGCGCGGCCAGCGCCTGGTCCAGCTCCATGCGGTTGGCGCACAGGTGCAGGCCGACGCTGCTGCCCTCGGCCACGGGCTTGATCACCAGATGCGCCCCGAGCCGCTCCATCAGCGCGGCGGGATCGGGGATACGGTCATGGGAAAAAATCCAGGCCGGGGCCTCGGTGAAGCCACAGTCGGCGACCTTGGCCTTGGTCGCGGCCTTGTCCATGCACAGGGCGCTGGCGGTGGGGCCGGAACCGGCGTAGGCGAATCCGCGGGCCTCCAGCAACGCCTGGATCTGCCCATCCTCGCCAAAGGCGCCATGCAGCGCCGGGAAGATGACGGTCTTGGCCGGGTCGAGCCCGGCGGGCAGCGCGTCCTGTGCGAACTCCACCCGCTCGACCGTGAAATACTTCTCCAGCGCCTGGGCGATGCTGCGCCCGGACACGAGCGAAACCTCGCGCTCGCTCGAAGGGCCTCCACAAAGCACGGTGATGTGCGCACGTTCGCTCATAAAACGTCCTCCCACTTCTGCCCGGCCAACAGGACCTCGGGCTCCAGCTCGATGCCGCGTTCGCTGCGGACTTTGGCGCGGATACGCCGCACCAGCGCTATGATGTCGGCGGAGGTGGCCCCGCCGGTGTTGATGATGAAGTTCGCGTGCACGGCGGAGACCTCCGCCCCGCCCTCGCGCAGGCCCTTGAGACCGAGCTCGTCGATGAGCTTCCCGGCGTGGCCGCCCTCGGGGTTTTTAAAGATACAGCCCGCGCTGGGTTCACGCGGCTGGCTCTCCTTGCGGGTGCCCGCGTAGGCGTCCATGGTGGCGCGGATGTCGGCGTCGGGCGCGGTCTTGCCGCTGGCGAAGACGGCCCGCAGCGCCAAGCCCTGCGCGATCTCGCGACACTGGCGGTAGCCGAAGTGGAAACGCGCCTTCGCCCAGGTCTGAAGCTCGCCCGCCACATCGATGAAGGTCACTTCCTCGACCACGTCGAAAATCCATCCGCCCATGGCTCCGGCGTTCATGCGCAGGGAGCCGCCGACCGTGCCGGGGATGCCTTCGAGAAACTCGAACCCGCCCAGGCCGTTTTTCGCGGCGAAGCTGCACAGCTGCTTCAAGCGCACGCCCGCTCCGGCCACGAGGCGGCCTTGCCCGTCCAGCTCAAGCTGCTGCCAAGTGGCGTGCTTAAATCCCAGCGCGAGCCCGTCGAACCCGGCGTCGGCCACGATGAGGTTGGACCCGCGCCCGAGCGGTAGCACGGGCAGCGCCGCCTCCCTCGCCTCGCGCAACAGGTAGGCCACATCGGCCTCGCTGGCGGGCTCGGCATAAAAACGGGCGGGGCCGCCGATGCCAATGGTAGTCTTGCGGGCGAGTGGCTCGCCGAGCTTGAGGACGGCTTCGGTGGAAAGGCTTTCGCGCCAGCGCAGCGCGGTCTGGCGGTCTCGCACGAAACGCGCAGCCATCCGGTCGATGTCTCCCGCGCCAACAAAGAGCAGCACGGCAGGCTGTTCTTCGGAAAGAGCACGATCGAGTACGCCGTCAAGCGCAGCGGGGCTGACGGCATCGAGCTTGCCGGGGGCCGCGTCAAGGATGCGGGCAGCGGTGCCACCGGCATCAGGCAGCTCGCTGGCGGCGTACACCGGCAGCACCCACGAGCGGTCGGCGGTGCTGAGCACCTGCGCGAACTCGGGCGCGAACTGGCGCGTGCGGCTGTAGCGGTGCGGCTGAAAAACCACCCAGACCGGCCCGGCGGACTCGCTGCGGACCATGTTGAGCAGGGCGCGGATCTCCGTCGGGTGGTGCGCGTAGTCGGCCATCACGCGCATATTCCCCTCGCGGTGGATGACGTCCTGGCGGCGGCAGATGCCGGGGAACTTCGCCAGCGGGTTTTGCGGGACGGTGCCCGCGATCAGGCGGCAGGCCTGGAGCGCGGCGTTGGCGTTATCGAGGTTAAAGTTGATGCCCGGTGCCTCGAAGCGCAGGACGGGCGCGGCACTTGTCCCCTCCCCGCCTGCGGGGAAGCTCTCCGGCACGAGGATGTGCTCCCGGGTGCGGGCAAAGAGCCGGGCGAAGGCCTCGCGCAGGTCGGCCTCGGTACGGTAGCGGTCGGCGTGGTCCCAGTCGAGATTGACCACAAGCGTAACCGCCGGGTTAAAGCCCTCGATGGTGCCGTCGCTCTCGTCCACCTCGGCCACCAGCCAGGGCGAATCCGCCGAGTAGTGAGCGGGCGCGGTCTGGCCGTCGTTGAAGAGTCCGCCGAGCACATAACCAAAATCGAAACCCACTGCCCGGAGCATGTCGATCAACATGCCGGTTGTAGTGGTTTTTCCATGACTGCCGGCGATGGCGACGAGTTTTTTGTCCGCCGCCAGGCGGGCCAGCAGTTCGCCGCGGCGCAGGCAGGGGGCGCCCGTCCCGGCCATGGCGCGGGCCAGCAGCGGGTGCGAAAGGTCCACCGCGCTGGAGCGCACGATGAGCGGCGAAGAGCCCGGCGCTGGCGTATCCAAAATCTCGATACCTTCGCGCTCCAGCAGAGCGCGCACGGGGGCCTTCAAGTGGTCGTCCCAGCCGCGCACACGGCAACCGGCCTGGGCGAGGTAAATCGCCAGCGGGGCCATGCCCATGCCGCCGATGCCCAGCAGGAACACTTCCTGCGGAAGCGCGGTGTGCGTCTGTTCGGGGGCGGTCATCATGCGCTTGCGTGCTGGGCCGCGATGCTTTCCAGGTCGCGGATCATCATATCCACAGGGTTGATACGGTCGAGCCGCGCGAGGTTGTCGCGCATTTTCGTCAGGAGCCAGTCATTGAAGATCGTATCGACGACCTCATCGGCGAGCGTGTCGATGTTGTCCTGCTCGACCACGATGGTGCCGCCCTGCTGCTCGAAGAAGTGGGCGTTTGCGCGCTGGTGGTCGTCCGCGGCGTAGGGAAAGGGCACGATGATCGAGGGCACGCGGCAGCGGATGAACTCCGCGATGCTGCCCGCCCCGGCGCGGGAGACGACGAGGTCGGCGGCGGAGAGCACCTCCGTCATGCGGTCACAGAAGGGTTCGAAGTAGGCGCGGGCAACCTGCCCGTCCTCCAACTGGTGCTCGACCATGCCCTGCGAGCCGTTGCGCAGGCCGGTCAGGCAGTAGATGCTGATGTTTTCGCGGGCGAGGCGCTCGAAGTTGTCCGTGACCCACTTGTTGAGGGCGACGGCGCCCTGGCTGCCACCGAAGACGAGGAGGAGCTTGCCGGTGACGTTGATGCCGAGCTTCTGGCGGGCCACGTCCTGCGGCAGACGGCGGATCTCGCGGCGCACCGGATAGCCGGTGTGGCGCACGGTTTGCGGGGGCAGGCTTTTCAACTGCGTGCCCTCGGGCAGGTAGATGCGCTGGGCCAGCCCGCTTAACATGCGGATGGCGCGACCGGCACGGCGGTTGGCCTCGTGCAGGACAATCGGGTAGCCCAGGAGGAATCCCGCCAGGGCTACGCCTACGCTAAGGAAGCCCCCGAAGCCGACGATAGCGGCGGGCTTGCGGGTGCGGATCAGGCGCAGGGCGAAAAGGAAAGCCTGGGTTTGCTGCCACTGGAAGCGCAGGAAACCGAGCGGCTTCCACGACATGCCGCAGCCGGGCGAACGCTTGAAGTCGAGGTTCGGGTAGCTGTTGACCAGCCGGGAGTCCACGTCCTTGTTGCTGATGATCAGGCACACCTCGTGCCCGGCCTCGCCCAGCCCTTCGGCCAGCGCGATCCCCGGGGCCAGGTGGCCACCCGTTCCGCCGCAGGATATTAAAAAGAGACTCATAGGTGGCGGGGCCGCTTAAGGGCCGGTTTTTGCCAGTGGCGGAAGCAGTTAAGAATAAGACCGACCAGGACGAACATGACCACGAGGTTCGAGCCGCCGTAGCTGATGAAGGGCAGCGACATGCCCTTGGTCGGCAGCAGGCCGGTGACGACCCCCATGTTGATGAGGGCCTGGAAAGTCAGGAACCACAACGCCCCGCACACCAGCAGGAACTGGTACATGTTGGGCGCGCGGCGCAGGCTCCACACTCCACACAGGAAAACAACGAGGAAAAGGCTCACGACTGAGGCCGTGGTGATGAAGCCCAGCTCCTCCCCGATGACTGGGAAGACAAAGTCCGTGTGCGACTCGGGCAGGTAGGAAAGCTGCTGGCGACCGTTGCCCAGGCCGACGCCGTCCACGCCCCCGGCCCCGAAGGCCAGAATCCCCTGCCAGAGCTGGTAGGCGCTGTCGGACTTGTTCGCCTCCACATCCATGAACGAGGTGACGCGGCGCAGGCGCACCGGGTCCAGATAGACCGCCACGCTGAACAGCGCCAGCGCGATCAAGCCGCTGGGGATCAGGAACAGCAGCCGCGTCCCGGCGACGAAGAGCATGCACAGCCCGACGATGCCGCACAGGGCCGTCGTGCCGAAGTCCGGCTCCAGCATGACCAGCCCACAGAGCACGCCCAGTCCGAGACAGGGCAGGATAAAGCCCTTCCAGAACTGCGTGATCTCGCGCTGGTTCTGCGCCAGGTAATGCGCCATGCCAAAGATCAGGGCCAGCTTACCCAGGTCGGAGACCTGCAGGCGCATCATGCCCAGATCGAGCCAGCGGCGGGCGCCGTTGACGGTGACGCCGATGCCCGGGATGAGCACGAGCACGAGCAGCAGCGCAACCGCCCCCACGAAGTACCACGTGCCCTTGCGGACGGTATCCAGATTCAAAAAGGCGGTGAAGAGACCCGCCATCAGCGCCAGAGCCAGCCAGAGACTCTGGCGCTGAAAGTAAAAGTACGGATTCGTACTGAGCGACTTGCCGGCGCTGGAGAGCACCACCAGCCCCAAGAGGGTGAGCGCGGCCACACAGAGTGTCAGCACACTGCCGGCACTCACCAGACGGAGGTTAGTCGCTCGCGGTTTCAGATGAATAATTCAAAGGAAGTTCTTAGTTCGTGCTCTGAACCTCGGCGGCAGGGATGTCGTCGAGATTCTCCAACAGGAGGTCCGCATTATACTCCTCGATCACGGTCGGGCCGGAGCTCGGAGCGGGGACCGGGGCCGGAACGGCTGCCGGGGAAGTCGTGCGCGGAGCGGGCTTGGGGGCCACCGGGGCCGGTGCCGCCGGGTTACCGCCGAGGCCGGGGATGACCAGCTTTTGCCCGGCGCGGAGGTTGCGCGGGTCGGAGATGCCGTTGGCCGTCATCAGCTCGGAGACTTTGACGTCGTAGCGCTTGGCGATGGCGCCGAGCGTGTCGCCCTTCTGCACCAGGTAGGTGCCCTCGGGCAGGGACTGGCCGGAGGTGACCGCCGTGACCGAAGTGGCCGGGCCGCTGCCAGCCGGGATGAGCAGGGTCTGGCCGACGTAGATGGTGTTCGAGCTCAGGTTGTTGGCGGCCTTGATCGCGCTGACGCTGGTGTTGTTGCGCTTGGCGAGCACGGAGAGGGAGTCGCCGGACTTGACGGTGTAGCTCTTGCTCTCGATCCCGACGGAACCGGCCGGGCTGGCGTCGAGGCTGTTCATGGGCGAGTCAAAGCTGGCGGCGGCGGGAGCCGGAATGGTCAGCACCTGCCCCACTTTGATGATGGACTTGCGGTTGAGGCCGTTGATTTCCATCAACTCGCTCAGGCTGACGTCGTGGGCACGGGCGATGGTCGTGAGGTTGTCGCCCTTTTTCACGGTGTAGGAAGAGGTCTGTCCGACGGGTGCGGTCGAATCCAAATCGGACACCGGCTCGATCACGGCGACTTCGGTCCCCGTGATGACCTCAGCGGGCTGCTGGTTATTGAGGTTCCAGGCCGGTCGAGTCGGCTCATAGCGGGGGCGGCTGGCGACCGCCTGCGGCGTCTCGTCGGCCTCGATAGGGGCGCCACCGTGGGTGTACTGCTGTTGGCGGTAGTTTTCGTTGGCCACGGAGGCGACGGTTTCCTCGGGCGGGCCGACGATACCTTCGGACCCGGTAGTCTCTGCCTCTGGGCCGCTCTGGCAACCCGGGGTGGCAAAGAGGAATGCGATAACGGCCAAGTGCAGACCGATCACGCAGAGGAATATCTGACTGATTTTCATGACAAGCTTTCTCCAGTTTTTGCGCATGCGCTGTTCGTATCAGTGGCCTTTTGTTTCTTCAAACTCAAAACCGCTTGCTCAAAGGCAAATCCGCGCTGGGTGTAGCTCTCGAACATATCCAGGCTGGAAAAGCCGGGACTGAGGAGAACCACCCCCCGGCCTTTGGCCTGGTCGGTGGCGGCGGTAACGGTCTCGGGCAAGGTCTTGCACACCTGGCACGGGACCCCCTGAGCGGCCAAAAGTTCCGCCAGCGCCGGGGCGGTCTCGCCCAAAAGGACGGCGGAGCTGATCTGCGGGGCGACTTCGCGGACAAAGGCCGGAATGTCCCCGCCCTTGGTTTTGCCCCCGCCGATCCACACGACAGGCTCTTGAAAGGTTTTCAGCGCGGCCAGGGCGGATGCGAAATTGGTGGCCTTGGAGTCGTTCCAGAAAGCGACACCGCCCCACTCCGCCACCTTTTGCAGCCGGTGCCGGGGCAACCGGAACTGGCTGGCGGCGGATTCGAGCGTGTGCACGGGCATGGACTCCTTTTCCCAGAAAGCACGCACGAGGCGGTAATTCTCCTGCTGCGGGTAGCTCAGGAAGGGCGAGCTGGCGGGCGGACCGCCGATGGGGTCTTCCCGGCGCACGACCTTGCAGAACGGGGGCAGCTTTTTGCCGAACTTTTCCGCCCAGCGGGCGACGGACTCGCCCACGACCATGCTCGGGCGCGAGAGCTGCTCGACCAGCCGCCACTTGGCGTCAAAATACTCCTTCTGAGTCGCGTAGCGGTCGAGGTGGTCCTCGTCAAAATTCGTCCAGATGAGCGATTGGGGGCGGAAATACTTCAGGTTCTCCGACTGGAAGGAGCTGACCTCACAGACAGCGACCGCGCCCTCGTGGTTGCTCAGTTCGAACAAGCGAGACATCGGGTAGCCGATGTTGCCCACGGCCACGGCCTTCTGCCCGGCGCGCTTGAAGGCGTAGGCGAGAAACTCGGTCACGGTGGTTTTGCCGTTGGTGCCGGTGACGGCGATGCAGCCCCCGCCCCAGTAGAGCGAGGCAAAGTCCAGCTCGCCCAGAATCATGCAACCGGCCTTTCGGGCCGCCTCGAACCACGGGTGCGACGGTGCAAACCCCGGACTGTGCACGACCAGACCGTGCCGGGCCGCTTCCTTCGCGCCAAACTGACGGTGTGCGTACTGCCCGCCGCGCTCGTCGTACACCTCGAACAGCCGCCCGCGCGAACGCAGGAGGTCCCCCGCGGCACGACCGCTCACCCCCGAGCCAAAAATGGCAGCGGGCCGGTCGAGTAGCGGCAGGAGGATGTCCGGGGTTTCCATGGGGGGAAGTTCTTGGTTCTTTGTGCTGGGTGCTTGGTGGTTAGCGGAGCTTGAGAGTGGCGAGGCCGGCGAAGGCGCACATCAGGGAGATTATCCAGAAACGTATCACGACTTTGTTTTCGTGCCAGCCGAGGAGCTCAAAATGATGGTGCAAAGGGGCCATGCGGAAGATGCGCTTGCCCCCGCGCAGCTTGAAGGAGCCGATCTGGAGGATGACGGAGACGGCCTCGGCCACAAAGATACCGCCCACGAGAATCAGGGTTAAAGGCTGATGGATGACAAAGGCGATCGCACCGATGACCCCGCCCAGGGCGAGCGAACCGGTGTCGCCCATAAAGACCGTCGCCGGGTGGCAGTTGTACCACAAAAAGGTCAGGCTCGCCCCGACCAGGGCGCAGCAGATCACGGCCAGTTCGCCGGTGCCGGGGATGTAGCTGATCAGCAGGTAGTCGGAGATGATGACGTTGCCCGCGGCGTAGGCCATGAGCCCGTAAACCAGCGTGGAGGTGACGGTGCAGCCGATGGCCAGCCCGTCCACCCCGTCGGTCAGGTTGATGGCGTTGCTGGAGCCCGCCATGACGAGGAAGAAAAAGATGAACGCGAACCAGATGGGCATCTCCATCATGAGCGGCTCCTTCAGGAACGGCACCCACAGCTGGGACATTTTCAGGTGCGTGTCCGGGTCGGCCAACAGCAGCCCCATGGCGATGAACGTGAGTAGCCCCTGTCCCGCCAGTTTCCAGTGGCTGGCCAGTCCCTTGGAGTTTTTCTTGCTCACCTTCAGGTAATCGTCGGCGAAGCCGATCGCGGTCAGCCCGGCATAGACGATCATCACGGTGAGGACATAGAGGTTCGGCTCGGCCCACAAGAGCGTGGCCACAAAGACTGCGGCGAAGATCATCAGCCCGCCCATGGTGGGGGTGTCCTTCTTCCCCGCGTGCAGGTCGGCGAGCTTACCGACCTCGTCCTTGTTGCGCAGGGTCTGGGAAAGCTTGAGCATGCGCAACCGGGCGAACAGCCACGGCGCGATGACAAAGCCGACGACCACGGCGGTCCCCGCCCCCATCACGGCCCGGAAAGTCAGGAATCGGAAGAGGCGGAACGGGCCGAAATAATCACTGAACTCCGCGAGGTAAGTCAGCATCGGTCGGCCCCTCCTTTCGCGTCCACGGGCAGGAGCGACTCCAGCGCGTAGGCGCGGCTGCCTTTGAGCATGATCGCGCCCTTGAAGGCGGCCACAGCGGCCTGCGCCTGCTGGGTTTCGGTGAAAAGGGTCAACTGGCTGCGTTCGTTACGGGCCTTGAGCAGGCCGTCGCGGTAGCCGTCGGCCTCGGAGCCGATGAGCACGGCGCGGTCCTGCGGGCGCAGCTTGAGCTTTTCGCCCGTGAGCATGTGATAGCGGTAAGTTTCCACGCCCAGCTCCTTCATGCCGCCGAGCACATAGAGGCGCGGCAGCTCCGCCGGGGCCGACGCCACGAAGGCGCTCATGGCCTCGGCCATGGAGGCCGGGTTGGCGTTGTAGCTGTCCACGAAAAAGTTCTGCGCCCCAAGCCGGAGCCATTCACCCCGGTGCCGGGAGGCGCGCCACTGGGAGAGGCGCGAGCGGAGGGTGTCGGGAGAGACACCGCACAGGAGGGCGGCGCTCAGCGCGAGGGCGGCATTGCTCACCATCCCCGGTGAGGAGAACGGCAGCTCGCAGGCAAAGGCGGGAAGTGCTGCCGACTCCAGTTCGAGTCGGCAGCATCCCACATCCACATTGCCCATACGGCTAACCACGCACTGCTCGTTAGGCAAAGTCCGGGCCAGGGTTTCGTCATCGGTCACCACCAGCGCACGCGCGCCAAGATCGCGGAAGGGCGCGTACTGCCAGCAGTTACCCGGGAAAATCACACGTCCGGCCCGGCGGCCCAGGAGAGCCTTTTCGCGGGCGACGCCCTCGACCGTGCCGAGCCGCTCCAGGTGGGCGGGGGCCACGCAGGTAATGACGGCGATGTCCGGCTCGATCATGGCGGCCAGTGTCGCCATCTCGCCGGGCTCGTTGATCCCGGCCTCGATCACAGCGAAGTCATGCTGCGCGGCGTCGAGGCGGGTCAGGGTGAGCGGGACGCCGAGAAAGTTGTTCAGGTTGCCCTCGGTGCGCAAGGTGCGCTCGCCCAGCAGGAGGCCGAGCAGGTCCTTGGTCGAGGTCTTGCCGCAGCTGCCGGTCACACCGATAACGCGTCCGGCGAAGTCGCGGCGGTGGATGGCGGCGATTTTCTGAAAGGCTTCGAGGGTGTCGGGGACGACGAGCTGCGGGAGCTCCTCCTCCACCTCGTTGCGCACGAGCGCGGAGCCAGCCCCGGCCTCACGGGCGGCGGGGATGAAGTCGTGCCCGTCGCGGGCGGAAGTCTCCAGCGCCACGAACATGTCACCCGGTCCCGCCCGGCGCGAATCCTGCGTAAAGCCGGAAACGCGAGACGGCGTGCGCTCGCCGGCCCAAAAGCCGCCTGTGCACTCTGCTAGTTTCTCGGGCATGAACTCAGGCATTCGGGTTAAAGGCTTTCAGCTTGATGAGTTCGCGGGCGACCTGGCGGTCATCAAAGGGGATGACCGTGTCGGAAAACTCCTGGTAGGTCTCGTGACCCTTGCCGGCGATAAGCACGCAATCGCCGGGCCCGGCCTGCTCCAGCGCGAGGCTGATGGCGCGGCGACGGTCTTCCACAAACGCGATGCGCTCGGGCACACTTACCCCACCCCGCATGTCCTCAAAAATCTGCTTGAGGTCTTCTTTGCGCGGGTTGTCGGCGGTGGCCCAGGCGTAGTCGGCGAAATTCTGTACGGCGTGCGTCATCTTCGGGCGCTTGGTGCGGTCGCGGTCGCCGCCGCAGCCGAAGACCACGAGCAGGCGTCCGGGGGTGATCTCCCGGAGCATGGTCAGCGCGTTAGTGAGGGCGTCGTCGGTGTGGGCATAGTCCACCAGCACCTGATAAGGCGCGCCGGTCTCGACCTTTTCCATGCGGCCCGGCACCCCGCCGAAGGCGGCCAGTCGGGCCACGAGGTCCACGGGGGACTTGCCATAGGCATAGGCCAGACCGATGGCGGCCAGGGTGTTGGCCACGTTGAAATGGCCGAGCAAAGGCGTTTCCACCCGCGCGCGGCCTTCCGGCCAGACGAGGTCGAAGGAGCTGCCCGAGGCCCCGAGCTTGACGTGCTCGGCCCGCAGGTCGGCGTCGGCACACACGCCGAAAGTGATGACCTTGACCTGCTCGGGGATCATACCCACGAGGCGGCGGCCGTAGGGGTCGTCGATGTTGACCAGCGCGGTCTTGGGAAGCGTGCCGAGAGCCCCGGTGAAGAGCCGGGTCTTGGCCTCGAAGTACGCCTCCATGTTACGGTGGTAATCGATGTGGTCCTGCGTCAGGTTCAGGAACGCGGCCACGGGGAAGTTCATCCCGTCCACGCGCTGCTGCTGGATGGCGTGCGAGCTGACTTCGAGCACGGCCTGCTTGCAGCCCTCGCTCACCATCTGGCTGAGCATGGAGTAAATATCGACCGACTCGGGGGTGGTCTTGTACGAGGGCAGCGTGCGCTTGCCCAGGTCGTAGTGGACGGTGCCGATCAAGCCCACCGTGTGCGGCTCGTCGGCCAGCAGGTGCTGGGCGAGAAATGAGACGGTGGTCTTGCCGTTGGTGCCGGTAATGGCGAAAAGGTCCAGCTCGTCGTCGGGACGGCCATGGAAGCGGCGGGCCACTTCGGCCAGGGCCGCGCGGCAGTCCTTCACCTGGAGGAAGGGAACCTGGCGGATGGACTCGGCCGGGCTCTCGGAGACGATGCCGACCGCGCCGGGGTCGTTGGCTTCCTCGATATAGTGGTTACCGTCCGTGCGCTGGCCCCCGAGGGCGAAAAAGAGCGACCCGGGAGC
>JAUTCS010000028.1 GCA_030673825.1 Verrucomicrobiota bacterium JB024 | reverse complement strand
GCAGCAGACGAAGTCTGCACTTTCGATGCTGCGCATCGCGTCAGCGTTTACTGAAAGCAGCTAAGCTGCTTTCAGTAAACGCTGAGAGAGCATCAAAACGGGGTCGCCCCTTTTAGGAGTAATCGTAAGTCCTACTTTTTTACTTCGGCGAGAACGTGTCAGGGAAGGCTTCAAAGTCGGTCCGGCGTTTGTGCGCAGCACGGACGCCGGACCGGGGGTGCAGCCCTCGGCTGCCGCGGGTGCGGGCTGCGTAAGCCCGCTTCTTCCTACTCCAACGTGACCGGCGAGGTCAAGTCGAAGGACAGGATCGCGCCCTGCTTGTAAACGACCTGTTCGGGCTTGCGGAGGACGCCGCCCACCGCGCTGGAGGCCATCCCGGCAAGGGCGTCGTTGCCCACGTCGTTGTCGTCGGCAATGGCGCCCCAGGTGGCGCCGCGGGCCGCGCCCTTGGCGGCTTCGCCAAGCATACCCTGCCCGCGCACGTTCTCGGACTGCGCGTTGGTGCTGATGGAGTACTCCTTGCCGTTCACGACGAGTGTGGTCAGGGAAAAACTGAGCGAGGCGTTGTGGCCGAGCAGGCGGCGGGCCTGCTTAACCTCTGTCACGCGCCCCTGGACCTTTGAACCGGCGGGGGCGACAACCTGATTCCCCACCGTGAGAGGCGAGACGAGCGTCCCGCTAAAGGTCTGGCCGACCTGGGCGCTGGCGGAGTCGAGCTCTTGCCCGAGAGAGACGACCAGCGGCGTCCCGGCGGCAATCGATCCGCCGCTGGCGGCGTAGGACGTCTGCGCGGCGGCAGGTGCGGCGCTGGCAGCCGGAGCGCTGGATGCAGCCGAACCGGAGTCACCGCCGAAGGTGATGGCCGCGACCTGATCGACCGGGAAGGTCTTGATCTCGTCGCCGATTTCGAAACGGACGGTCGATATCTTGCCGCCGGCGTAGGTGCCATTGTGGATGGTGCCGTCCTTGAGCTGAAGCATGTCAGCCGAGGCGGTAGCGACCGTGATAAGCAGTGAGAGAGGGAGGAGAATTTTCATAGGTGACATGAAAAAGCCTTATCGGCCAAGAAGTCGAAACCGTAAAGCGAATCTGCCGCCCTTATTTCCCCTAATTATCTCCGTCGCTCCGCCCATAAACCCGGGGACATAGGTTCCCACGCCGGACAGGGTCTCCACTCCGGGCACAAAAAAGCCGGGCGTTTCAGCCCGGCTTTCGAAAAACGGTTGCGGCAGCAGACTGCTTAGCGGTCGGCGCCGTCGGCGGACACCTTGAGATCGGCCTGGCCACGGTCCATCTGGGCGATGAGCTCGTCACGCCCGGAGGTCATGTCCTTGGAGGAAGAGCAGCAGGCGCTGGCCCCGGCCTTGGCTTCCTCGCGCTTCTTGGCATCGGCGCGGAGCTGGGCGTAGAGGTGTTCTTCCTCGTCGGTAAAGGTGACCGGCTTGTGCATGTTCTTGCTGGCCTTCCACATGCGGATGGCCCCTCCGAGGGAGAAGCTGTCGTCCACGGCGCTGGCTTCGTAGCCGCAGTGGACCATGCAGTCCTTGCAGCGCTCGTCGGTGCCGTGCTGACCGAAGCGTGCCCACTCGGTCGTCTCCATCAGTTGCTTAAAGGTCTTGGTGTAGCCGTCGCCGAGGAGATAGCAGGGCTTCTGCCAGCCGAACACATTGTAGGTCGGATTGCCCCAGGGGGTGCAGTCGTACTCGATGTCGCCCTTGAGGATGGCCAGGAAGTTCGGGCTGTGGTTGAAGCGCCATTCCTTCTTGGCCCCGCCGAGGATCTTCTTGAAGAGGACCTTGGTGCGGTTGCGTTCGAGGAAGATTTCCTGCTCGGGAGCCTTCTCGTACGGATAGCCGGGCGAGGTCATCATGCTCTCGACGCCGGTTTCCATCATCTTGTCGAAGAACTCGTGGACGCGGTCGGGATCGGCGTTGTTGAACAGCGTGGTGTTCGTGGTCACGCGGAAGCCCATGTCCACGGCCTTCTTGATCGCCTTCAGGGCGATGTCAAAGGTGCCGTCGCGGCTGACGGAGCGGTCGTGCTCTTCCTTGAGGCCGTCCATGTGCACGGAGAAGGTCAGCTGCTTGTGCGGCTTGAACTTCTTGAGCGCGCGCTCCAGCAGGAGGGCGTTCGTGCAGAGGTAAATGTAGCGTCCCTGTTTGATCAGGCCGTCCACGATCTGCTCGATCTCCGGGTGGATGAGCGGCTCGCCCCCGGCGATGGAGACGATCGGCGCGCCGCACTCCTCAGCCGCGGCCAGGGCCTTCTCGGCCGAGACGCGCTTTTTCAGGATGTGGTCCGGAAACTGAATCTTGCCGCAGCCCTCGCAGGCGAGGTTGCAGCGGAACAGCGGTTCGAGCATGAGGACCAGCGGGTAGCGCTTGCGACCACGCAGTTTTTGGCCGAGCACATAGGTGGCCACGGTCCAGGCTTGGGAAATGGGAACTGCCATAAGCGGGTGAAGGTGTAGGTGATCAGCGTTTCTGTCAAGATCGATTAGGACGTCTTGCAGAGGCTCATCATACGCATGAATGAAGGGAGCCCGCACCGCGGGCCGGTTGATCAGGTTAAGGTGAGAGCAAACGCCGTCCCCCCCCCTGAGGCAAACACAAATTTGTCCCCTGGCAGGCAGCCGACACCGCCACAAAGCAGGTCCCAGGCCACTTGCGGGCCGACGCTTTCAAACTCTGCCGATTTACTCCCAGCCGCCGACCTCGTCGGGGAGGGAGCCGGAGGGGACAGGGACGCCGTTGACCAGGGGATACTTGTAGGTCTTGCCCTGGAAATTGCGCAGAACCACTTCCGAGTCGGTGATTTTCTTCACGTACTCGGGGTTGATCGGAACCTTGCCGCCACCGCCGGGGGCGTCGATCACGTACTGGGGCACAGCGTAGCCGGTGGTGTGCCCACGCAGTTGCTGGATCAGCTCGATCCCGGTGCGCACATCCGTGCGCAGGTGGGCACTGCCCGTGATCAGGTCGCACTGGTAAAGGTAGTACGGGCGCACGCGCATCATCAGCAGGCGGTGCACGAGGCTCTTGAACGTGTCGATGTTGTCGTTGACGCCCTTGAGCAGCACGCTCTGATTGCCCAGCGGCACCCCGGCGTAGCTGAGGCGTTCGGTGGCCTGACGCAGCTCCTCGGTGCACTCGCGCGGATGGTTGACGTGGATGCTCATCCAGATCGGGCCGTGCTTTTTAAAGATCTCGCACAGCTCGGGCGTGATGCGCTGCGGCAGAAAAATCGGGATGCGCGAGCCGATGCGGATGAACTCGACATGCGGGATGGCCCGCAGGCGGCCCAGGAGGTAGTCGAGCTTCTTCTCGGAGAGCAGTAGCGGGTCGCCACCGGAGAGGAGCACGTCGCGGATTTCCGGGTGCGACTCGATGTACTTGAGCCCCTGTTCGAACTCCGGGTGGAAATTATAATCCTGCGCGTTGGAAACCAGCCGTGAGCGCGTGCAGTAGCGGCAGTAGGAGGCGCAGCGGTCCGTCACGAGGAACAGCACACGGTCCGGGTAGCGGTGGACGACGCCCTCAACGGCCATGCTCCCCTCCTCGCCCACGGGGTCGAGCAGCTCCTCGGGCGCGGTATCCATCTCCTCTTCGCGGGGGATGATTTGCCGTCGGATCGGGCAGTCCGGGTCCTCCCGGTCGATCAGGTTGAAGAAATACGGGGTGATGGCCAGGGCGAGCTTGCGCCCGGAAAAATAGCAACCGGCACGTTCCTGCGGGGTGAGTTCGAGGTACTTCTCGACCTGCTCCACCGTGGTGAGGCGGTTTTTCAACTGCCACTTCCAGTTCTTCCAGTCGCTTTCGGGTACATGGCTCCAGAGGCCCTGCCCCCGAAACCATTGGTCGGTTGTGTCGCGTGGGTACATGTGAGAGGGGAACATTTATTATCCAGGAACGCCAAAAATTCAACCATCTTTTTAAATATTTAAAAACTTCAATACATTTGCCTTGCCGCGCCGGGGGTGATTGGCTTATCTTTTACCGTTGAAATCATGGCCGCCGCCGCACCCATTAAAACCCAGGAAGAACTCGCCCGCCAGCTGTGGGCGCTGGGGGATATCGTGCGGCTGCAAATCCTCGACCTGCTGCCGATCACCCCGGACTGCAAGCACGTCAGCAACGTCTCCCAGCTCGCCGAAAAGCTGAACCTCTCCCAGCCCACCATCTCGCACCACCTGCGGGTGCTGCGCCAGGCCGGGATCGTCGAGTACCGCAAGATGTGCCGCGACGTGTACTACTGGAAAAACTCCGACGAGGCGCACGCCCTGGCCGAGTCCCTCCGCCGCGTCCTCGTCGAGGACAGCGAGCTGCCCAGCGAAGGCGAGAAGTAGCCGCGGTTTACCCGCGCTCATCGACTGCTCAAAAGTTATTCACCGGTTGATCCCCGGCCCTGGGGTCTGTGCTCTGGGCGTTCCCCGGCCTTCGCCCCCGGCCCGGAATGAATGATTATCATAAAAAACGAAAATACAGTGCGTGCCGTATGGACTTTGGCCCGCAAGCGGCTTAAACTCATTATAGCCATGGAAGCACTGTTCGATAGACCATGTCTCGCTCCCACCGAGACGGGAAATATTGCGGCCCCCCCGCAGGGTCGCGCGCGCCCGCGTATCCTCATTGCCCAGGACGGGTTCTCAGGTAAGCGTCGGGCTCTCCAGCGGCTTCGTCAGGAAGGCTACGAGGTTCAGTGGGTCGCCAGCGGCGTCGAAGTGATGAACGCCGTCCGCGACCACGACTATGACCTCGTCCTGATGGACGTCGAACTGCCTGACCTCAACGGAGTTATGGCAGCACGAATCATCCGTACCAACTGGAAGGAGCACGCCCCGCGTATCGTGGGCCGTTCGCGATCGCCCTTCCCGGAGGACTACCAGACCCTCAAGCAGGAAGGGGAGATGGACGCCTGCGTCTCCTGCAAACTGCCCGAGGACGAACTGCTCGCGCTGATCGCCGATTGCCTCAGGGAGCACCCTCTCGCCGTTTGATCCGCCTGCCGGACCAAGCGATTTTAACACCGCAAACGCAGTTTGCGGCGGAGGTGGAGTTATTTCCAAACAAGCCGCCCCTCCTATGCGCCTGGATACTGAAGAAACGCCCGAAAAGTGTTTTTTTATTTGCGCCGGGGTGACGGGAGCATTTCTTTGGACCGCTAATGGGCACTTCACGTAGCGGCATCCTCGCGCTGGAAGACGGCAGCGTCTTCCGGGGCAAAGCATTTGGCGCGGCCAAGACCGTCGTCGGCGAAGCGGTTTTCAACACGTCGATGACGGGTTACCAGGAAATCCTAACCGACCCCTCCTACTACGCGCAGATCGTCACCATGACGGCCTCGCAGATCGGTAACTACGGGATCAACCCCGAGGACGAGGAGTCCGACGGCCCGAAGGTCAAGGCCTTTGTCATCCGCGACCTCTCGCCGGTCTCCAGCAGCTGGCGCAGCCGCATGTCCCTGCCCGAGTACCTGGAAAACCACGGCATCCCCGGCCTCTCCGGCGTGGACACGCGGGCCATCACCAAGCGCCTGCGCGTGGATGGCGCCATGAAGGCCTGCCTGAGCACCGAGGACATCTCCGACGAGGAGGCCGTCAAGCAGGCCAAGGAATGGCCCGGCCTGGTCGGCATCGACTACGTGAAGGAAGTCACCTGCAAGGAGCCTTACGCCTTTGACCCGGACGGCTCCCAGAGCGAACAGTTCAAGATCGCCGGGACGACCCTCAACCATTTCCAACGACCCGAAAAGGTCTTCAAGGTGGCCGCGTTCGACTTCGGGGCCAAGCGCTCGATCTTCAAGCGCCTGCGCAACCACGGCTTCGACGTGTTCGTCGTGCCCGCCACCGCCACCCCCGAGCAGGTCAAGGAGCTCAACCCGGACGCCATCTTCCTCAGCAACGGCCCCGGCGACCCCTCCGCCGTCACCTACGCGCACCAGAGCGTTTCCAAACTGATCCAGGATTACCCGACCTTCGGCATCTGCCTGGGGCACCAGATCATCACCCACGCCCTCGGAGCCAAGACCTTCAAGCTCAAGTTCGGCCACCGCGGCGGTAACCAGCCGGTCAAGAACCTCGAAAACGGCCAGGTCTCCATCACGTCGCAGAACCACGGCTTCGCCTCCACCCCCGACGAGATCGAGAAGTGCGGCGGCGTCGTGACCGAGCTTAACCTCAACGACAACACCGTCGAGGGCCTGCGCCACAAGGACCTGCCCGTCTTCAGCGTGCAGTACCACCCCGAGGCCGCCCCCGGCCCCAACGACGCCGACCCGCTCTTCTCCCAGTTTTACGAGATGGTCGCCAAGGCCAAGGGCTGAGCCCCCGGTCCTGCCCGGCATTTATCTGAACAGGCCGAAGACGACCCGGGCTTCTTGCCCCTGCGGAGGCAGAAACGCTCTGCATCCTGTGCGTGTCCGCACCAGGCATGGCCCCTTCCTCATCGGTGGCGACCCAGTTTTGATGCTCGGCCCTCAGCGACAGGATACGCAGTATCGAAAGTGCAGGTCCGGCTGGACCAGCAATCTGCCTGCTGCGGGTCTGGGCTGCATAAGCCCAGTCTTCCCCTTAATTCCCGCCGGTGGCGAGCTGGCGCTCGACGATGGTGCGGGTCTGGAGCCAGCCGGGATCGGTGGCGTAGGCCGGAGCAGCCTTGTCGAGGGCGTCGCGGGCGGCTTCCCAGCGGTTAAGCTTGGTGCGGGCGAGGGCGAGGTTGTACCAGGCGCGGTAAAA
Organism: Verrucomicrobiota bacterium JB024; assembly: GCA_030673825.1. Classification (GTDB taxonomy): domain Bacteria; phylum Verrucomicrobiota; class Verrucomicrobiia; order Opitutales; family Cerasicoccaceae; genus Ruficoccus. The sequence goes on along the minus strand of JAUTCS010000028.1, from coordinate 14,471 downwards.
TTGCGGGTCGAGCGTGACGGCATTCTCCAGCAGGGGCACGGCCTCTTCCAGCCGCCCGTCGCCCGCGTAGAGCAGCGCCAGCGAGTAATGTAGCAACGGCACGCCCGGTGTCCGGTCGAGCGCCTGAAGCAACAGTTCCTCCGCCGCGGCGTTGTCGCCCAGGCGACTGAAGAGCACCGCCCCCTGCCGAAGCACCTCGGGCGAGGCCGGATCAAGCGCCACCGCCTGCCGGATCAGTTGCGCGGCCTCGGCGGACTTGTTGCCCTCACGGATAAACTGATCCGCCAGCATGAACGCGCCGTTGGCCCGGTCGGCCTGAAACTCCAGATAAGTCTGCCATTCCTGCGCGGCCTGCGGGTCGGGCACCGGCTGGCCCCAGCCGGTATAGGCCTGCTCGGCGGCGATGCGCACATTGCGCGAGGCATCCTGCAAAAGCGGGGCGATGACGGGCTCGGCCTGCGGGATCACGGACAAGCCCCGGACCGCTCGGGCCCGGACCATCGAGCTGTCATCCTTAAGCGCCTGATCCAGGTAGGCCAGCACGTCCTGCTCGGGCACGTACTGCCCCAACAGCCCGGTAAAGGTCGCCCGCCAAGCATGGTTGGGCTCGTTCTTGGCCAGAGCGATCAGCTCAGGAGCGGCGGCGGGATCGCCCGCGTAGGCCGCGGCCAATGCCCGGGCGCGCTGGCGCTGGGGCTTGACGGCGAGTTTGTCGCCGTACCATTTTTCCGCCCACTCGACGGCCCACTCGGTGGACTCCTCGGTGTGGCAACGCTGGCAGGCGTTGGGGATGCCGAGCTCGGCTGTCATCAGCGGGTCAGGCGAGAGGAAGCCATGGTCGCGGCGCGGGTCGCGCTGCATGTAGGTGGTCTGCGGCATGTGACACTCCACACAGAGGTTACCCGTGGAACCCGGGGCATGACGGCTGTGAACGACGGGGGCGATGATCTTCGCCCCGTCCAGGCCGGTGCCGTGGCAGCGCATGCACAGGCTGTTGTCCGCGATGGGCAGGATGGTCTTGCCGGAGTGCGGGTTGTGGCAGTCAAGGCAGGTGACCCCGGCGTGGCCCATCGGGCTCATGAGGAAGGACGCGTACACGTAGTCCTCGTCCAGTATCTGCCCGTCCGGATGATAAAGCCCCGGCTGGTCCGGCAGGGCCAGCCCGAAGTGCTGGTGGTAAATGTCGCCGGGCTCGAACGTATCCGGCGTGAACTGGTCCCGCCGCGAGTGGCAAGAGGCACAGTTTTCCATCATCCGGCGGGCACTCATGGCCGGCACCGGGGGCGCATAGTCCGGCGTGGCGGCGGCGACGTGTTCCTCCATCCCATCATGGCACTGCATGCAGGAGACGCCCTGCTCCAGCCACGTCGTGTGGTAGCTATCGCTTTGCCAGTCAAAATTTTTCCGGTACTCGGTCATGTGGCACCAGGCGCAGTTGGCGTTCCAGTTCATGCCCTGCCCAGTCCAGTGCCCCCACTCGCCCGGGTTGCGCTCGTCCCCGGCAAAGACATCGAACCACTCGTCCGCGGCGGGATCGTAGGCCACACTGGTTGTCTGCCAGCGCCCGCCGGGGAACTTCGCCAGGTACTGCCGCAGCGGGGTCACGGCAATCACTCCGTCGAGGGCGTAGTTTTTCTGCTCCCCGGATTCGCGGGCGACGTTCATCCAGAACTTGCCCCCCTCGGTCATCGAAAAACGGAAAACCTCGCCCGGCACCGCAATCTCCCGTGCGGGCTGGAACGCCGCCCGGTCCAACTGGGCGAACACGGGACGGTTCGCATGGGCGTGATCACTGGGTAGCCATTCGGCGAAGCTGTCCTCGTGGCAACTGCGACAGGCGTTCGCGCTGAAATGCGCGTACCGCTCCGGGAAAAACGTGGCCGGAAAGGCCTCCGTGCCGGGCACGCCAATCCCCGTCACCGGCGGCACATATTCTGCCTGCCGGTCCCGCAGGGAGAAAATCCCCCAGCCCGCCCCGGCGAGGCCGAGCCCCCCCAGGCCGATAAGCAGAAGTCGAGTCGAAGCCTTCAAGAACCACCCATGCTTATCATGCTCGCCCGCAAGTCAAGGCTAGCCGCCTGCCCCCCGGCCCTCTGGACCGCTCGGGCACCGTCGCCCACTCTTTATTTCTGCCCGCGAAGCCACGCTAAGTGACGCGAAGAAGAACGACGAACATCATAAACAACTTCGCGCTTCTTCGCGGGGCTTCGCGGAAAATCTCTCAATTAAAAAACAGATCACCACGGGCTTCAACTCCCCCGCTGCGCCCGTCGGAAAGACGAGGGGGTGCGCCCGGTCACGCGGCGAAAGATCACGGCCATGCGCTCCGGGTCGTTGAAACCGCTCAGGTCCGCAATCATCGAGACCGGGTAACGCGTTTGAGCGAGCAGCTCACGGGCGCGGCTGACGCGCATCCGGCAGAGCATTTCCCAGGGCGAGCAGCCGTACACCTCGCCGAACTTGCGCTCGATCGTGCGCCGGGACATGCGCAGCTCCTGGCACATCCCGCCGATGGTCAGCGGCTCCTGAATGCGCCGGGAAAAGTACGACATCGCCCGGCGCAGGTCCGGGTCCTCCACCGCCAGGTAGTCCGCCGAGTGGCGCATCACGACCGAGCCCGGCGGCAGAAGAATGGATGTGCCGGCCCCTTCCCCCGCGAGCAGGCGCACCATGGCCTCGCCCACCTGCGCCCCGATCCGTTCCCAAGGGATGGCCACGCTGGAGAGGGTCGGCGCACTCAGGCCGCAGACGAGCTCGTCGTTGTTCGCGCCGATGACCGCCACCTCGTCGGGCACTTTCAGCCCGGCCTGCTCGCAGGCGCTGCACAGGAAGCGCCCCAGCGGGTCGTGCACGGCGAAGATCCCCACCGGCTTGGGCAGGGCCGAAAGCCACGTCAGCAGCTCCTCGCCTGGGCGCAGGAAATCCTCGCTGTACTGGCTGTGGCGAAAGTCCTCCTCGGTGTGCACCGGAACCTGTTCCCCCGCCTCCTTGCAAAAGCCCTCGATCCGCTGGGCCGAGTACGGGGTGCCGTTGCCCAGGCAGGCCAGGCTGCGCAATCCCGCCTGCTTAAAGGCACGGGCAGCCTCCGCCCCCACCGCCCAGTCGTCCACATCGATGCTGACCGCATGCGGGAAGGTGTAATCGCTCACCGCCAGCACAGTCGGGATACCGAGCGCGAGCAGTTTTTCGGTGGTGCCGGGCAGCCACTCGGTCACGAGGCCGACCGGCTGCATCTCTCTCAAAATTTTCTCCAGCTCGCGCTGTGGGCGTAGGATGCTGAGGATCTTGAAGTCCAGCTGCCGCCGCACAAAGGGCGCGAGCGCCGCCGTCAGCCGCCGCAGGAACTCCTCGTTCATCACAATCGCCACCCTTTCGCGCATGGGAGTGAGCTTGGCACACCCCCTGTCGCAAATCAACAGACAATAGCCGTAAATGACGGTTCACGCCGCGCGGGTTCCCGGTTATAATAAGAGGCACACTGGGAGCGACACACGGGAGGCATCCTTGCCCCGCTTCCGGAAAACCACCCTCAACCCCCGCATACACCCATGCAATATTTCGACTGCGACAAAATCCGTTACGAAGGCCCCGGCTCGAAAAACCCGCTCGCCTTCAAGCACTACAACCCGGACGAGCTCGTCGGCGGCAAAGCGATGAAGGACCACCTGCGCTTCGCCGGGGCGTACTGGCACGTCATGCGCAACACCCTTGGCGACCCTTTCGGCGCGGGCACCGCGCACATGCCCTGGGACGACGGCAGCAACTCCGTCGAGAACGCCCTGCGCCGCGTGGACGTGTTTTTTGAGTTTTTAGACAAGACCGGGATCGAGTTCTACTGCTGGCACGACCGCGACATCGCCCCGGAGCTGAACGACCTCTCCGCCTCCAACCAGGCACTCGACACCGTGGTCGAAAAGCTCAAGACCAAGCAGGCCGAGACCGGCGTCAAGCTGCTGTGGGGCACAGCCTGCCTGTTCGCGCACCCGCGCTACGCCCAGGGCGCGGCCACCTCGCCGGACGCCCGTGTGTACGCCTACGCCGCCGCCCAGGTGAAAAAGGCCCTGGAGTGCACGAAGGCGCTCGACGGCCTCGGCTACACCTTCTGGGGAGGACGCGAGGGCTACGCCACCCTCCTTAACACCGACATGAAGCGCGAGCTCGACCACCTTGCCGCCTTCCTGCACATGGCCATCGAGCACGCCGACCAGATCGGCTTCGACGGGCCCTTCTACATCGAGCCCAAGCCCCGCGAGCCGTCCACCCACCAGTACGACTCCGACGCGGCGGCGTGCCTGAACTTCCTGCGCCAGTACGGCCTGACGGACCGTTTCAAGCTCAACATCGAGGCCAACCACGCCACCCTCGCCGGCCACACCATGGAGCACGAGCTGACCGTCTCCGCCGACGTCGGCATGCTCGGCAGCATCGACGCCAACCGCGGCGACCCGCTCATCGGCTGGGACACCGACCAGTTCCCCACCGACATCATGCAGACCACGCAGATCATGCTCGTCGTGCTCGGCATGGGCGGCTTCACCACCGGCGGGCTCAACTTCGACGCCAAGCGCCGCCGCGAATCCCACGACCCACTCGACCTCATCCACGCCCACATCGGCGGGATGGACGCCTTCGCCCGCGGCCTCAAGATCGCCCACGCCATCCGCGAGGACGGACGCCTGGCCGCCTTTGTCCGCGAGCGTTACGCCAGCTTCGACACCGAGCTGGGCCGCCGGATCGAGTCCGGCGCATGCAGCTTCGCGGAGCTGGAAAAGCTCGCCCTCACCGGCGGCGAGCCCGCTCTGGCCAGTGGTCGTCAGGAAATGCTGGAAAACCTCATCAACGAGTTTCTCTGAGCTTCGGGCGGTGGGCGGGGCACGGTCTATCCGCTCCCCCGCTCTGCCCGTCTATCCAGTCCACTCAGCCCGGCCCCCGCCTAAGAAGCGGGGGCCATTTTGTTTCCGGAAAACAAGCCGGTCAGAGGGGGTGTTTAACTAATTCAGATCAATATAGTGACAATAATATCACTCAAGATCAACGACACGAGAATCCGTAAATGCTATAATTTGAGCCATCGTCTCCAGCATCGCTACGCGCTGAAGACACCATCAGCCCCAAAACACGTAACCCCCGATCAGACTATGAAATTGATTTCCCCGTTCTCCACCGCCGCCGTCATTGGCCTGCTTTCCCTGACCAGCGCGCACGCGCAGGCCCCCATGATCAGCCTGCTGTTCGAGGACGCCCCGCTCGGCGTGGTCACCAGCAGCACCTTTGAGGGCTGGAGTGTCAGCGACGGCACGAACCGCGTGGTCGATGTCATCACCGACAGCGACGACTATTTCGGCAAGGGCAGCAGCGCGCACATGCTCCGCTTCGCCCGCCTGGCCGACGGGGCCGGGACGATGAGCTTCCGCGCGGTCAACGCCTTTACCCCCTCCCCGCTGATCACGGTCAGCTTTACGATGTACGAGCCCAACATCACCGGCACCGGTGCCCTCGGCCTCTACTTCGGCCGCAACATCCCCGGCAGCACCGACCTGGGCGGCTATATCACCCTGCGTAACGGCAGCGCCAGCAACTACACCGGCGGCACCGGCACCGGAAGCTACACGATGGACGCCGCCCACCGCTTCGACATCGTCTTGAACAACGCCGCCAGCTCCGCCACCTACAGCGAAGGCACCCTTTCGGCCGAATCCTTTGATATGTGGGTGGACGGTGTGCGGGTCCTCGAGAACGCCCAGTTCAGCACCACGAGCAGTTCGTACACGGGTAATATCAGCAGCATCCAGTTCATCTATGCCAGCAGCCCCAGCGGCGAGCAGACCGTCTATTTCGGTGAGATCGGCATCTTTCAGGGTGGCGTGGTCGGTGCGGCCATTCCCGAGCCCAGCTCCAGCTCGATGCTGCTGGGTGGCGCACTGCTCGCACTCCTCGGCTTCCAGCGCCTGCGCGTGCGCCGCTAAACAGTCAGCCTGAGTAACAAGCTACATTTAAGCCCAACGGCTTTCAGCCCCCGGTTCACATCGAGCCGGGGGCTTTTTGTCATGTATTTCAACGACAATCCTGGCGTGATTATTAACAATACCTGGAGTTGACCCCTCATATGATGGAGCTAAGATGAGCATCTCTCGACTCAATCTAAATCCCTTAATCCTTACGAGTTATGACTCTTCTCCATAATCGCTTCCGCGGAGTCCTGCTGGGTGCAGCCGCGTTTCTCACTCTTGGTCTGGCAACCTCTCAGGCCTGCACCAGCCTGCTCGTCAAAACCTCCGACGACGGCTACGTCTACGGCCGCACGATGGAGTTCGGCTTCGAGCTGAAGTCCAAAGTCGTCGTCGCCCCCCGCGGCAACTCCTACACCAGCACCGCGGCCGACGGTCAAAAGGGCCTCGCCTGGACGGGTAAATACGCCTTCGTCGGGATGAACGGACTGGACAAGCCCATCCTCGCGGACGGGATGAACGAGAAGGGCCTCGTCGGCGGCATCTTCTACTTCCCCGGCTACGCGGAGTACACCCCGCCCAAGGATGCCGACCCCGCGCAATCCATGGCCCCATGGGAATTCGTGAGCTGGGCCGTGGCGAACTTCGCCACCGTCGATGAAATTAAGGCCGCCGTCGAGAACGTGCGCGTCATCGGGCTGGAGTTCCCGGGCGCGGGCTTCGTGCCGCCCTTCCACTACAGCTTCCACGACGCCAGTGGCAAGTCCATCGTGATCGAGCCCACCGGCGGAGAGCTCAAGGTCTTCGACAACCCCTTCGGCGTCCTGACCAACTCCCCCACCTTCGATTGGCACCTGACCAACCTCGGCAACTACGTAAAACTCTCCCCCGATAACGTTGACTCCCTCAAGGTCAACGGGCAGACGATCCCGTCCTTCGGGCAGGGCTCCGGCTGGCTCGGCATCCCCGGCGACCCGACCCCGCCCTCGCGCTTCATCCGCGCCATCGCCTTCAGCATGACTGTTGATCCCGAGCCCAACGGCATCAAGAGCGTCCGCCTGGTCGAGCACATCATGAATAACTTCGACATCCCCTTCGGCACCATCCGCCCCGCCAAGGGTGACGAGTGTGACTACACGCAGTGGACCACCGTCGCCGACATCGGCACCGGCACCTACTACGTCAAAACCTACAACAACCAGACTCTGCAGGCCATCGCGCTGGAGAACTTCGACCCCAACGCCAAGACCGTCAGCTACGCCCCCATCGAGGACGCGGAGCAAACGCCCTTCCTCGCGTTCCCGAAAAAGTAGCCGTCCCGCAAGGGAGGCCCTTCCTCTTCTTTCAAGCCGCCCCTGCCTCGCACGGGCGGCTTTTTCGTGTCTGTGGAAAAAGTGATGGCCGCTCGACACCGGGCGGCCATGCACATCTGGATATTTTGTCGGCGCATTTCATCGTATCCAATACCTGGATACAATGGAGCGGCTGTAACGGCTTAACCTCCTAGCCCATATTAACCACGACCTCACAGGCACTCCCGGCAGGCTGCATCGGGATGCGGTTGCCGGGAATGACCTCACCACCGACCTTGACCGAGACGACGCCCTTATTCACGCCCTGCGGGTTACGAAACTTAAGCGTGTAGGCCGCATCGCGAAAGCGGCGACGCACGGTGAAGCTCTTCCAATCCGCCGGAACGCAGGGGTCCACGGTGAGCGCGTCGTAGTCGGGCTTCACACCCGCGAACCCCTGGCTGATCGTGAGAAAGGTCCAGGCCGCCGTGCCGGTAAGCCATCCGTTCTTGGCCTCGCCCGGCGTGGCCGCATCCTTGCCAGCGATCATCTGCGCGTACACGTAAGGCTCGCCGCGGTAGGTCTCGATCTTGCTCTCCTTGGCCGCCGGACAGATGGACAGGTAGTACTCGAAGGCCCGCTCGCCCTGCCCCTGCTGCATGAGCGCGAGTTGGATCCATGGGTTGTTGTGGCAGAAGATCCCGGCGTTTTCCTTGTAGCCGGGCGGATAGCTGGAGACCTCGCCCAGCTCCAGCCGGTAGTCCGGGTAGGCGGGCTGCTGGAGCACGCAACCGTTCTCGGTGAAGAGGTGCTTGTGCACGCTGGCGAGCGCCTTTTCCGCGCGGCCATTGGCCGCGCCCGCCCCGCCCATGACGAGCCAGCCCTGGCTCTCGATATAAATCTGGCCTGCATCGCAGGTGTGGCTGCCCACAGGATTCCCATGCGCGTCAAAGGCGCGCAGGTACCACTCGCCGTCCCAGCCGTGCGTCTCCACGGCTTCCAGCATCCTGTCGTACTCGGCCTGCGCGTACTCGGCAGCGGCGTCTTTGCCCTGCGCAAGATAAAGTCCCTTCAATTCGCGGGCGGCGCACAGGAAGAGCCCGGCGATCATGAGCGACTCGGCCACACGGTCGTCTCCGTGGTGCGAGGCGGTCTGAAAGGACTCGGACGGGTTCGTCGAGAAGCAGTTCAGGTTCAGGCAGTCGTTCCAGTCGGCGTGGCCGATAAGCGGAAGCTGGTGCGGCCCGAGGTTTTCCATCGTGTAGCGCAGGCTCAGCTCCAGGTGGTCCATGAGCGTGCCAGACTTGTCCTCTGTATCCGCGTAGCCAATACACTCATCCAGAATCGAATAATCTCCCGTCTCCTTGATATAGGCGCAGGTCGAGAGGATGAGCCAGAGGTGGTCGTCCATGAAGCCGCCCCCGATCTCATGATTTCCCTTCTTGGTCAGCGGCTGGTACTGGTGGAAACACAGCCCCGAGCTCATCTGCGTCGCGGCGATGTCGAGCACACGCTGGCGGGCACGTTTCGGCACCATATGGACGAAGCCGAGCAGATCCTGATTACTATCGCGGTAGCCCATACCGCGTCCGATGCCGGACTCGAACAGGCTGGCCGAGCGGCTGAGGTTAAACGTCGCCATGCATTGCACCTGATTCCAGGTGTTGCCCATGCGGTTGACGATCGCGCTGGGCGTCTCGATCTGGAAGGCCGACAGGCGTTCCCCCCAGGCGGCGGCCATTTTCTCAAAGGCGACGTCCACCGCGGCGATTTCCGCGTAGCGGGCCAGCAGGGCCTCGGCGGGTGCGCGGTTGATCTGGCCGGGGGCAATGAATTTCTCCTCCTGCGCGTTCTCGCAATAGCCGAGCACGAACGAAAGCTCCTCGCTCTGGCCGGGTTCCAGCGAAAGGTCGAGCTGGTGTGCGCCGATCGGGTTCCACCCGTGGGCGATGCTCCCGGTGCACGCGCCCTCGGCGACAGCGGCGGGCTCGTGCAGGCCGTTGTGCAGCCCGACAAAGGCGTCCCGGTCCGTATCGAATCCCTGCACCTGGCGCGAGCAGGCGAAGACCACGTAGTGGTTGCGGCGCTCGCGGTACTCGGTCTTGTGGTAGATGGCCGAGCCGTGCACCTCGACTTCACCGATGGAGTAGGTGCGCTGGAAGTTCGTCATGTCGTTGAGCGCGTCGTAGAGGCAGAACTCGATGAACGAAAAAAGCTGAATCGACTTGGGCGCGGAGCCGGTGTTCGTCACCTTCACCCGCCAGACCTCGGCGGTCTCGCCGGGGGGCACAAAAAACGTCACCTCGCAGGCGATCCCGCCTTTCTCGCCGCGCAGGCGCGAGTAGCCGAGGCCGTGACGGCACTCGTAGGCATCGAGCGGCGTCTTGACCGGCTTCCAGCCGGGGTTCCAGACCGTGTCGCCGTCCTTGATGAACAGGTAGCGCCCGTTCATGTCGAAGGGGATCTGGTTGTAGCGGTAGCGTGTAAGGCGGCGCAGCCGCGCGTCGCGGTAAAAGCTGTAGCCCCCGGCGGTGTTTGTCACCAGGCCGAAGAAATCGTCCTCGCCGATGAAGTTGAGCCAGGGCAGCGGCGTGTCCGGGCGGGTGATAACGTATTCGCGCGAGGCGTCGTCAAAGTGACCGTATGCCATAATCGTCAGGGTGCGGGGTTGCGGTGGGGGGGAATGCTTTTCGCGTTTTGCGAGACTGGATTTCTTTCAAGCAAACGCTCCCTTGAGAGAAAACCTCGCATTGACTCTTACATATGAATAAAAGAGTCTTTTTCTGGCCATGAAGGAGCGAAAAGTGACCATGCGAGACATCGCGGCCCAGGCGGGCGTGCACCAGACGACCGTCTCCCTCGCGTTGCGCAACCACCCCAGCCTGCCACCCGATACCCGCGAGCGCCTCCAGCGCCTGGCCGCCGAGATGGGCTACCGGCCCGACCCGGCGCTCTCCTCACTCGTCGCCTACCGGCGGCTGACCGCCGCGCATGTGCAGACCCCGGTCATCGCGTATATCATGAACGTGAACGGCCCCGAAGGCTTGGCACACTCGGCCTCGCGCCAGTTATTTCTCAAAGGTGCCCGCGCCCAGGCCGAGGCGATGGGCTACCGGCTGGAGGTGTTTTACTTCGGGCACGGGCACTACCACTCCGGCTACCTCGACCGCGTGCTCATCACGCGCAACATCACGGGCGTGATCCTGGCGGCGTTCTACACCGAGCCGACCGACCTGCAACTGAGCTGGGACTTCTACAGCCTGGTCAAGATCGAGACGCTGCCCTTTCACGTTCGCGCGCACACCATCAGCAACAACCAGTACCTCGCCGTGCGCCGCGCCCTGCGCGAGTTGTCAGCGCTCGGCTACCGGCGCATAGGACTGTGCGTGGCCGAGCACGACGAGAAGCACACGGACCATCTGTTCAGCGCGGGCTATCACGTCGAGCAGGCCGCCCTGCCCCGCGTCCGCAGCATCCCGCCGCTGATTTTCCCCGGCAACGAACTGCACGAAGACCCCGGTGCGAGCCGTGAGCGCATCCGCAACTGGATCGTCAAACACCGCCTCGAAGTCTGCCTGACGAACTGGAGCAGCCTCGCCCCTGTCGTAAAAAGCGCCAGCCGCGAGCTCGGCCAACCGGTCCGCCTCGTTCCGCTGGACGTGGACACGCAGGCCGCGGGGAGCTGGGGCGTCGCGCAGAACCACGCCTCGGTCGGCGCGGCGGCAGTCGAGGTGCTGGCCGGACTCATGCAGAACCACCAGAAGGGTCAACCCGAGCACCCGCGCCTCAGCCTGATCGCTCCGGACTGGCGAGCCCCCACCCCCCAAGCCCGTCGGGGAATTCGCGCGAAATTGCACACCGGTTGAGGGGCTAACCGTTCGTCATTAAGGCCGCCGGGTTCTCACTATTGAGAATAGTTAAACACGAAGGGCATTTTAGCTAAATACAGGCAAAAATAATCATAATACTGGCAATCAAAACGCCCTCCGGGGCTCGACATAAGCGAAGCTGACGGCTAGCCTTTTCGCTTTTCACTAAAAGAGATCGAACCGCATTCTTCGCCCCATGCCGACCGCCTTACCCGCACCCTTGCCCGCGCTTGACCAGCTCAAGCAGCAGATGACCGGAATGCTAAACACCGGCCCGGTCCTGCGTAAACTCTACGCCACCGACGCCTCCGAGTATCAGGAGTTCCCGCAGGCGGTGGCCTTCCCTGCGGACGAGGCCGACATCGTGAAGCTCATCCGCTTCGCTGCCCGGCATAAGATCGGGCTGATCCCGCGCACGGCGGGCACCTCGCTGGCCGGGCAGGTCGTGGGCGGCGGCATCGTCGTCGATATCGGCAAACACCTGAACAAGATCCTTTCCCTCGATGCAGCGAAGCGCCGCGTGCGCGTGCAACCGGGCGTCGTCCGCAACGAGCTCAACCAGTACCTACAGCCGCACGGGCTGCTCTACGGGCCGGAGACCTCGACCGCCAACCGCGCCATGATCGGCGGCATGGTCGGGAACAACTCCTGCGGCTCGAACTCCGTCGTGTACGGCTCGGCCCGCGATCACCTCATCTCGTGTCGCGGGTTTCTCTCCGACGGGTCGGAGGTAACGTTCGGCCCGCTGAGCGAGGAGGAGTTTTCAAAAAAGTGCGCCGGACCGGAAGACTCGCTGGAGGCGAACATCTACCGCTGCTGCCGCGACTTGCTTGGCAACAAGGCCAACCGCGAACTCATCACAAAGCACTTTCCAAAGAGCTCCATCCCGCGCCGCAATACCGGCTACGCGCTCGACCAGCTCATGGACGCGAAGGTTTTCGATCCGGCCTCAGAGAAACCGTTCAACCTGTGCCAGCTCATCGCCGGGTCCGAGGGCACGCTGTTTTTCGGGGTCGAGTTCGAGATCGATCTCAACCCACTTCCCCCGAAACACAGCGCCCTGTTGTGCGCGCACTTCATCGATGTGGACCAGTCGCTGCGCGCGGTCCTGCACGCGCTCCCGCACGGGCCCTTCGCGGTCGAGCTGCTCGACCGCCACATTCTGGAGGCCACCAAGCGCAACCGCGAACAGGTCAAGAACCGCTTCTTCGTCGAGGGCGATCCCGGCGCGATCCTCGTCGTGGACATCCGCTCCGAGAACGAGTCCGAGGTGGACAAGCATTTGTCGCAGATCATCTCCGAGCTGCAACAAGCCGGGCTCGGCTACCACTACCCGATCCTCAAGGGTGCCGACCAGGCCCGCATCTGGGAACTGCGCCGCGCCGGACAGGGGCTGATGAGCAACGTCCCCGGCGACGCCAAGCCCCGCGAGATCGTCGAGGACACCGCCGTCGATGTGCACGACCTGCCCGCCTACATCGGCGAGTTCGACGCGCTCATGCGCGACAAGTACAAGATCGAGTGCGTGTACTACGCGCACGCCGGTTCGGGCGAACTGCACACGCGCCCGATGTTTAATTTAAAAACGCCCGAGGGGTTAAAAACCTTCCGCGGCGTGGCCGAGGACATCGCCGCCCTCGTGAAAAAATACAACGGCTCCCTCAGCGGCGAGCACGGCGACGGACGCCTGCGCGGCGAGTTCATCCCCTTCATGGTGGGCGAGGAGTGCTTCGCCATGATGCGCCAGGTCAAGGAGACCTTTGACCCGCAGAATATCTTTAACCCCGGCAAGATCATCGACACCCCGCCGATGGACACGAGCCTGCGCGTCTCCCCCGACACGCCGAATCCGCAGTACGACACGATCTTTGATTTTTCCGACACGCTGGGCATCCTCCGCGCCGCCGAGCAGTGCAACGGCTCCGGCGACTGCCGCAAGGGCCACCTCGCCGGCGGCACCATGTGCCCCAGCTACATGGCTACCCGCGACGAGAAGCACACCACCCGCGCCCGCGCCAACATCCTTCGCCACACCCTCACCCACCCGCGTGACGCATTGAAGCCCTTCGACTCGGACGAGGTGAAGGAGGTCATGGACCTGTGTCTTTCGTGCAAGGGCTGCAAGTCCGAGTGCCCGTCAAACGTAGACATCGCCAAGCTCAAGGCCGAGTTCCTCCAACACTACTACGACCAGCACGGCGTGCCGTTGCGCTCGCGCATGATCGCGAACTTCACGCTCTTCCAGAAGCTGGTCGATCCCGCCCCCTGGGCGTGGAACCTGCTCTTCGGCACCGCGCCGATCCGCCGCCTGCTCAACCGCGTGAACGGCTTCCACCCGAACCGCACGATCCCGATGCGGCACAGCACGACCGTCACCCGCTGGCATAAAAAGCGCGGCACGGCAGAACCCGAAAAGGCGACGCCGAAGCGCAAGGTGTACCTGTTCTGCGACGAGTTCACCGAGTACAACGACGTGCCCGTCGGCCAGAAGGCGATCCAACTGCTGGAGCGCCTGGGCTACGAAGTCGTCATCCCGCAGCACGGCGAGAGCGCCCGCACCTGGCTCTCGAAGGGGCTGATCCGCAAGGCCACCTCCATCGCCGAGCGCAACGTGCGCCTGCTGGCCCCGCTCGTCACCGGGGAGACGCCGCTGGTCGGCATCGAGCCCTCGGCCATCCTCGGCTTCCGCGACGAGTACCCCGACCTCGTCCCCGCCGAACTGAAGCCCACCGCCCGCGCCCTGGGCAAGAACTGCCTGCTCTTTTCCGAGTTCATCCAGCGCGAGATGGAGGCCGGACGCATTCGCGCCGACGCCTTCACCGACGAGAAGAAAACCATCCACCTGCACGGGCACTGCTTCCAGAAATCCCTCGCCTCGGTCGAGCCGACGGTGAAGGCGCTGTCATTGCCCGGCAACTACACCGTCGAGGTCATCCCCTCCGGCTGCTGCGGCATGGCCGGGTCCTTCGGCTACGAAAAGGAGCACTACGAGGTCTCGATGAAGGTCGGCGAGCTCGTGCTCTTCCCCGCCGTGCGCGCCGCCGCCCCCGACCACCTAGTGGCCGCCCCCGGCACCTCCTGCCGCCACCAGATCCACGACGGTACCGGCCGCACCGCCCAGCACCCGGCGGAGATTTTGTTCGACGCGCTGAAGTAGTGGGGAGTAGCGGGGATTTGTTTTTTCTGGGCTTATGCAGCCCAGACCCGCAGCAGGCAAAGCCTGCACTTTCGATGCTGCGCATCGTGTCGGGGGGTTTTTTTATAAAGGTGGGGGGGGGGAGAAAAAAACCAGCCAACAAAGAAAAAAAAGTTGTCACCCCACAAAAAATAAAACCCACCCCCGGCGGGGGGGGCGGGGGGGG
>JAUTCS010000027.1 GCA_030673825.1 Verrucomicrobiota bacterium JB024 | reverse complement strand
CCCTTTGACGATGTGCTTGTCAGCGTCGGCGCGGGCCTGACCATCCGCACGATTGTCGGCCCGCTGCGCTTCGAGTACGGCTACAACGTCAAGAAGCGCGACATCGACCCGCGCGGCACTTTCCAGGTCGCCCTCGGTTTTCCCTTCTGAGTGCGAAGCTTTTTACAGCAAGCACACTCCAACGAACGCCTGCCGGTCGGTGTGACCACTGAGCTTCGCCCCCTGCCCCACTATTGGTTCAGGTTGACCACGTAGCTCTCCAGACTCGAATCGGACGGCTCATGGCTCCCGACATGGCCATCGGCAAACAGCACGTTGAACGTCCCCCCGTGACGGGGATCGATTGTACGTTGAAGCTGGGCAAGCCGAAAGTACGAGTAGGCATCGCCACCACCGGCCGCCGAATCAGCGGCATCCATGATCAGCAGGGATCGGCCCGGGTCCTCGATCTGGAAAAGGTTGATCGGTATTCGCCAGTCGGGGATGCCTTCGATGTTCATGGCATAGGTGCGCCGAGCTTCACCGTTGCTATAGGTATCGATTGCAGCGGGGCACAGGAAGATGCTCTCCTTGTTCGTCCCGACCACCTGATCCGGGCTATCGATGTAGTGCTGGAGATTGAGCCACCACGAGATACCCTCATCGGCGTCCATGACTGCGGGAAGGTCGCCGTTGTGCTCCTGGGTATAGGCTGAGAGATACACGAACATCTGACGGAGATTATTCGCGCATTTGACGTTGTCCGTCTTCGCCCTCACCGAATGCATGACACTGAGCACGATAGCGCTTAAAACCGCGATCACCGCGAGGGCCGCCAACAGCTCTACCAGACTGAAGCCACGACGGTCGGGATTGCTGTGATGAAGATCGTGCATGGTTCGGGGTAGTTGGATATAAATACTACGGCAGGACGGTGGCCTCACCCTTTAGTTCGACACTGGGCGCACATACATAAGGTGTGGACGCCGAAACACGCGCCGACTCCTGCGCGCTGATCCACGGCTTCTCGCTCCAGCGTGGTGAGACCGCGAACACATCGGTGAGCGAGACGGTGGACTTACCCTGCAAGGCGATCTGGGCGACGCCATTCCCCCACGCGGTAACGTGCGCGAGGCTTGCCTCACAGTTGTAGATCCAGATCCCCCACCCGGCGTTGTTATAGCAGCGGACGTTCTCCGCCGTCATGACGCTGCGCGCCACGTTTCCGATGCCGTTGTCATTTTCCGAAAAGCTGCCCGTCCGAATCTCACAGACAATGTCATCGTGTGCCGAGAATCCCTCGTCGAGGTTTTGGATGCCTCGTATGTTCTCGAAGACCAATCCCGCGCCTTTACCGTGCAGGTTAAACCCGTCGTTCAGGCTCCCGCTGGCAGTGAGGTTACGGTAAATCTGATGGGAAGCATTCAGGATGACGACCACCTGATCACGCGAGGCGATCTCCCACCCCGTCGGCTCCACGCCCTCCAGAAGAACAAGGCGCGTACGGTCTTCGCTGAGCCGCGCATACTCGCTCAGTTGCCCGGTCCTCGCGTCCTGAAACAGACGCTCCCCCTTATAGGTGATCACGGTCGGCAAAGCCAACGGGCTGGAACTGGTCCAGCGTCCGTCCTGTTTCTCAAAGCCCTGCACGCGGGAAAAACGGCTGATGAGCGGAGCCAGTTCGCACACCCACTGCCCATCCTTACGCTCGAAGCGCAGCGGCTCAAACCCCGTCACCGTCTCCCCCGAGCCGTCGAAGATAATCGGTGCCTCCGGCGTACCCGAAGCCGTGATGTGCAGGGGCTCGCGGTAAGGTCCGCTGCCGGGAGCCAACTGGATGGTATCGCCTGCCCGGGCCGCGGCCACTGCTTGCGCGATGGAGGCGTAAGGAGCCCCTCCGCGTTGATCGACCCGCAGTACCCGGGGTCCCGCCCCCACCGGGGCTTGCCCCTCGGGCTGATCGGAAGCGTTCGCCCCGGCAGGAGTTTCCCCAAGGATGAAATTCAGGGAGGGCGCTTTGGTATAAGTTTGCCCGTCGTTGGACATGAACCCGAAGCCGCCATCGGGGCTGCTCGAAGGTATCACCCGAAAGATCGCCAGTTGCTCATCGCCACCATTTCCGCTGAACTGGAGGACGAAACCGTAACGGTGCCCAGCCTGGAACTCGACTGCAGGGAAACGCATGAGCAGCCACGCTGCCTCATCGTGCGGGATGCCCTCGTTTGGCGGCAGCGTCCCCTCAAACTGCACGATCATCTTATTCGCAGAGAGACCACCGCCATCAGAAAAGGACTCGAACACAAGCCGGAACGGGGCCTGGCTGTTCCGACGGAAGTGGTCGCTGAACAGCACGCCGACGGCAAGCGTGTTCGCCTGAAAATCACGATCAACCGTAAACGTCTGCCCATAGTCGCGGCGATCCGCCCCGTTCCACTTCCAGGCCATGCCTTGGTCAGACTGCGGGTCCACGAAAGACGCTTCGACGGTGACAGCCGGTGCCTCCGCCACCAGACGTGTCTCCATTCGCTCGGCATGGGCCAGCCCGCAGGCCAGCAGAAAAATCAGGCACAGAGCCCATGGGGTCAGCAAACGTTTCATTCCGCTTCCTCTATGATGTTATCGGACAGGGTAGCCTCCGCGTGATGGATGGATATCGGCTGCACGGAGGCCAACCCACGGGCGCTTCCGGCAGTGAGAGAGTCCGCTGTATTAACATTTCGGATACGATTTCCGCGCACCGCAACATCCCTCGAACTGCTGATGCTGATCGCGTTCACGGAACAGCCATCGATGCGGTTATTCTCGATAACGATGTACCGGTTACCCTCGAAATACGTGGCGCTTCCCGGCTCAGTACGGGCCATCAGGCTGATAGCCCCCAGCGTGTAGCTGTCGGGGCTGAGGATACCTGCCCCCGTACCGATATCGTGCAGCGTGTTTCCCGCCACGACGACGTTACGCACCCAGCCTGCCTCATGCCAAAAGGCAAACTCCGCCCCCAGCGAGATCGCGCAGCCTTTCTGACGCTCGAAGCGGTTGTTGAGGATCAAACCGTTTGAGGCCATGATCCGCAGACCCCGAGCCCGGTTGTCGTGAAAGTAGCTGTCGCGGATGACAAACCCGGGCGCAGCCGAGGCCGGAACCTCGAAGAACATCCCCGGCGCCACGCCCGCCACAGGCTCCTCCAGCTCCACACGGTAGAAGGTCACGCTGGCGGGATTCACCGTCACGACCTTCCAAATCTCGCGCAGCTGCGGCAGCCAGGTGTCGAGGTCGGCCTGCGTCCGGGTAATCGCCCAAATGCTCCCCGCCCCCACCAGCGCATAGTCCGGCTTTTGCAGGAAGCGGATATCATCCCCCTCACGCGTAATCCGGTCAATGAGATTGCCCGACCAAGGCATCGCGCTCAAATACGTGCGCGCATCGATCTGGCGGAGCACGGGCAGCAGAGCTCCATGCAGGTTCACCGCGTCATCCCCCTGATAGGCGAACTCGCACCCATCTACGATCGGCCCCCTCCCCGTGAAGGAGACATTCAGCCCATCGGCACAGGCGGACATCAGACGGTCCCGTGTCGCCTCCTCGGGTCGCGGCCCGGGCACGATGCGGACGTTTCGATAGGTTCCGGCGTTTCCACTGGAGCGGACCAGAAAGGCCACATTCGGAGCCGTGTACACCGTGACATTTTCGAAATCCACATCACGCGAAGTCCGCACGCAGATGCCCTCCGCTCCCCGGCTGGACAGGGTGATGCTATCGCCGACTTCCACCTTGTCGAGACCTCCCACCCAATTCTGGAAGTGGACGATCACGCTGCCGTCTCCCCGGTCCTCCACCGAAGCCACGGCATAGTCGGGCGCTCCGGGCTTATGGCGATTCGTATCTCCCGCGAACAGCTGCATGCGCGCATCGGAGAAGGAAGCGTTGGCATTCTCGACCACTTTCAGCCCCGGATACCCGGTGTGCAGTTTCACGGTGACGGTCCGCCCATCGAGGTCCACCCCCACCACGTCGCCCTGGGTAAATGGCAGCGGGTTATAGTCGATGGTAAGGTTGCGCAGCGTGACCTCCTCGCAATCATAGAACGCGAACGCGGGAGCCCGCCGGCTGGTGGCCAGCAGCAACGCACCGTTGCCCTCGATAACGAGCCCCTTGACACCGTCGAGCCTGATCCCGCCAGCGCCGAGGACATGCACCCCCGCGGGGATCTCGACCACGGACTGATGAGCGGCCTTTGCCTCGTCTATCGCCTGTTGCAGATCGTAGTCGGCAGCCTTTCCCTGCGCCATGGCGACGAGAAAAAAGCCGAGCGGAAGGCTGACGATCCGGAGCGATTGACGAAAGCAGTTTGAGAACTGCCGGATCATGGATTAAGAGCGCTTGTTGAACTTGCGGCGATAGACCACATACCCGACAACCAGCAAGCCGATCATCGCTGCGGTCTGCGAGGGCTCGGGAATGGCCGTCACATAGAAGACCATATCATTACCGGTCGTGAAGGTGGTGCCGTCGGTCGTCAGGACCAGACGTCCGTCCGGATAAACGGCGGTCGTTGTGCTGACACTCCACACAATATTCTGGTTGGCGACCTGATCGTCGAAGCTGAGAATCGCGGCGTAATATTTCTCCGCCTCCAACGACACAGGGGCGTCCATGGTGAAGGTGACATACTTGTTGAAGTCAGCGGAAGTTCCCGTCAGCCCCGCCATAGTACCGGACTGGGCAGAGATCGCCGTGCCCGCGGTCGGTACGGCGGATGCCGAAGCCACTTCGTAGATCGAGAGGGTAAAGGCGGCATTGAGCGCGCCGCTGCCGACAGAGGAGTCTCCCACAATGCGGTAGGTCACGGCACTCAGGGACAGCGCCGTGTCGGTGTAAAACGACTGTCCCAGGTCGCGACGTCCATTGATGGTATCGTTGCGCCATTGCAGACCCGCGCCGCCGGTGGAGTTGCTGGCAAAGTAGTCGGTAGGCTGATCCAGCGAGGTCGTCACCACGACGGACGCAGCCAGGGAAGCGGCGGAAGCCAGGAGGAGAATCAGGGGAGTAATCTTCTTGATGGGATACATGATGTTCATTGTTTTGAGGTTAACCTATCGATACTAGTAAAGCTGAAGCTTGGGAGAGTCAGACGCCTGAGCCGACGATGCGATGGCGAGCTCGCCCGCCTCCTCCTGCTCGGGCCAGTCGAGCAGAGCATCCTTTTCGCGGACGAAAAGTTCGTTGATCAACTGCCGGGCAGTGGCGATGGAGTTGACGATGGGGTCCATGGATAGCGCGCGTACGAGCAGCTCTCGATCATGACGCATGATCGCCTGGATCGTCAACTCGTGGATGTCAAGGATCTGGTACTGCATGGCGCGCAGGCCCAGGGGAAAGGAGCCGACCTTAAGCGGACGCGGGCCATTACGGTCGAGCTGGCATTCAAGTTCGAGAAAGGCGTCCTCAGGCAGATTATCGACCGCGCGACCACCATCTTCCACGCAATCTGAGTTACTGCGGTTGATGAAATATGTACGTCCGTCCTCGACAACCATGGTGTGCATGACGTCGGCGGCGTGATCGGACTGGAGGCTCTGGTTGAACTCTTCGACACTCTTCTCGCCACTGATATACTCGTCGATTTCGGCCCACATTTTCGCGGTCCAGGCGTCGCGCTCGTCACAGTCGAAAACCGCCAGCGGCGGTATCTTTTCCTGGATGGCGGCATGCCCCTGATAATAGGGCACGTACTCTTTGGTGTGGCCCGTGCAGGTCGGCACCGCACCGTACAGGTCGGTCAGTTGCGCGGTGATGGTGTTGTTAAAGCGGCCCTTGGCGTAGCCTTCGTCTTTCTCGCCCGCCGAGTCGCGCAGAAAGGCGTCGCGAATTTCTGGGATGACATCACGCCCGCTGATCTCGGCCTTGAGCATCCACGTGCAGTGGTTCACCCCCGCGATGCGCATGTCGAACGCGTCCAGCGGCAGGTCCTGCTGGCCGATGAGGTCCAGGTAGCTCTGCTTCTTGCGCGGCATGTGGTGCACGTCGCACAGGGCGATACACTTGGCCTTGGTGTGGCGCATCAGACCGATGCCCATTGTGGCCGCCGGGTTGACGTAATTGATGACCCAGGCTTCCGGGCACAGCTCTTCGACGACATGGGTGATTTCCAGGATCGCCGGAAACTCGCGTACCGCGTGAAAAATCCCCGCCGGTCCGATCGTATCGCCCGAGCAGGAGCGAACGCCGTACTTGGCACCGACCTCGCACTCGATACGGCGGTAGTGGGTGTTCTTCCGGGAAAAGCTCAGCACCACAAAATCGGCCCCCGGCAGAGCATCGCGGTAGTTCGTGCTGCTCTCGATCTTCGCGCCGGTGGGTCCGGCCACGAGCTTGGCCAGCGCGGTGAGCTTGTCGAGACGGCCCGCGTCAATGTCCACGAGACTCAGCGTACAACCGCGAAAGCCGGGCAGGTTGGCCGCTGCCCAGATAGCCTGTCGTCCAAAAAAGAGGCTGCCTGCGCCGATGATGACAATCTTGGGTCGTTTCATAGTATTGTTGCTCACAGAAAAAACCATCATCCATATTTAGACTTTGATCAAATGAACTTATGTTGTAGTTTTAGTATTTATGTTGCACTCCACAAAGAACAGCGTGTATCGGCTCAGCCACATCCCGCCGGAACACCTGCCCCTGACGGTCAGGTCAGCCGGCACCTATCGTCTGCTGAAGGGCTCTCTGGTTGAGCCACCGTTCGAGAAATGGTTTGCCGAAATTTTCTGGTGCGAGTCCGGAGCGGGTGAATTTCGCCTCTCGGGGCAGAGCTTCAGCCTCAAGGCCGGTGAGGTCTGCTACCTGCTCCCCGGGGAGCTCCATGACCTGCGCCCGACCCATGAGCCGTGGAAATACCACTGGCTGACTCTCGACCACCGGAACAGCCCCACCTTTCTGGAGTCATTCGGCTTCGTGGAGCGGCCCTTCCGCGCCGGGGACTTTCCCACGAAGTTGTTCCAGTCGATCCTCGACAGCATCGGCCAGGGGACCGCCAGCGGCGACCGCCAGGCGGCCCACCTGACGCACGAGCTGCTGCTGGCGGCCACTGAGCTACGCGACGGCACCCACCTGCCCAAGGCTTCCAACTGGGTCGTGAAATGCCGGGACATGATCGACCGGCACTACACCGAGCCCACCCTCAATGTCAACGAGCTGGCCGACCAGCTTCAGGTCCACCGGGCCACCCTCTTCCGGGTCTTTAAGCAAACCTACAAGATGACGCCCTCTCAGTATCTGCAAAGCCGGCGCCTGCACTACGCGATGGAACTGCTCAAGGCCGGTCGCCACTCCATCAAGGAAGTGGCTCAGCTTTCGGGCATCACCGACCAGAATTACCTGACCAAACTCATCCGCCGCAAATCCGGCTTCTCACCCCGGGACTTTCGCGCCAGCTACAACAAAGGCCGCTTGACGCTGTCCTGAGACTCCGGGTCCTCGCCCAGCTCCTTTTCCTTCCCTTTCTGACGGGACAGGACAGAACGCGAGAGCAGATGCGCGGCGATGGGCAGGGTGGCGAAGATAAACAACACGGTGGCCAGCATTTTCAGCCAGGCCGAGAAGGTGCCAAGGGCCAAGGCCACGGCCAGCGCCGAAAAACCGAGACCAAACGTGCTGGCCTTCGTCGCCGCATGAATGCGCGAGTAGAAGTCGGAAAAGCGGTACACCCCCACCCCGGCAACCAGGGCGAACAGACCGCCGATAAGCAGGCAGACCGATGCAATCACCGTAATCATCGTTTGGAAGTCGGGTGGTTGGATTCACTCTGCAGGTAATGGGCCAGCGTCACCGTGCCGAAGAAAGCCACGATGGAAAAGACCAGCACAACATCCAGCACCGTCTCATCGCCGCTGCGCACGACATGAGCGATCATGAGGATTGCTACCAGCAGGCCGAGCAGGTCGATCGAGACCATGCGGTCGGCCGCGGTCGGCCCCTTCAGCATCCGCAGCAGGCACAGCACAATCGCGGCCACCAGCATCAGGTCAAAGATTGTAATGATGATAGACGGGATCATGACCAGCGCTCCTTTCGTCGCTCCCCGAGCGCCTTGTGCAGTAAGCGGTAAAGGTCCGACCGCATCTGCTCGGGATCATGAAGGTAGAGTGCGTGCACACAGAGCACGTTGAACTTGTCGGACAAATCCACCGAGAGTGTCCCGGGTGTCATCGAGATCAGGCTGGCCGCCGCCCAGCGCTGGAACGGGCCATAGCCGTTGAGGTCGAGCCTGATGAAACCGGGCTCGAACTTCGGGTCGGGACGGAAGACATCCCGGGCGATCCGCAGGTTCGAGAGTGTCATTTCCCGCAGGTAGTAGGGCAAAAACCGCAGCAGGTGCGCCCCGGTTGTCAAAAAGCTTTTTAATGTCATGATTTTCATCGTACGGGAGGTTTAAGGAGGTCGTTGGCGGCGATCTCCGCTAACTCGAAAAGGTAGGTCGGATAGATGCTCAGGGCCACCGTCCCAACGGCCAGCAGTACCATCGGGACGACATGGCCCGCGTAAATCCGGCGAGGAGCGGCGGCAGTATCCGGACGGTCTTTCCAGAAAGCCTCAGCCCAGATCTTGGTCATGGAAAAGAGCGTGAAGATGCCCACGATGAGCGCAATCGACGCCGCTACCCACGCATCGACGCCGAGGATCTCGCGCAGCAGGGCCAGCTTGGCCCAGAATCCGGAAAACGGCGGAATACCGCCCAGCGAGAGCGCTGGGATCAGAAACAGCACGGCCAGCCAGGGGGCCTTGCCGTAGAGGCCGCCGGTCTTCTTCAAATCTTCCCCCCCGCCAATCCGGTCGATGACCGACGCGGCGAAGAAGAGGTTCGTTTTTACGATGATGTGGTGGATGACGTAAAAGATGGCTGCCGCGATCGCGCCCGCCGTCCCCAGCGCCAGCCCAAAGGTCATATAGCCAATCTGGCTGATGATATGGAAAGACAGAATCTTGCGCACATGAAACTGGCTGGCCGCGCCGAGAACGCCCACTACCATCGTCGCCAGCGACACCACCCACAACACGGGCAGGACGAACCCGTCCTCCGCCGCGAAGGCGGCCCCAAAGGTACGGATTAGCGCATAGACGCCGACCTTGGTCAGCAGTCCGGCAAAGACCGCCGAAACGGTATGGCTGGGCGTGTGGTAGGAGGACGGCAGCCAGGCATAAAGCGGAAACAGTCCGGCCTTCACGCTGAAGGCGATCAGCAGAAAAACCGCCGCTACCCGAATGCCCGCCGCGCTCCCCTGCCCCTCGGCGATGCGGTGCGCGATATCCGAAAAATTCAGCGTACCCAGCGTGGCATAGACCAGCCCCGCCCCGATCAGAAAGATCATCGAGGCCACAATGTTCAGCACCACGTACTTGACCGCGCCCTCCAGTTGGGCCTTGCCCCTGCCGATGGCCAGCAGCACAAAGGACGACAGCAGCATTACCTCGAACCACACGTAGAGGTTGAACAGGTCGTTGGTCAAAAAGGAACCGCACACCCCGAAGAGCAGGAACTGGTAAATGACGTGGTAGCCGCGCTTCATATCGCTCTCGGATGTTTCCGGCAGGCTGTGCAACGCACCGCAAAAGCCGATCACACCCGTGATCGCCACCATCAGCGCCGAGAGCATGTCCGCTTGCAGGCGGATGCCCACCGGGGCCGTCCAGTCGCCGATGTCCAGCACGACTTGCCCGTGCGTCTTCACGTACGCGACCAGGGTCACCCCGACCACCATGAGCAGCCCGGTCGAAACAACGGCGACGACGTTCTGCGCGCGGGTACGCCCTCGCAGCAGGAGTTGCATCAACGCGGCTCCCAGCGGGATCAACGGACAGAGATAGAGAGGAAAGGTTGTCATGCGTGGGTCAGGAATCCGTGTGGGTCAGTCGGTCGTAGTCCTCGATATTCAGCTTCTGGTAGACCTGTTTGATCAGGGCGATGCTGAAGGCAATGACACCGAAACCGATGACGATGGCGGTAAGGATTAAAGCTTGGGGGAGCGGGTCCGGGTAACCGGCGGCCAGCGCCGTCTCGCCATCACCGATAATGGCGGAAAACCCCGGCCCCAGACCCGGGGCGACCAGGATCGCCAGGTTACAGGCCTGACTCAGAAAGAGAATGCCGATCAGCATGCGTGCGAGCCCCCGGCGCAGCATCAGGTAGATGCCGCAGCCAAACAGGAAACCCGTCAGAAGTATAATTATTATTTCCATCGGTCGGTCGCTTTCACTACGTCGTTTGAGTCTGGGCTGGTTCGGAGCGCTCATCCCGAATCAGCAGGGACAAAATTAACAGGCAGGCACCGATCACCGCGAGGAACACCCCCACATCAAAGAGGAAAGGTGTACCGAACTTGGTCTTGCCCACCAGCGGTAGCCACAGCGAACCGCCCCACATGCCTTTCATGAAAACCTGATCCGCGAGCAGCGAAGGCAACGTGCTGACAAAGGCGGCAAAAATGCCCGTCGCGATCAAGAGGAGCGGCTTACGCTGGGGATTTGGGGAGGGTCGCACGCCAGCCAGCCTACGCAAAATCAAAGCCGCAGCCGCAACCAGGCCACCGATGAAGCCGCCGCCCGGTTCGTTGTGCCCGCGGAAGAGCAGCCACACTGCCATCAGAAGCAGCAGCGGAGTCAACCACTTGACCGCGGTGCGGAACAACGGGGTCGCCACAGCCGACTCCGCCTGGACACGACCCTTGCCCTCGCCCATCAGCAGCCCGGCGACGCCGATCGCAGCGATGGCCAGCACACAGACTTCTCCCAGGGTATCGAAGGCACGAAAATCGACCAGGATGACGTTGACGATGTTGCGCCCGTGCGCCTCGGGCAGGCTCTTGGCCGCCATCTCAGCGGACACCCGCATCTCCTCGGACGACGGGTCCACGCGCACCGCCAGCAGCGCCGCCGTGACAGCCAGTCCCGCGATAGTCGCGATCACCGCATCACTCACCCGGCGGCGTTTGGTGGAAAGCGGCCGCATCGGCGGCAGCCGCCGAATGACAAAGGCAAACAGAGCCAAGGTTAGCGTCTCGACCAGAATCTGTGTCAGCGCCAGGTCGGGCGCTCCGAACATGGCGAACAGCAGCGCAATGCCGAAGCCGACGCTGCCCATGGCCAGCACCGCCATGACCGTGCCACGCGCACGCACCGCCGCCAGCGCCCCGAACACCATGAGCGCGGCGATACCGGCAGGCACAAGCCGCAGCGGCGTACTCTGCGGCAACGCCCCTCTCCAAGTCCCAGCCAACGCAGCCAGGATCAGTGCGCTGAGGCAAGCCACGACGGCCACGATGTAGAGACGCAGGTTACCGTGCTGCACCAGGCGGGTGAGCTTACCGGCACCGCTGATCGTCCGGGCGAGCACCCAGTCAAAGCCCGCCGAGGCATTCAGCGGCAGCCGTTCCAGTGCCGAGCCAGCGAAGAAGCGCACCCGATTCCTGAAAGCATAAAGCAGCACCCCCGCCACTACTGTGGCAAAGCTCAGCAACAGCAGCAGGTTAAAGCCATGCCAGAGCTTCAGGTGCGTATCCACAGGGCCACCGACGAT